>NZ_CP079863.1:943984-1258646 GCF_025263485.1 Mycobacterium sp. SMC-2
GGTCGCCAAGGGCACCATGGCCGTGCTGCAGTTCGAGATCCGCGGCATGGTCAAGGGGCATCCGGCCATCATCATCGAGCACGTCACCCGGCTGCGGCCCGACCTGCGACCGGACCTGCCTCAGCCCGCCGCGGGGGACGGCTCGTACCGCGTAGAGATCACCGGCGAACCGTCGTATGCCGTCGACATCATCCCGAGCAGCCGCAAGGGCGACCACAACCACGCCGCGATCGCCGGCGCCGCCGGCCGCATCGTCAACGCCATCCCCGCGGTCATCGCCGCGCCGCCGGGCATCCGGACCACGCTGGATCTGCCGCTGGTGACCGGAAAAGGCCTTTACGCACCAACCACTTTGGTGAGCCGCTAAATCGAAAGGAGTCCCTGTGGGACGGGTAGAAGGCAAAGTCGCGCTGATCAGCGGGGGCGCCCGGGGAATGGGCGCCGAGCATGCGCGGCTGCTGGTGTCCGAAGGCGCGAAGGTGGTGATCGGCGACATCCTCGACGACGAGGGCAAGGCGGTGGCCGACGAAATTGGTGACTCGGTTCGCTACGTCCACCTCGACGTCACTCAGCCCGACCAGTGGGACGCCGCCGTCGAGACCGCGGTTGGCGAATTCGGCAAGCTCAACGTGTTGGTCAACAACGCCGGGACCGTCGCCCTCGGACCGCTGAAGAGTTTCGATCTGGCCAAGTGGCAGAAGGTGATTGACGTCAACCTGACCGGAACTTTCCTGGGCATGCGGGTGGCCGTCGAACCGATGATCGCGGCCGGCGGCGGCTCGATCATCAACGTGTCCTCGATCGAGGGCCTGCGCGGCGCGCCCATGGTGCACCCCTACGTCGCCTCCAAATGGGGGGTGCGCGGGCTGGCGAAGTCGGCGGCTTTGGAGCTGGCGCCGCACAACATCCGGGTCAACTCCGTGCACCCCGGCTTCATCCGCACCCCGATGACCGCGCACCTGCCCGAGGACATGGTGACCATTCCGCTCGGTCGCCCGGCCGAGGCGCGGGAGGTCTCGACGTTCATCCTGTTCCTGGCCAGCGACGAGTCGTCCTACGCGACGGGCAGCGAGTTCGTCATGGACGGCGGCCTGGTGACCGACGTGCCGCATAAGCAGTTCTAGCCGCGGTGCGCGCTGCCGCAGCCACATTCGTCACACCAGTACCGCCACAGCACCACCAGTCGGTCCGCGAAAGTGATATCGCCGGTGATATCGGATTCGGAAGTCGCCTATTGGTGCAGACCCCGAGGCCTCGGCTGACGTTGTGGCGGCGGCGTGAGGTGCTATAACCGCGATCATGCTGCGTAGCCTGGCCGAGGTGGTGGGACCGAGCCACGTCGTCACCGATCCCGACGTGCTCGTGGGCCGGAGCGTCGACCACACCGGCCGCTATCGGGGCCGGGCCAGCGCACTGGTGCGCCCAGACTCGGCCGAACAGGTCGCGGAGGTGCTGCGGGTGTGCCGGGACGCCGGAGCGCACGTGACGGTGCAGGGCGGCCGCACCTCGCTGGTGGCCGGCACCGTCCCCGAGCACGACGACGTGCTGCTGTCCACCGAGCGGCTGCACGCGCTCGATGACGTCGACACCGTCGAGCGCCGCGTCCGGGTCGGCGCCGGCGCCACCCTGGCGGCGGTGCAATGCGCAGCCGGCGCCGCGGGCCTGCTGTTCGGCGTGGACCTGGCCGCCCGGGACACCGCGACCGTCGGGGGCATGGCGTCGACGAACGCCGGCGGCCTGCGCACGGTCCGGTACGGCAACATGGGCGAACAAGTCGTCGGCCTCGAGGTGGCGCTGCCCGACGGTTCGCTGCTGCACCGGCACAGCCGGGTGCGCCGGGACAACACCGGCTACGACCTGTCGTCGCTGTTCGTCGGCGCCGAGGGCACCCTGGGCGTCATCACCGCGCTGGACCTGCGGCTGCATCCCACCCCGTCGCGGCGCGTGACGGCGATCTGCGGGTTCGACGACTTGGCGGCGCTGGTGGATGCCGGCCGGACGTTCCGGGACGCGGACGGTATCGCGGCGCTGGAATTGATCGACGGCCGGGCCGCCGCGCTGACCGGTGAGCACCTCGGGATGGGATCTCCGGTCGACGGCGACTGGCTGCTGCTGGTCGAACTGGCCGCCGACCACGACCAGACCGACCGCCTCGCCGACCTGCTCGCGGGTGCGCGCATGTGCTCCGAGCCGGCGGTCGGCGTGGATGTGGCTGCGCAGCAACGGTTGTGGCGGGTTCGCGAGGCGCTCGCCGAGGTGCTCGGCCGCTACGGGCCGCCGCTGAAGTTCGACGTCTCCTTGCCGCTAACCTCGATCGACGGATTCGCCAGGGAGGCAACCGGTTTGATCGGCACTCACGCGCCGGAGGCGCTGCCGGTGTTGTTCGGTCACGTAGGGGAGGGCAATCTTCATCTCAACGTGTTGCGCTGCCCGCTGGACCGGGAGGCTGCGCTCTACGAGCCGATGATGGAACTCATCGCGCGGTCCGGCGGCAACGTCAGCTCCGAACACGGCGTCGGCACCCGCAAGCGGCGCTACCTCGGCATGTCACGGGAGCCCGCTGACATCGCGGCGATGCGGACCATCAAAGCAGCGTTGGACCCGACCGGCTACCTAAACGCCGCGGTGCTGTTCGACTAGCTGCCCTTGATTCCTACCGCGTGCCGCAGCTGCGCCAGGAACTGGTCCGCGTCGTCGCTTCGGACGATGTAGTGCGATATCGCGATCCGGATCACCGTCGCCGCCTTCACCGCGGCGTTGGGTCCGGGCAGGTGCCGCTGCAGGCCCTCCCGCATCTGCGGGATGACCCACGAAAACTGGGCGATGGTGTGTTCGGGTTCCACATCGACCATGCGGACGCCCGAGTACGAATGCTGGTACTCAACGATGAACCGCAGCACCGCGTCGAGTTTGTCGACCCCCTTCAGACCCGCGGTCGCCCGGACCAGGCCGCTCTCGAAGATCTGCCGCTCGTAACTCGAAAAGGCCGACAGCAACTCCTCTTTGGAGGCGAACCAGCGGTAGAGCGTCGGGCGTGAAACCCCGGCTTGCGCCGCGACGTCGGAGAGGCTGAGCTTGGTCTTGCCGTTGCGGCCGAGCACTTCGGCGGTGGCGTCGAGGATGCGCTGACGCGTCGAGGCGTCAGGATCTGCGGTCTGGGCCGGCCGGCTCATATCTGCAACTCTACGAAGTGGTGCACGGTCATTTCGCTTCCCGGCCAGACTTGCGTGGGCGCGGGCGCACCAACACGGACTGCTGGATGGCGCCGACCGCGCCCTGCTCGTCGAACAACGTGCCAACCGTGGTCCCGATGCCGTCCGGGCCGTAGCTGGTATCGGCGCGAATCCCGATCCACTCCCCGTCGGGAACCCGGAACACGTGCACGGCCAGGTCGGTGTTGAGGAACGTCCACCGCGAGATGTCCAGCTTGCTGCCGATGCCGTTGGCGCAGTCGGCCACCGCGAACAGGCGCTCCAGCGGTGTCATGCTCTCGCCGGTGACCAGGTCCACGGTCGGGTGGATCCACGATTCGCCCGGGCCCTCGCACAGCGGTTCGGTCAGCCACAGCCAGTCCAGGCTGTGCACGTAGTTGCGGTCCCAGTCCCGCGCCCTGAGGTTGCGGTTGCGCGCCTGGCTCCGCGGCCCGGGCAGCGCAGCCGAGGAGTGGGCGAGCGCCTGGGTGTCCAGCGTCTGCAACCGCCATCCGCTGGCGCGTGCCACCGGGCGGGGTTCGCCGTCGGGTCCGGGGGCGAGCATCTCGGCGCTGACCAGTTCAATCTGTTTCCCGCCCCGCTGCAGCTGCGCGCTCACCCACAGGTCGCCGTCGGCGGGCACCCCGCCCAGCAGGTCGATGACGACGCGGGACAGCCGGGTGTCGCCGCGCCGTTCGCACCGCTCCAGCGCCCGCACCAGCAGCGCTGACACCGGCCCGCCGTGCTGGATCGCGGCCGACCAGGTGCCGCGCGTCAGGTCGGTGGCCCGGAACTTCTCCCCTAACGGGTCGGCCCCGTCGATGAGCTCGTAGTAGGAGTCGGTCATCGTCAACCTCTCGTCAGGGCAGGCCGGCGCCGGGGGTGGTCACCGTGACGGCATCCAGTCGCGACAGCCGGGTGCCGACCAGGCGCTCGGGGTAGGCGTCCGTGCTCGACAGCAAGAACAGCGTCCGTCGCTGGGGGCCGCCGAGCGCGCAGGCGATGGCAACGCGATCACCCATGTCGATACGGTCGGTCACGTCGCCGCCCTCGATGATCCGCTCGAATTGGTGGGCCAGTGTCATCGACGCCCACACCGCGCCGTCGGCGTCGAGCGCGATGCCGTCGGGAGGCCCGTCCAAACCGTCGGCGAAGACGCGGCGGTCGGCCAGCCCGCCGTCCGCGCCGATCGCGAACGCGGTGAGCCGCCGGCCGACCGACTCGGCGACGATCAAGGTCCGGCGGTCCGGCGTGATCACCATTCCGTTGGGAAAATCGAGGTCTTCGGCGACGACGGTCGCGCTGTCGTCCGGATCCAGCCGGATGATGAGGCCGCCGCGCGGCGCCTGGCATCCGATGTAGGCGCGGCCGGCGTCGTCGATGACCATGTCGCCGAGGTTGGCCGGTGCCAGGTCGGCGAGATCGGCGATGGTTACCACGGTTTCACCGTCGTAGCGCAACACCTTCCGGTCTTCGGCCGAGACGATCAGCAGCGATCCGTCCGGGCGGAAACCCAGGCCCGACGGCGAGCGCCCGGGCAGCGGCAACGTGGTCAGCGAGCCCCCCATGGTGGAGGTGTGCACCGCCTCGCCCAGCATGTCGGAGAACCACAGCAGGCCCTCGAACCAGCGCGGCCCCTCACCGAAGCAGAAGCTGTTGGCCAGCGGTTTGGGAATCATCCGCGCACGCCATCTTCCGCTTTACAAAACACCGCCAAAGTGTCATGCACCGCGGGTACCGGTGTCAATCTCGCGCGTTAGCCGGGCAGCCGAGCAGGCCCGGGTGCACTCACTTGTGTTGCCTCCCCTGAGTTTGTTAGCCAAGCTTTACAAATCTTGGTCAAAGTGTCACGCTGTGCGATGAGCTGCCAACGAGGAATGGAGCGGATTTGACCACGGAAACTGAGCAGACTGAGTGGACGGTGCAGGGCCTGCTGGATCTGTTCGACGTGCAGGCCGACGGGCAGGACCGGTTCACCGGCGAGACCGGCATCGCCGTCGGCGACGAACGGCAGGTGGTGGAAGGCACCCAGGTGCTCGCCCAGGCGATCGTCGCGGTCGCCAAGCGATTCCCGGACAAGTCGGTGCGCTCGGCGCACGCCGTGTTCTCCCGCGCCGTGACCGTCGGCCCGCCGATCGAGCTCGTCCTCGACGTGGTCGCCGAGGGGCGGTCCACCGCCACCGCGGTGGTCGCCGTGCACCAGAACGGGCGGCGCTGCCTGAGCATCACGGTGCTGGCCGACGTGCCGATCGGTGACGTCATCCGCCATCACCTGCCGCGTCCCGATGTGGCCGGCCCGGCTGACGCCAATAGCTGCGAGATGCCGATGGTCGGGCGGGAAGTGCGGATCGTCGACGTCGTCGACGTGAACAGCCCCGACGAGGTCGGTCCCCCCGAGCTGTACGTCTGGCTGCGCTACGAGCCGATCCCGGCCCGCGACGACCTGGCCAAGGCGCTCCTCGCGTACTTCACGGGCCATCTGGGGATTTCCACCACAATGCGGGCGCACCCGGGCATCGGCACCGCCCAGGCGCACCTGACCGTGTCCACCGCGCCGATGAGCATCTCCGTCGTGTTCCACGAACCGGTGCGCTGGGAGGGTTGGCTGCTCTACACCCACGAGAGCACACAGGTGGGCGCGGGAATGTCGTACGTGCGCGGCACGGTGCACTCCGAGGAAGGCGAGCTGCTCTGCTCGTTTGCCCAGGAGGCGCTGATCCGTCCGCTGCGCACCAGCGACACGGCCATCGATTCCCGCGCGCGCTTCTAGCGGCTGGTCGCGTTCATGCGCTTCACCATCACCCACCCGATGATCACCCACCCGTACAACCCGGAGTTGGTGAGCGGGGACGGCATCGCGAAGGTGGCGGCGGCCACCGAGGCGGCCGGGATTCACGGGTTCGGCTTTACCGACCACCCGGCGCCGTCGCAGCGATGGCTGGAGGCCGGCGGGCATGACGCGTTGGATCCTTTTGTCGCACTGGGTTTCGCGGCCGCGACAACGACGACGCTGCGGTTGATCCCCAACATCGTGGTGCTGCCGTATCGAAACCCTTTTGTGGTGGCCAAGTCGGGGGCCACGCTGGACCTGCTCTCGGGTGGCCGCTTCACGCTGGCGGTGGGCGTGGGATACCTCAAGCGGGAGTTTGCCGCGCTCGGGGTCAGCTACGACGAGCGGGCCGAGCTGTTCGAGGAAGCGCTGCAGGCCATCCGGGCGGTCTGGACCGGCGACGACATCGCCTTCGAGGGAAAACATTTCAGCGCACGCGGGATCACGGCGCACCCCCGTCCGCTCAGTGACCCGCATCCGCCGATCTGGATCGGCGGCAACACGTCGTCGGCACGCCAGCGGGTGGCGCAATACGGCGACGGGTGGTGCCCCTTTCCGGCGCCGCCCCAGCTGGCCCAGACGGCGGGCACAGCCGTCATCGACTCGCTGGAGAAGCTCACCGACGGCATCGACGATCTGCGCCGCCGGTGTGACGCCGAGGGCCGGGACTGGTCGGCAATCGACATCACCTTCACCAACTTCGAGGGCGGCAGCCCCGCCGACGACGCGTTCAACGCCGACGCCTACCTCGACGGCCTGGAGAAGCTGGCGAAACTCGGCGTGACGTGGGTGAGCGTGCATCTCCCGGGGGACAGCATGGCGCACGCGCTCGAGACGCTCGACCGGTTCCGCACCCTCGTGATCGACGCGGCCTGATGGACTTCTCCCGCGTCGAACTCTCGCCCGAGGACCAGGCGTTCCGCGAAGAGACCCGGGCGTTCATCGCGAAGCACGTCACCGACGAAGTGCTGCACCGTCAGCTGGAGTTCGGCGAAAACTTCGACGAGCGAGTGCATTTGGCGCTGGGTGAAGCCGGTTACCTGGCATCGGACTGGAAGCTGGAGTCCGAGGGCGGCTTCAGCCCGGTTCGCCGGCGCATCTTTCAACTCGAGATCGCCCGGGCCCATACGCCTTGGTATCACTGGGGCACCACGTCGGTCGTGGCTCGGCTGGTGCGGCAATTCGGGGTGCCCGAACTCGCCGACAAGGTCATACCCGGTGTGCTGTCCGGCGAGATCCGGCTGTGTCTGGGTTACACCGAGCCCGAAGGCGGCTCCGACGTCGCAACCTGCAAGACGCGGGCGGTGCGCGACGGTGCCTCCTGGGTTATCAACGGCTCCAAGATGTTCACGTCCAACGCGCAGAACGCCAGGTACGTCTTTCTGCTCACCAACACCGACCCGCAGGGGCCAAAGCATAAGAACCTCACCATGTTTCTGGTTCCGCTGGACTCGCCCGGCATCGAGATCCAGGGCATCCGCACCCTGGACGGCGATCGCACCAACATCGTTTACTACAGCGACGTGCGCGTCGACGACATCTACCGCATCGGTGAAGTGAACGGTGGCTGGACCGTGATGCGTGCGGCGCTGGACTCCGAGCACGGCATCGTGGATCCGGAAGACCATGGGCTGCAATACATTGCCGCGATGGCGGCGCACGGCGACCTGATGGCCGAGGTGGTCGACGCCGTCGCGGCCGTCGTCGCTGCGCCGGGCCCCGACGGGCGGCTGCTGGACGACGATTCGGTGAAATACCGGCTCGGGCGCGACGCCGCGCGGATGGAGGCGGCGCTGTCCACGCCCGGAATGTTCGGGCGGGTCGCTGTCGCGCAAACCATGCGCGACATCACCCCGGACCTGATGGACATCCTGGGCACCGCGTCGGCTTTGCCCACCGAGACTTTGGGCTCGGCGACCGACGGTGCGGCAGAACACCTTTACCGCCTGGCGCTACCGCTGGGGATCTACGGCGGAACCCTTGAAGTGTTCCGCAACATGATCGCCCAGCACGAGCTGAAGCTGGGACGCCCTAGCTACGGCTAGGCTTCGGTGACCTTGGCATGCACTATCGGCGGTGTGCTAATCATGCTGGCGATCGTCGGGCTGGAGCTAACCGCCAGTGTGCGGCAGCTCGGCCACCACGTCCGCCCGGGCGAGATCGAAGCTCAAAAATCCCTTGATGGGCAGGCTTTCCGGAGGCGGGTCCGCATAGCTCCAGGCGACGTCGTCGACCACGTGGCCGTCCACGACGGCGGACCAATAGGTGGCGAACCCCTTGTAGTTGCAGTAGCTCGACGTCTCCGAGGGACGCAGCAGGCCGGTGCGCACGTGGGCGGGATCGACGTAGAGCCGGGGCTCCAGTGAGGTCTCGAACAGGATCACGGTGTCGTCGGTGTCTACCAGCACAGTGCCGGCGACCGAGACGCGCAGGCGGCGCTTGGTGGGGCGGCAGTCGACGCGGTGGTACGGGTTGGGTGGGTAGTGCACCAGTTCGCGGCCCTCTTCCAGCCAGGTGTCGACGGCATCCCAGGGCACATGCACGAAGCCCGGCGCCTCGGGCTCGGGTTCGGTGGGCAGGTCGCCGACCTCGTCGGCCCGGAAGACGTAGCTCAGCGGATGTCCCTGCCGGTGCACCAGCAGCGCGCCTTCGGTGTCGATCACCAGACGCCCGTCCCGGAAGGCCTGCACGCGGCGCGGATGAGGCTCGATGAAGACGACGCCGGCGGGCAGCGGGGGCGAAAATCGCCCGGCCGGGTCGCTGCTGAGCGGACCACGTCCGGCTACCAGGCTCATAGTGCTCCTTCTCTACGGTGACCGGCTCGCGCCCTCGCCAATTCTCATGATTGGGGCGTAGTAGGGAATCTTGTCACACCCGGCTGGCATACCCGAACGCATGTTCGATAGTCTGCAGCGCCTCGATCCGGCGGCGCTGGTAGCCGTGGTTGAGTCCACCCACCGCCAAGAGTCGATGCTGGTGGCGCGGCGATGGCGGCGGTGGCGGTGTTGCTGCGGCGACGGGAGGCCGCGACCGAGCGGGTCGAGGACCAACCCGGCTATGCGTCGATCACCGGGTTCGAGCAGACCGCTGGCGAGGTGGCCGCGGCGATGAACCTGTCGCCGATGGCCGCCAGTTTTCTGGTGTCGGATGCGGCCACGCTGGACGCCCGGTTGCCGAGGGTGTCGGCGCTGCTGGCCGAGGGCCAAACCGACTGGCGCACGGTCCGGTTGATCGCCAGCAGGACCGATCTGATCATGGGCGGCGAGTTGGTGGCCAAGGTTGACCGGTCCTTGGCCGCGCGGATCGGCAACTGGCACGGGTGGTCGCGGCAGCGCATCGTCAACGCCGTGGACGCCGCGGTACGCCTCGTCGACCCCGATGCCGCGCGCGAACGCCGCCAGGCGGCCGAGGATGACCGCCATGTCGGCACCCACGACCTTGGCAACGGGATGACGGAAATCTATGGCACAGTCGCGGCCGCAGCGGCCACAGCGTTTGACCGACGGCTGTCCCAGTTGGCCACGCAAGTGTGCGCCGCGGACTCGCGAAGGCTGGATCAGCGCCGCGCCGACGCGCTGGCCGCCCTGGCGGAAGACCGCCCGCTGGGGTGCGGCTGCGGGCAAGCCGATTGCCCTAACAAAACCGGTGACGACAATCAGCGTGCGGGCGGAGCGCGGGTCGTGATCAATGTGGTGGCCAGCGACCAGACGGTTCATGGCGATGGCCGCGCGCCGGGCTATCTGGAAGGCTACGGGGTGATCGATGCCGAACAAGTCCGTGAGCTGGCGGCCACCGCGGCGCTGCATGTGATCGGCCCGTTCACCAGCCCGCTAGACGCTTTGCGTTACCAACCGTCGGCGTCGCTCGAGCGCGCTGTGCGCTGCCGTGACTTGACCTGCCGCTTCCCGGGATGTAGCGGTTCGGCCGCGGTCTGCGACATCGACCATACGATTCCGTTCAACCACGCCAACCCCGCAGCCGGTGGGCAAACGGTGTACGAGAACCTGAAATGCCTTTGCAGGCAACATCATCGGCTCAAGACCTTCGGCGGCTGGGTTGACAAACAACTGGCGGACGGGACCATCGTCTGGACCTCCCCCGCGGGAAAGACCTATTCGACGTCACCGGCCGGCCAAGACTTGTTCCCGAGTGCCGCCAAGCCCGCATGCCGAAGACCCACGCCGAACAGGCGGAGCAGATCGCAACAGAAAGCCAGTCGGATTGCCCGGGCGCGCAACCATAATCGCCAGCAGCGACCGATCACCGAAGCGCGACGCCGACTGGAGCAGGCCCGAAAGGACGAGATCGCGGCGCGCAAATTCCGGAACCACATGCGCGACGCCCTGTTCACTTTCAAGGGCGGCCCGAGCACCAGCCCATTCTGTCGGTGGGTCAACGATCCACACGAGCCCGAGGAGCTACCCGCAGACTGGGAACCCGGCGATCCGGAGTCGGATCCCCTGCCCGACGATCCGCCGTTCTAGAGCGGCTGGTTACTGTGCCTTTCATGGCGGGACCAATGGAGGGCGTCAAGGTCGTCGAGCTCGGGGTCTGGGTGGCCGGGCCGGCCACCGGCGGCATCCTGGCCGACTGGGGCGCCGACGTCATCAAGATCGAACCGCCGAGCGGCGACCCCGGGCGCATGTTTGGCAGGATGCTGGGTTGCGATTTGGGCGTCAACCCGCCGTTCGAAATGGACAACCGCTCCAAGCGCAGTGTCGTGTTGGACCTCGCGGAGGAGGCGGGCCGCGGCACCGCGTTCGAATTGCTCGCCGACGCGGACGTTTTCGTGACCAACGTGCGGCCCGGCGCGTTGCAACGCCTGGGGCTCGACTTCGAAACGGTGTCGGCCCACAACCCCCGCCTGGTCTACGGGCTGATCACCGGGTACGGCGAATCCGGGCCCGACGCCGATCGGGCCGCCTACGACGTGGCCGCGTTCTGGTCGCGCGCAGGGGTGGCGCACCTGCTCACCCGGCCCGGCGACATGCCGCCGTTCCAGCGCGGCGGCATGGGCGATCATTCGGCCGGCATGACGCTGGCGGCCGCCATCTGCGCGGCGCTGGTTGCCCGCGCACGCACCGGGACCGGCCAGCTGGTGACCACCTCGCTGTACCGCCAGGGTGCCTACACCGTGAGCTTCGACCTGAACACCTACCTGCTCACCGGCCAGCCGATCGCGATCGGCCAGCGAGAGACGATGGGCAATCCCTGCATGAACAACTACGCCACGGCCGATGGGCGGCGATTCTGGATCGTCGGGCTCGAGGGCGAGCGGCACTGGCCACCGCTGTGTCGCGCCGTGGGCCATTCGGAGTGGCTGACCGACCCGCGGTTCAGCGACGCGTACGCGCGCTTCGTCAACGCGGCGGAGCTCATCGCCGAGTTGGATGCGGTCTTTGCCACCCGCACACTCGACGAATGGGCGCAGGTCTTCGCGGCCGAACCCGACTTCTTCTGGTCGCCGGTGAACAGCCTCGAGGACGTCGTCGCCGACGGGCAGTTCCACGCCGCGGGCGGCATCGTCGACGTGCCGGACGGGGACGCCAGTGTCGCGATGGTGGCAACACCGGCCGATTTCCACGGCACACCATGGGCACCGCGTTCTGCGGCACCGGAACTCGGCCAACATACCGAGGAAGTGCTCGCCGAACTCAAGGCGCGCCGCGGCTCGTGACCACCGGTCGCACCTTTACAAATTTCGTCCCAAGTGTCACGCTGTCCGGTGAGCCGCCCGACGCGGCTCCCAGCCCAGGACAAGCGTTGCGGTAAGCGCCAATGCCCGCTTTCGGTGCGGCGGTGAGGAACGGATTGAATGGTCACGTCAACGTTCGACATCAGCCAAGGCGGACGGGTCAAGCCCGCCCGGGCAAGCCATGCAGACCCCGATTGTCTGCGATACCGGCTCGACGTCATCGCGGTGAGCGCTCCCGACGTCGTCCGATCGGCGGGGGGTTGGCTCTACGACCGGGCGATGGCCGGTTGGCAGGTGACCGTGCTGCTGCCCGATGGCAGCGATGCCCGATCTCTGCGGATCCTCGGCGTGCAGGCGCGGGACCTGGAGGAATATTTCGCCGCGGCCGCCGCGGACCCCGGCTCGACTAGCGAGAGCCTGGCGGTGAGCGCCGAGGCGTTCACCGCGGACGCGCGAGTGCGTGATCGCGTCCTCAGGTCGCTGGACGACCGGCTGACCGAAGTCGCGTTGTGGGGTCAGGTGCCTTCCGGATGGCCCCTACGGGTTGACCGCGGGGTGGCCCGTGCGCAGTACGCCCTCAGCGCGGCCGCGCGCAGGTTCAAGGGACATGCGTTGGCGGCGGCCGGGATCGATTGTGCCACGGTCTATTCCACCGAGACATTGCTCTGTGACTTGGCGACCTGCGGGCGCGATGACTCGGGGCTGGTCCGGCTCGACTGATGAAGAAGTACTACCGGCACACGCTGCTCTATCTGCACGAGACGATCTCGCTGGGCTCCGGGCGAAGCGACCGCTTCAGCGAGGTCTTCTCCGACACCTACCTGCCGATGATGGACGAGCTCGGCGCGCGGCTGTTCGCGATCTGGGAGACCACCCCCTACAACGGTCACTGGCCGCAGGTGACGATCATCTGGGAGATCGACGGCTTCGCCGACTACGCGCGCATCGGGGCCGCCCAGGCCCGCGGCGGCAGTCACGAGGCCCTGGCCGGCAAATGGTCGGCCTTCCTGGCCGACATCGGCGCCGCGGGGGAGGGCCGAATCATGTACCCCGGGCCCAGCAACAAGACGCTCGCCCAGCTGCGCGAGGCCAATTTCACTGCGCCGCTGGTGATTCAGGAGATCATGCAGACCAAGCCGGGGCGTCAAGACGACTACATCCGCGAGCTGGAGCGCCTCTACGTGCCGTGGTCGGAGCGCACGGGCAAACGCTGGCTGGGCTCGTTCACCACGACCTTCCGCTACAACGAGGTCATCCACTACTGGGCACTGGACGGTGGCTGGGAATGCTTCGCCAACCACTACCCGTCGTGGAAGGAAAGCCCGCCAGCGGAGATCGTCACCTGGATGAGCGTGGCGCCCGCCCTGCGCGACGGTTGGGAAGACTCCATCCTGCAGGCCCTACCGCCCTCGCCGCTGCAGTGATGGGGCAGCGAGAACCCGTGAACCCCACCGCCTTCGCCTACGACCCCTTCGACGCGCAGGTGATGGCGAATCCGCTGCCGTACTACCGCATCCTGCGCGACGACCATCCCGTCTACTACATGCCGCAGTGGGACACGTACGCCCTGTCCCGCTTCGAGGACATCTGGCAGGTGCTGGAAGTCAACGACGGGACATTCGTGGCGTCGGAAGGGACCCTGCCGGCGGCCTCGGTCCTGGCCAAGCACAACACCGGCCCGGTCGACGACCCGCCGCTGCACCCCCTGCCGTTCCACGCGGTGTTCGACACCGATCTGTACGGACAGATCCGGCGCGCGCACTCCCAGCCGCTGCGCCCCAGGGCCGTCACCGGGTGGGAGGCCAGAATCCGCGAGCTGGCCAACGAGCGCCTCGACGAGCTGCTGCCGCGGGGCTCGTTCGACCTGACTCAGGACTACGGTGGCATCGTCGTGGCGTCCGTCGTATGCGAATTACTGGGCATCCCAGCCGATCTCGCACCGCATGTGCTGGGCGCGGTCAACGCCGGCAGCCTCGCCGAGCCCGGCGTCGGGGTGGACACCGCCGAAGCGCGGCCCAACTATTTCGAATACCTGCTGCCGGCGGTGCGGCGTCGCCGCGCCGACCAGTCCGGGCAACCGCTCCCCGTCGTCGACGGCCTGCTCGGCTACCGCCTGCCCGACGGCAGCCCGCTGGACGACGTGGAAGTCGCCACCCAGATGCTCTGCATCTTCATCGGTGGCACCGAAACGGTGCCCAAGATCGTCGCCCACGGGCTGTGGGAGCTCGCCCGGCGGCCCGACCAGATGGCCGCCGTGCGCGCCGACCCGGCCAACAACGTGCCCATCGCGCGCGAGGAGATGATCCGGTTCTGCGCGCCGGCGCAATGGTTCGCCCGAACCGCGCGGAAGCCCTTCACCATTCACGGTGAGACGATCCGGCCCGGCCAGCGTGTCATCACCCTGCTCGCCTCGGCCAGCCGAGACGAGCGGGAATACCCCGAACCCGACGAATTCATCTGGGACAGGCCCATCCGCCGCTCGCTGGCCTTCGGCCGCGGCCAACATTTTTGCATCGGCTACCACCTCGCCAGGCTGGAAGTCACCGTGCTGCTGCAGGAATGGCTGCGCAGGGTGCCCGAGTACGCGATCCAGGCCGAGGCCGCCAGGCGGCTGCCCTCCAGCTTCCAATGGGGATGGAACACCATCCCGGTGGAGGTCTGACATGTGGTCATACCGGATCGTCGCCCCCTACCTCTTCGAGCGGACAACGATTCCGGAGAAGACACCGGAGTGCCTCGCCGACGGCCAGGTCCTGCTGCGGTTCCTGGCGGCCGGCGTTTGCGGTAGCGATCTGCCGGCCTTCCGCGGTGCCCGCGGCCGCCTTCCGGGCGACGACGGAGCCAGCGCGGCCGAAAAGGACGGCTTCCCCATTCACGAAGTCGCCGGCGAGGTGATCGCGAGCCGGCATCCCGAGCACCGTCCCGGGGACCGCGTTGTCGGCTGGGCCTCCGGGTTCGACGGGATGATGGAGCGCGTGGTGAGCGACGGCGACGGCCTGGCGCCGTACGATGCGGCGCTGACCCCGGTGCAGGCGGTCGGCCTGCAACCACTGGCGTGTGTCCTGTATGCCTGCGAGCAGCTGCCGGACCTCGCCGGCAGGCACGTGGCGATCATCGGCCAGGGCTCGATCGGCCTGCTGTTCTCCTACGTCGCCAAGGCCGCCGGTGCGCGGCGCGTCACCGGCGTCGACCCCGTCGACCGGTCAAGCCTGGCAACCGCATTCGGCGTCGACGACCCGGTGCGTGCCACCAGCGACCGGTGGGTGAGCCAGCTTGCGGCCGGCGACCGCGCCGACGTCGTCATCGAGGCCGTCGGTCACCAGGTCGCCACGCTCGGCCACGCGATCGACGCCACCGCGCCCGGCGGCACGGTCTTCTACTTCGGCGTCGCCGACGACGACACGTATCCCATCAGCATGCGGGCCATGCTGCGCAACAACCTGACGCTGAAATCCGGTGTGACACTGGACCGGCGGCGCGTGCTGGAGCTCGCCGGCAAGTTCGCCGCCCAACATCCCGAGCTGCTCGGCACCTACCTGACGCACACGTTCGGCATCGACGACGTGCAGGGCGCATTCGACTTGGCCTGCCGCCCGGCCCCGGAGCGCGTCAAGATCGCGATCGGACAGTGAACGTGCCGGAAAGCAACCTACAGCGGGCGCTGAACCGGGGCGGCCCGATATGGGGCGGCTGGATCACCGGTCCCACGCTGCTCGGGCCGGAGGAATTCGCCCGGGCCGGTTACGACTACGTAGGTTTCGACGCCCAGCACGGCTACCTCGACGACGCCGACATCGCCGGCATGTTGCGCCGGATCGAGCACCTGCCGATCGGCACCGTGGTGCGGCTGCCCAACGCCGACGCGGCACCGATCGGGCGGGTGCTGGACGCCGGCGCCGACGCCGTCGTCATCGCCATGATCGAGTCGGCGGACCAGGCCGCCGCGGCGGTGGCCGCCACCCGCTACCAGCCCGCGGGCATCCGCAGCTTCGGCCCGTTGCGCGCCAGCCTGGGCCGCGACACCGCCGCGCTGGAGTCCCGGGTGAGCGTGTTCGCGATGATCGAGACGGCTGGGGCCCTGTCCGGCCTCGACGAGATCTGCGCCGTCGACGGGCTCGCCGGGCTCTACGTCGGGCCCGCCGATTTGGCCCTCTCGCTCGGCGTGGATGTGGTTGGCGCGGCCAAACATCCGGCAGTCCTGGATGCCATCGTGCAAACGCACCGCGCGGCCACCGCGGCCGGGCTGGTGACCGGCATCCACGCCGGGGACACTACGACGGGGCGCGCCATGGCGAAGCTGGGGCTTTCGATGATCACCCTGGTGGCCGAATCCCAGGCCCTGTTTCGGGGAGCCGCCGAGCACCTGCGTGAGGCAAACAATGACGGATGATCGGGCCGCCATCCGCGAACTGCTCGTCGGTTACGCCCTCGCGCTCGACGCGGGTGACATCGACGACTGCCTGGCGCTGTTCGCCCCGGACGCCGAATTCAGGGTCTACGGGCGGTCATTCGCCGGACGCGAGGGCATCGGGAAGATGTTCCGGGATGCCCCGCGCGGGCTGCACCTGACCGGAGCCTCCCGGATCGACGTCGGCGACGCCACGGCGACCGCCCGGTCGCAGGTGCTGTTCGTGCGGGCGGGCGACCTGCACCTGCGCCCCGCCCTCTACGACGACGAATTCGTCCGCACCGACGGGCAGTGGCGTTTTCGACGACGGCGGTGCCAGTTCGTCACCAGCCACGGCCTGTCCGACACCCCCGAGGTCACGTCATCATGAATCCACGCGTCGCACTGGTGACCGGCGCGGCCGGCGGGCAGGGCTGGGCGATCGCCAAAAGGCTACGTGCGGAAGGCTATTCGGTGGCCGCATGCGATCGGCGCACCGACGAATTGAACGCCCTGGTTGGCGAATTGAGCGACGACGGGGTGATCGCGATCGAACTCGACGTCACCTCGCAATCACTGTGGGAGTCGGCCGTGCACACCGTGACCGGCCGATTCGGGGCCCTGACCACCCTGGTCAACAACGCCGGCGTGCTGCACCGCGCCTCGCTGGCCGACGAGACCGCCGAGGGATTCGAAAGCTCCTGGCGGGTCAATTGTCTCGGCGCGTTCCTGGGCATTCGGACGACCCTGGAACACCTGCGCGCGGCGAGTCAGCCCGCCATCGTCAACATCTGCAGCACCGGGGCCATCCGTCCCTTCCCGCACCACGCCGCCTACGGTTCGGCGAAGTGGGCCCTTCGCGGACTGACTCAGAACGCGGCCGCCGAACTGGCCCCATTCGGCATCCGGGTCAACGCCGTATTCCCCGGACCGATCGCGACCCCGATGCTCGATGATGCGACCCAGCTGCGGCTCGCCGCGTCGTCGGCCTTCGGGCGGATCGGCCAGCCACGCGAGGTCGCCGACGCGGTCGCGTTCCTGGTCTCCGAGCAGGCATCGTTCATCACCGGTTCCGAACTGGTCGTCGACGGCGGCCAATGCGTCCAGATCCGATGACGGGTCCGGCCCTCGAAATCCCGCTGTCGCGGGCTGGTTTTCGGGATTTCACCGTCTTGGCCGGGGAAGACGACGTCTGGGGCACCTGCAGACGCACACCGTGCGGCGTGCCCTGAACGAGCCGGGCGCGGGACCTTCGGCCCCTACTCTGAGCGCCGGGGCCGTCGGCAGAATGGGCTGCCATGAAGATCACCGGCGTGCAGGTCGTGCCGTTCGAGACGTTCGTCGACCGAATCTCGTTCGGCCAGCTGATGACCGACTACCGCGTGGTCCAGACCGTGACCAAGGTGCTGACCGACGAGGGGATCGAGGGCTACTACTTCGGCGGTCATTTCCACGGGGACCAGGACGGCCTGCTGCCCGGGGACCAGGCGATCATCACCCAATTTTTGAGCCCGCTGCTCGCCGGCCAGGATCCGCTCGACCGGGCGGAGATCTGGCGGCAACTGTGGGCGGCGAAGCTGCCCGAAAACGTCTGCAGCGTCATCGATCTGGCCCCGTGGGACCTGGCTGGCCGAGTCGCCGGGCTGCCCGTCCACAAATTGCTGGGCGGTGCCCGGGGCCGGGTCAAGGCCTACGCCAGTAGTTACAACAACCTGGGATCGCCCGAGGAGTACGCCGCCCACGCCGCCGAGTGCAAGCGTGCGGGATACGGCGCCTACAAGATTCACCCCTACCACTACTGGAACCCCGCGACAGGTCAGTTCGCCCTGCCGCGGCCGTCCTATGTGGACTGGGATCTCCGGGTGTGCCGCGAGGTTCGGGCCGCGGTGGGCGACGACATGGTGCTGATGTTCGACCCGTGGGGCACCTACCACACCTACGAGGAGGCGCTGCGGGTCGGCCGCGAGCTTCAGCGGCTGGGCTTCTACTGGTACGAGCACCCGATGCCGGAGTACCGGGTGGAGGCCTACCGGCGGCTCGCCGACGAACTCGACATTCCGATCTGCTCGCCCGAGATCGCCGAGGGCGGGATCTACACCCGGGCGGACTGGATCCTGCGCCATGCCTCCGACATCAGCCGCATCGACGTCCTGCGCGGCGGCATCACCGGGGTGATGAAGCTGGCCGGGATGTGCGAGGCGGTCGGCATGCGCTGCGAGCTACACATGAGCGGCTTCGGCAACCTGCAGGTGCTGGGCGCCACCAGCGACGACGTCTGCGAATACTACGAGCGCGGCCTGCTCGGGCCGGGGGCTCGCTATGGCGCGGCACCGCCGTATCTGAAGGCCCCGTGCGACCCGCTCACCCCGGACGGATTCGTCGACATACCGTCGGCACCCGGCCTGGGCTACGAAATCCGTTGGGATTACATCGAAACTCACCGCCTGCCGGACGCGGTGGTGGAACCCGTCGCGCCTCTGCACCCGAGATAGCGGCTAGTCGAACCCGATGAGCTGCCGCACGGCGGTGCCGTCGGCCAGGTGGTCCATCGCCTCGTTGATCTCGTCCAGCCGGATCGAGGACGAGACCAGCGATTCCACCGGCAACCGGCCCGACTGCCACAGTGCGACGAACCGGGGGATGTCGCGGCTGGGCACCGCCGAGCCCAGGTAACTGCCGATCAGCGACCGTCCTTCCGCGACGAAACCCAACGGGGACAGGGTGATTCGCGCGTCCGGTGGCGGCAGTCCGACGGTGATCGTGCGGCCGCCCGGCGCGGTCAGGGCGATGGCCGTCTCGAGGGCGGCGGGATGACCGGCGGCCTCGATGACCACGGCGGCCTTCACGCCGCCGTCGACGGCCTGCTGCGGTGTGTACGCCTCGTGCGCGCCCCGGGTGCGCGCGGCGGCCAGCTTCTCGGGCAATTGGTCGACCGCGACGACGCGCACGGCGTCGTAGGTGAGCGCCGTGAGCACCGCCGCCATGCCGACACCGCCCAGGCCGACGACGGCGACCGTCTGGCCCGGTCGCGGATCGCCGACGTTGAGCACCGCACCCCCACCGGTCAACACCGCGCAGCCCAGCAGCGCGGCGACTTCGGGCGGCACGTCCGGTGGCACCGGAACCGCGCTGGCCCGGTTGACTACCGCGTGCGTCGCGAAGCCCGAAACCCCGAGGTGGTGATGGACCGGGTGGCCGGCTTGGCTGAGCCGGATGTCGCCGCCCAACAGGGTCCCGGCGGCGTTGGCCGCGCTGCCCGCCTCGCACGGCGTCAGGCCCTCGGTCGCGCACGCCGCGCAATGACCGCACCGCGGCAAGAACACCAGCACCACCCGCTGACCGATGGCGAGGTCTGCGACGCCCGCACCGACCTGCTCGACGATTCCGGCCGCCTCATGACCGAGCAGCATCGGCACCGGACGCACCCGGTTGCCGTCGACCACCGACAGGTCGGAGTGGCACACCCCGGCCGCCTCGATGCGGATCATCAGTTCATCGCTGCCGGGCGGGTCCAGGTCGAGTTCGACGACGCGGATCGGCCGGGACTCGGCGTACGGGCGGGCCAGACCGATCCGGTCCAGCACGGCCCCCCGAATCTGAACCATGCTGGAATACAACCATGGCTTCGGAACCCCCGGTCTCGCCGGCTCCGGTGGTACCGCCGGCACCGGGCGGACTCACCAGCGACGACTTCCCGGTGTTGTGGCCGGTGGAGACCCGGTGGGCCGACAACGACATGTTCGGCCACCTGAACAACGCCGTGTACTACCAGTTGTTCGACACCGCCATCAACGCCTGGATCAACACCAGCACCGGGCTGGACCCGCTCACCACCCCGGCACTCGGCATCGTCGCCGAGTCGGGCTGCCGGTACTTCTCGGAGCTGCATTTCCCCGAGGGCCTCGTGGTGGGTCTGGCGGTGACCCGGCTGGGCCGCAGCAGCGCCACCTACCGGCTCGGCGTCTTCCGCGCGGCGCGGGCAGAAGAGGCCGCGCCCATCACCGCGCTGGGCCACTGGGTGCACGTGTACGTCGACCGGGACAGTCGCAAGTCGGTGCCCATACCCGACGCCGTCCGCTCGCTGCTGTCGACGGCGCGGGTGGACCGGTAGCACCAGATCGCCCGCGGCGCCGCGGCTTTCGCTCGCCCCACCCGGCTATGCTTCGCCAATGCCCGTTATGAGCAAGACCGTCGAGGTCAGCGCCGACGCCGCCTTGATCATGACTATCGTCGCCGACTTCGAGGCCTACCCGGAGTGGAACGAGGAGATCAAGGGCCTCTGGGTGCTCGCCCGCTACGACGACGGACGTCCCAGCCAGCTGCGGCTCGATACCGACTACCAAGGCATGCAGAGCATGTTCATCCAGGCCGTGTACTACCCGGGGGAAAACCAGATCCAGACCGTTATGCAGCAGGGTGACCTGTTCACCAAGCAGGAGCAGCTGTTCAGCGTGGTGGAGATGGGCACGTCGAGCTTGCTGACCGTGGATCTGGACGTCGAGCCCTCGATGCCGGTTCCCGCGCCGATGGTGAAGCAGCTCCTCAACAACGTCCTGGACCATCTCGCTGAAAGCCTCAAGCGGCGTGCCGAGCAGCTGGCCGCCGGCTAGGCCGGGTCAGCCCTGATGGCGGCGACCCGCTTGCGATCGCCTAGTCGAATATCCCCATGCGGTCGCGCATCTCGTTCAGCCGGGCGGCCGCATCGGTGAACTGCCACACGGTGTGTTCGATGACCGCGGCGGCGTCGCGCCGGCGCAGCGCCGCGATCAGCTGCCGGTGATTGTCGACGGCGGCCGCGCCCCATTGCGGATCGGCGGCGTACACCAGCACCGGCATGTAGCGCGCGGCGTTGAGCAGGAACCAGGCCAGCTTGATCCGCCCGCTCGCCTGATTGAAGACCCGATGGAAGGCGAACTCGATGCCCGCAATCGTCTCGGCGTCGCGGGACCCGACGGTCGCGGCGAGCGCCTCGTTGATGCGCTCCAGCTCGTCGATCTCGGCGTCGGTGATGTGGTCGGTGGCCGCGGCCGCCAGCTCCTTGGCGATGGTGGCCTGCAGCCAGAAGATGTCCTCGACATCCTGCCGCGTCAGCGGCAGCACGACGTGACCGCGGTGCGGCTCGAGCTGCACCATGCCCTCGCCGCGCAGCTTCAGCAGGGCTTCGCGCACCGGCGTGACGCTGACGCCCAGCTCGGCGGCGGTCTCGTCGAGGCGGATGAACGTTCCCGGGCGCAAGGTCCCGGACATGATCGCCCCCCGGAGGTGTCCCGCGACCTCGTCGGACAACTGCGCCCGGCGCAGTGGCCGTCGGCTCCTCAGTCGCGTGGATATCGGTGCGTTCACGGGGGCTGCCAGGGCTTTCGGGGCGTCACGGAGGTCGGTTTGAAACTGCCGTCGGGGCTTGTCAGTGGGCCTTTGAGGCCATAGTGTGACCCAGACAACACCATGTTTAATCAAATATCAACCTGGCGCAAGCGGTGCGCGAGTGAAGGGGATGGGTTGAGTTGACCGCGCAACTAGCGAGCCATCTGACGCACGGGACGGAGCAGCCGTACCTGGCCCGGCGGCAGAACTGGGTGAACCAACTCGAACGGCACGCTCTGATGCAGCCGGGCGCGCCGGCGCTGCGGTTCCTCGGGCAGACCGTGACGTGGGGGCAACTGCGGGAGCGGGTCGCGGCGCTGGCCGATGCGTTGAGCCGTCGGGGAGTCGGCGTCGGCGATCGGGTCATGATCCTGATGCTCAACCGCACCGAATTCGTCGAGTCGGTGCTCGCGGTCAACATGCTCGGCGGCATCGCGGTCCCGCTGAACTTCCGGCTCACGGCCGCCGAGATCGCGTTCCTGGTCCAAGACTGTGAAGCGCGCGTGATCATCACCGAATCGGTGCTCGCCCCGGTCGCCACCGGGGTTCGCGACGTCGAACCACTGCTGGGCACGATCGTCGTGGCCGGCGGCGCAGGCGACGACCGCGTGCTCGGCTACGAAGACCTGATCAACGAGCCCGGGGAGTCGCACGAGCCCGTCGACATCCCGAACGATTCGCCCGCGTTGATCATGTACACCTCGGGCACCACCGGCCGGCCGAAAGGCGCGGTGCTGACCCACACCAACCTGACCGGCCAGACGATGACCTCGCTCTACACCACGGGCGCCGACATCAACAACGACGTCGGTTTCGTCGGCGTCCCGTTCTTCCACATCGCCGGCATCGGCAACATGCTGACCGGGATACTGCTCGGAACTCCCACGGTGATCTACCCGCTCGGCGCGTTCGACCCCGGCCAACTGCTCGACGTGCTCGCCGAAGAGAAGGTCACCGGCATCTTCCTGGTGCCCGCGCAGTGGCAGGCGGTCTGCGCCGAGCAACAAGCCCGGCCCCGCGACCTCAGGTTGCGAGTGATGTCGTGGGGAGCCGCGCCGGCGCCCGACGCTCTGCTGCGCGAGATGTCGGCCACGTTTCCCGGAACCCACATCCTCGCCGCTTTCGGCCAGACCGAGATGTCGCCGGTCACCTGCATGCTGCTGGGCGAAGACGCGATCCGCAAACGTGGCTCGGTCGGCAAGGTCATCCCGACCGTGGCCGCCCGCGTGGTCGACGAGAACATGAACGACGTGCCGATCGGTGAGGTCGGCGAAATCGTCTATCGCGCACCAACATTGATGAGCGGCTACTGGAACAACCCGGAGGCCACGGCGGAGGCCTTCGCCGGCGGTTGGTTCCACTCCGGAGACCTCGTCCGGATGGACGAGGAGGGTTACGTCTGGGTGGTGGATCGCAAGAAGGACATGATCATCTCGGGTGGCGAGAACATCTACTGCGCCGAGGTGGAGAACGTGCTGGCCAGCCATCCCAGCATCGTGGAAGTCGCGGTCATTGGGCGGGCCCACGAGAAGTGGGGCGAGGTGCCGATCGCGGTCGCGGCGGTGGCCGGCGACCGGCTGCTGCTCGAAGAGCTAGACGAATTCCTGACCGAGCGGCTAGCGCGCTACAAGCATCCCAAGGCGCTCGAGATCGTCGATGCGCTGCCGCGCAACCCCGCCGGCAAGGTGCTCAAGACCGAGCTGCGGATCCGTTACGGCATCGCAAATTTCGACGAGAACCGCTCCGCTACAAGAGAATTCACGGCCACGGAGGAAAGTTGACGGAAACTGTAACGTTCGCCCGCTGTTGACGAAGGGTTAATTGTGCAGATGCAGTTCACACGTGAATGGCCATCGGGTACATTCCTGTGGTCTCCGTTACTACTTGTCAGTAGGGAGCCGATGGTCACACACGTTGGGTCGGAGCGAAGCGGGGGCATCCCCGGCCGCGTAACGGCAAGGGGGAGAGGCGTGCGGCACGATCCGCCGCCGTGCCGGGAGGCACGCGGTATCAGGAGGGGGCAGCGGTGACTTCAACGTCGGCGAGTCGACAGGGCCCCTATTTGGTCGGTTACCTTCGCGACCAACTGCAGACCCCGCTGACGCTCATCGGGGGTTTCTTCCGGATGTGCGTGCTGACCGGGAAAGCGCTGTTGCGCTGGCCGTTCCAATGGCGCGAATTCGTCCTGCAGTGCTGGTTCATCATGCGGGTGGCGTTCCTGCCGACGATCATGGTTTCGATCCCGCTGACCGTGCTGTTGATCTTCACGCTCAACGTGCTGCTGGCCCAGTTCGGCGCCGCCGACCTGTCCGGTGCCGGTGCGGCGATCGGTGCGGTCACGCAGCTCGGCCCGCTGACCACGGTGCTCGTGGTGGCCGGCGCCGGGTCGACGGCGATATGCGCGGACCTGGGTGCCCGCACCATCCGCGAAGAGATCGACGCCATGGAGGTGCTGGGCATCGACCCGATCCACCGGCTGGTGGTTCCCCGGGTGATCGCCGCGACCCTGGTGGCCACGCTGCTCAACGGCCTGGTGATCACGGTCGGCCTGGTCGGCGGCTACCTGTTCGGCGTCTACCTGCAGAACGTCTCGGGCGGCGCCTACCTGGCCACCCTGACCACGATCACCGGCCTGCCCGAGGTGGTCATCGCGACCGTCAAGGCCGCGACGTTCGGCCTGATCGCCGGGCTGGTCGGCTGCTACCGCGGGCTGACCGTGCGCGGCGGCTCGAAGGGACTGGGCACCGCCGTCAACGAGACCGTCGTGCTGTGCGTCGTCGCGCTCTACGCGGTCAACGTGGTGCTGACGACCATCGGCGTGCGATTCGGAACGGGCCACTGACATGTCAACCGCTGCCGTATTCCGCTCCCGCTTCCCGCGGGCGGCCGAAAACCTCAACCGCTACGGCGGTGCCGCGGCGCGCGGCCTCGACGACGTCGGCCAGATGGCCTGGTTCGGGGCGGTGGCCGTCGGGCACATCCCGCACGCGCTGCGCAACTACCGCAAGGAGACGCTGCGGCTGATCGCCCAGATCGGCATGGGCACCGGCGCCATGGCCGTCGTCGGCGGCACCGTCGCGATCGTCGGCTTCGTCACCCTGTCCGGTAGTTCCCTGGTCGCCATCCAGGGCTTCGCCTCGCTGGGCAACATCGGCGTCGAGGCGTTCACCGGCTTCTTCGCCGCCTTGATCAACGTGCGCATCGCCGCGCCCGTCGTCACGGGTATTTCGATGGCCGCCACCGTCGGCGCGGGTGCCACGGCGGAGCTGGGTGCGATGCGCATCAGCGAAGAGATCGACGCCCTGGAAGTGATGGGCATCAAGTCGATTTCGTTCCTCGCGACCACCCGGATCATGGCCGGGCTGGTGGTGATCATTCCGCTCTACGCGCTGGCGATGATCATGTCGTTCCTGTCCCCGCAGATCACCACCACGGTGCTGTACGGGCAATCCAACGGAACCTACGAGCACTACTTCCGGACGTTCCTGCGTCCCGACGACGTGTTCTGGTCATTCGTCGAGGCCATCATCATCACGGCGGTCGTGATGATCACCCACTGCTTCTACGGATACAACGCCGGTGGCGGTCCCGTCGGCGTCGGCGAGGCCGTCGGCCGATCCATGCGGTTCTCGCTGGTGTCGGTGCAGGTCGTCGTTCTGGCCGCCGCGTTGGCGCTTTATGGCGTCAACCCCAACTTCGCGCTCACGGTGTAGCCGCCATGACATCGCCAGTGAAGGTCAACGCCCCCCGGAAGCCGCCGTACAAGCTGGCAGGCATCGCCGCGTTGATCATCGCTCTGGTGGCCCTCGGCCTGGTCTACGGGCAGTTCCGGGGCGACTTCACGCCCAAGACCCAGTTGACGATGCTGTCGTCGCGGGCCGGGCTGGTGATGGATCCGGGCTCGAAAGTCACCTACAACGGGGTGGAGATCGGCCGGGTGGCCAACATCTCCGAGGTGGTGCGCGACGGCAAGCCGGCCGCCAAGTTCACCTTGGACGTCTACCCCCGGTATCTGACCTTGATCCCGGCCAACGTGAACGCCGACATCAAGGCGACCACGGTGTTCGGCGGCAAGTATGTGTCGTTGACGACGCCGAAGAACCCGTCGCCGCAAAAGCTCAACCCGCGCACGGTGATCGACGCGCGGTCGGTGACCACGGAGATCAACACGCTGTTCCAGACCGTCACTTCGATCGCGGAGAAGGTGGATCCGGTCAAGCTGAACCTGACGCTGAGCGCGGCCGCGCAGGCGCTGACCGGGCTGGGCGATCGGTTCGGCCAGTCGGTCGTCAACGCCAACGCGATCCTCGATGACGTCAACCCCCAGATGCCGCAGGCGCGCCACGACATTCAGCAGCTCGCCGGGCTGGGCGACACCTACGCCGACGCGGCACCCGATCTGTTCGATTTCTTGAACAACGCGGTGATCACCTCGCGCACCATCAACGCGCAGCAGAAGGATCTGGATCAGGCGCTGTTGTCGGCGGCCGGGTTCGGCAACACCGGTGCCGACATCTTCCAACGCGGTGGCCCGTATCTCGCGCGTGGCGCCCAAGACCTGGTGCCGTCGGCGCAGCTGTTGGACACCTACAGCCCGGAGATCTTCTGCACGCTGCGCAACTACCACGACATCGAGCCCAAGGCCTCCTCGTTCCTGGGTGGCAACGGCTACTCGCTGAACGCCCACACCGAGGCGCTGTCCGGGTTGGGGTTGCTGGCCAACCCCGTGTCGGCGGTGGCCACACTCGCCAGCCTGGTGGGTGGGCTCGCCGGGGTCGTCGGCGGCGCGCCCAACCCGTACACCTACCCGGAGAACCTGCCGCGGGTGAACGCGCGCGGCGGGCCGGGGGGCGCCCCCGGCTGCTGGCAGCAGATCACCCACGACCTGTGGCCGGCACCTGAATTGGTGATAGACAGCGGCAACAGCCTCGCGCCGTACAACCACCTCGACACCGGCTCCCCGTACGCGATCGAGTACGTCTGGGGCCGCCAAGTAGGGGACAACACGATCAACCCATGAAAATCACCGGAACCATCGTCAGGCTCAGCATCTTCTCGTTGGTGCTGCTGATCTTCACTGTGATGATCATCGTCGTATTCGGGCAGATGCGCTTCGACCGCACGAACGGATACTCGGCGGAGTTCACCAATGTCAGCGGGCTGCGGGCGGGCCAGTTCGTCCGCGCCTCGGGCGTGGAGATCGGCAAGGTCAGTTCCGTGAAACTGATCGACGGCGGCAAGCGGGCGCGCGTGGAGTTCAACATCGACCGCTCGGTGCCGCTGTACCAGTCGACGACCGCGCAGATCCGCTACCTCGACCTGATCGGCAACCGCTACCTGGAGCTCAAGCGCGGCGAAGGCCAGGGTGCCGAGCGGGTCCTGCCGCCGGGTGGGTTCATCCCGGTGTCGCGGACCTCTCCGGCGCTCGACCTCGACGCGCTGATCGGTGGTTTCAAACCGCTGTTCCGGGCGCTGGACCCGCAGAAGGTGAACACCATCGCGACGGCGCTGATCACCGTGTTCCAGGGCCAGGGCGGCACCATCAACGACATCCTCGATCAGACCGCGCAGCTGACCACCCAGCTCGGTGAGCGCGACCAGGCGATCGGCGAGGTCATCAAGAACTTGAACATCGTGCTGGACACCACGGTCCGCCACCGCCAGCAGTTCGACCAGACGGTCAACAACCTCGAGGTGCTCATCACCGGGCTGAAGGACCACGGTGACCAGCTGGCGGGCGGGACGGCGCACATCAGCAACGCCGCCGGGACGGTCGCCGACCTGCTCGCCGAGGACCGCGGGCTGCTGCACAAGACCATCAACTACCTGGATGCGATCCAGCAGCCGCTCATCGACCAGCGCGACGGGCTGAACGACTACCTGAAGAGGGTGCCCACCGCCTTGAACATGATCGGGCGCGCCATCGGCTCTTACGGCGACTTCGTGAACTTCTACGCCTGTGACATCTCGCTCAAGATCAACGGGCTGCAGCCTGGCGGCCCGGTCCGCACGGTCCGGCTTTTCCAGCAGCCGACGGGTAGGTGCACGCCGCAATGAGAACACTGGAACCGCCCAACCGGGTTCGCATCGGCCTCATGGGCATCCTGGTGACGATCCTGGTCATCGGCGTCGGCCAGAGCTTCACCAGCGTGCCGATGATCTTCGCCAAGCCCAGCTACTACGGGCAGTTCACCGACACCGGGGGCATCAACTCGGGTGACAAGGTGCGCATCGCCGGGGTGGACGTGGGCAAGGTGGAGGGCCTGGAGATCGACGGGGACCACATTCGGCTGAAGTTCTCGATCGGCACCGCCACGATCGGCACCGAGAGCCGGCTGGCGATCAAGACCGACACCATCCTCGGGAAGAAGATTTTGGACGTCGAGGCGAGGGGCGCCCAGCCGCTGCGGCCCGGGGCCACCCTGCCGATCGGACAGAGCACGACTCCCTACCAGATCTACGACGCGTTCTTCGACGTCACGAAGGCCGCGCAGGGCTGGAACATCGACACGGTCAAGGAATCGCTGCACGTGCTGTCGCAGACCATCGACCAGACCTACCCTCACCTGAGCGCGGCGCTCGACGGCGTCGCCAAGTTCTCCGACACGATCGGCAAGCGCGATGAGCAGGTCAAGCATCTGCTCGCTCAGGCCAACCAGGTGGCCAGCGTCCTGGGTGACCGCAGCGACCAGGTCGATCGGTTGCTGGTCAACGCGAAGACGCTGCTGGTCGCCTTCAACGAACGCGGCCAGGCCATCGACGCGTTGCTGGCGAACGTCGCCGCCTTCTCCGAGCAGGTCAAGGGCTTCATCAACGACAACCCGAACCTGAACCACGTGCTCGAACAGTTGCGCACCGTGAGCGACATCTTGAAAGAGCGCAAAGACGACGTCGCCGCGGGCCTCACCGAGGTCGGCCAGTTCCTGCCGTCGTTGAACGAGGCCATCGCGTCGGGGCCGTTCTTCAAGGTGGTCCTGCACAACCTCGCGCTCTACCAGATCGTTCAGCCCTGGGTGGACGCCGCCTTCAAGAAGCGCGGCATCGACCCGGAGAACTTCTGGCGCAGCGCCGGCCTGCCCGAATTCCGCTGGCCCGACCCCAACGGCACCCGGTTCCCCAACGGCGCACCGCCGCCGGCACCCCCGGTGCTGGAGGGCACGCCGGAGCACCCCGGGCCGGCCGTTCCTCCCGGATCACCCTGCTCCTACACCCCGGCCAACCCGGGCGGCAACGTCACCGTCGGCGACGAGGGCCTGCCGCGGCCGTGGAACCCGCTGCCGTGCGCCGGTGGGGGAATCGGACCGTTCGGCGGCTCGGGCTTCCCGGCGCCGGTCGACGTGATGACCTCGCCGCCGAACCCGGACGGCCTTCCGCCGACGCCGGGCATGCCGATCGCCGGGCGGCCGGGCGACCCGCCGCCGAACGTCCCGGGGACGCCCGTGCCGCTGCCCGCGCAGGCACCGCCGGGTGCGCGCACCGAGAACCTGGCGCCGGCCGGACCGACGCCGCCACCGTCGACGTTCGCACCCGGTTTGCCGCCGGGTCCGGCGGCCCCACCCGGGCCGGGCGAGCAACTGCCGGCGCCCTTCATCAACCCGGGCGGAGCGGGAGGCAGCGGCGCTGCCGGGGGAGGTAGCCAGAATTGAGCACCGCCTTTGACATCCGGAACATCCGGCTACCGAAGCTGACCCGGGCGACCCTGATCATCGGGTCGCTGGTGATCGTGCTGGCCCTCGTCGTCGGGTTCGTCGGCTGGCGGCTTTACCAGAAGCTGACCAACAACACGGTGGTGGCCTATTTCCCGGCGGCCAATGCGCTCTACCCGGGCGACAAGGTCCAGATCATGGGGTTGCGGGTGGGCGCGATCGACAAGATCGAGCCCGTCGGCGACAAGATGAAGGTCACCTTCCACTACGAGAACAAGTACCGGGTTCCCGCCAACGCCAGCGCCGTGATCCTGAACCCGACGCTGGTGGCCTCGCGGGCCATCCAGCTGGAGCCGCCCTACAAGGGTGGCCCGGTGCTGGCCGACAACGCCGTGATCCCCGAGGAGCGCACGCAGGTCCCGGTGGAGTGGGACCAGCTGCGCAACAGCATCACGAACATCATCTCCAAGCTGGGCCCGACACCGGAACAGCCGACGGGACCGTTCGGTGAGGTCATCGAGTCCTATGCCAACGGGCTGGCCGGCAAGGGCAAGGAGATCAACACCACGCTGAGCAACCTGTCGCAGGCGTTGACCGCGTTGAACGAGGGCCGCGGCGACTTCTTCGCGGTCGTGAAGAGCCTGGCGCTGTTCGTCAACGCGCTGCACAAGGACGACCAGCAGTTCGTCGCGCTGAACCAGAACCTGGCCGACTTCACCACCCGGCTCGCGCACAACGACCGCGACCTGTCGAACGCGATCGAGCAGTTCGACGGTCTGCTGTCCACCGTGCGCCCGTTCCTGGACAAGAACCGCGAGGTGCTGACCTACGACGTCAACAACCTGGCCACGGTGACGAACACGATCCTGCAGCCGGACCCGCTCAACGGGCTGGAGACCGCGCTGCACGTGCTTCCGACGGCCGCGGCGAACATCAACCAGATCTATCACCCGTCGCACGGCTCGGTGGTCGCCATCCCGGCGATCACCAACTTCGCCAACCCGATGCAGTTCATCTGCAGCTCGATTCAGGCGGGTAGCCGGCTCGGGTATCAAGAGTCCGCCGAACTGTGCGCGCAATACCTCGCGCCCATCCTCGACGCGATCAAGTTCAACTACCTGCCGTTCGGTGCGAACCTGTTCAGCACCGCCGAGACGCTGCCCAAGCAAATCGCCTACTCCGAAGAGCGGCTGCGCCCACCCAACGGTTACAAGGACACCACCGTGCCCGGGATCTGGGTGCCGGACACCCCGACGTCGCACCGCAACACCCAGCCCGGCTGGGTCGTCGCACCCGGGATGCAGGGCCAACAGGTCGGGCCGATCACCGCGGGCCTGATGACCCCGGATTCGCTGGCCGAGCTCATGGGAGGCCCCAACATCGCGCCCGTCCAATCGAACCTGCAGACGCCGCCGGGACCGCCGAACGCCTATGACGAGAACCCGATCGTGCCGCCCATCGGCCTGAACGCGCCGGTGCCGATCCAGCCGCCGCCACCCGGGCCGGACGTGGCCCCTGGCCCGGTCGCCCCGACGCCCGCGCCGGTCGCGGCGCCCGCGCCCAACGCCGGTGGGCCGGCGGTGCCGACTGACTTCGGGGGTGGCCAGTGACGCGCGGGACGAGCGCGGAACGCGCGAGGAGCAAGCCGAACCGACGGCCAGTGCGGGCAGTGAGGCTGATCCGCCGCGGGGCCTGGCAGGGGCTGGTCCTGCTGGTGGCCGCGCTGGTGCTGAGTTCGTGCGGCTGGCGCGGGATCTCCAACGTCGCGATCCCCGGCGGCCCGGGCAGCGGCTCGGGCGCCATGACGATCTACGTGCAGGTGCCGGACACCCTGGCGATCAACGGCAACTCCAAGGTGATGGTCGCCGACGTCTTCGTCGGCTCCATCAAGGCCATTCAGTTGAAGAACTGGATCGCCACCTTGACGCTGGGTGTCGACAAGAACGTCAAGCTGCCGAAGAACGCCATCGCCAAGATCGGACAGACCTCGCTGCTGGGTTCCCAGCACGTCGAGCTGGCCGCGCCGCCGAACCCTTCGCATGAATTGCTGAAGAACGGCGACACCATTCCACTGAAGAACTCCTCGTCGTATCCCACCACCGAGCAGACGCTGGCCAGCCTGTCGCTGATCCTGCGCGGCGGTGGCATCCCGAACCTGGAGGTGCTGCAGAACGAGGTCTACAACATCTTCAACGGCCGCGGCGAGGCGATCCGGTCCTTCCTGGGCAAGCTGGACACTTTCACCAGCCAGCTCAACGAGCAGCGCGATGACATCACCCACGCGATCGACTCGACCAACCGGCTGCTCACCTACGTGGGGGGCAGGGCCGACGTCCTCGACCGGGTGCTCACCGACATCCCGCCGCTGGTCAAGCATTTCGCCGACACGAAGAACCTGCTGATCAACGCCGTCGACGCGGTGGGCCGGCTCAGCCAGGCCGCAGATCAGTACCTGTCGGAGGCCCGCGGGCCGCTGCACACGGACCTGCAGGCGCTGCAATGCCCGTTGAAGGAACTGGGCCGCGCATCGCCGTATCTGGTCGGCGCGCTGAAGCTGATTCTCACCCAGCCGTTCGACATCGACACCGTGCCGAAGATCTTCCGGGGTGACTACATCAACATTTCGCTGACGCTCGACGTGACCTACAGCTCGGTCGACAACGCGTTCCTCACCGGCACCGGGTTGTCGGGGGCCCTGCGCGCGCTCGAGCAGTCGTTCGGGCGTGATCCCGAGACGATGATCCCCGACGTCCGCTACACGCCGAACCCGAATGACGCGCCCGGTGGACCGCTGGTGGAAAGGGGGGACAGGAATTGCTGACTCCGTTCGTTCGACGCCAGCTGGTCGCCTTCGGGATCCTGACGGTGATCTCGCTGCTCGTGCTCGGGGTGTACTACCTGCAGCTCCCGAGCCTTGCGGGCATCGGTCGCTACACGCTGAAGGCCGAGCTGCCCGCGTCCGGGGGCCTGTACCCGACGGCGAACGTGACGTATCGCGGCATCACCATCGGGAAGGTCACCGACGTCGAGCCCACCGAGCGGGGCGCCGAAGCGACGATGAGCATCGACAGCCGCTACAAGATCCCGATCGACGCGACTGCCAACGTGCACTCGGTGTCGGCCGTCGGTGAGCAGTACCTGGACCTGGAGTCGACCGGGAATCCGGGCAAGTTCCTGTCGGAGGGGCAGACGATCACGAAGGGCACGGTGCCCGCCGAGATCGGGCCTGCGCTGGACACCGCCAACCGCGGGCTGGCCGTGCTGCCCAAGGACAAGATCGCCCAATTGCTCGACGAGACAGCGCAATCCGTGGGTGGGCTGGGCCCCGCCCTGCAGCGGCTGGTGGACTCCACTCAGGCGATCGTCGGCGATTTCAAGACGAACATCACCGACGTCAACGACATCATTCAGAACTCGGGCCCGGTGCTGGACAGCCAGGTGAAGTCGGGTGATGCGATCGAACGGTGGGCGCGCAACCTGAACAAGCTGGGCGCGCAGTCCGCGCGGGAAGACCAGCACGTCAGAAGCGTGCTGCGCCAAGCGGCACCGACGGCCGATCAGGTCAACGACGTCTTCAGCGACGTGCGGGACTCGCTGCCGCAGACCCTGGCGAATCTCGAGGTGGTCTTCGACCTGCTCAAGCGCTACCACACCGGTTTGGAGCAGGTCCTGGTGTTCCTGCCGCAGGGCGCGTCGATCGCCCAGACCGTGGCCGCGCCGTTCCCGAACATGGCGGCACTGGACCTGGCGTTGTCGATCAACCAGCCGCCGCCGTGCCTGACCGGCTTCATCCCGGCGTCGGAGTGGCGCTCCCCGGCCGACCTCAGCATGCAGCCGCTGCCGACAGGCACGTACTGCAAGATCCCGATGGATACCCCGGCCAACAGTGTGCGCGGTTCACGCAACATCCCGTGCACGGATATCCCGGGCAAACGGGCGGCCACACCACGGGAGTGCCGCGACCCCAAGCCGTATGTGCCCGCGGGTACCAACCCCTGGTATGGCGACCCGAACCAGATCCTGACCTGCCCCGCACCCGGCGCGCGCTGCGACCAGCCGGTGAAGCCGGGGCAGGTGATCCCGGCGCCGTCGATCGACAACGGCCTCAACCCGGCGCCGTCGGACCGGGTGGCGGGGACGCCCCCGCCGACCAGCGATCCCTTGTCGCGGCCGGGGTCGGGTACCGTGCAGTGCAACGGCCAGCAGCCCAACCCGTGTGTCTATACGCCCAGCGGGCCTCCCACGGCGGTCTATAGTCCCCAAAGCGGTGAACTGGTAGGGCCAGACGGGGTTAAATACTCCGTCGAGAACTCGGCCAGAACAGGAGACGACGGATGGAAGGAGATGCTGGCACCAGCCGGCTGAACCCCCCACCGATGCCGAAGTTTCGCCGTCTGCGCCGACGGCGTCCGAAGAATCAGGACCCGGCGCTCGTCCCGACGGATCCCGACGCGGCGACCGAGGATTCCGCCGGACCCGGGGACGCGGCCGAACCGCCCACCCCCGATGTGACGCCCGAACAGACGTCGGAGGCCGAGGTGACCGCGGAGGCCGAACCCGAGGCCGCTGCCGAGGAGCCGGCGGACTCCGGCGCCGGGCCCGGCGAGGCCCCCGACCGTCGTCCGTCGCGGATGGGTCGCGGCTGGCTGGCCGGCATCGCAGCGACGCTCGTGGTCTGCGCCGCGGCCGTCGGCACCGGCGGTTACCTCGCCTTGCGCTACCACCACGAAAGCCAAGCGATAGCTCGCAACAACGCCGCTGCGCTCAAGGCGGCCGTCGAGTGCGTTTCGGCGACCCAGGCGCCGGACACCAATGCGATGGCGGCGAGTGAGCAGAAGATCATCGACTGCGGCACAGAGGCTTTCCGCTCGCAAGCCCTGCTCTACACGAGCATGCTCGTCCAGGCGTATCAGGCCGCCAACGTCCACGTCCAGGTGTCCGACATGCGGGCGGCCGTCGAGCGCAACAACCCCGACGGCTCGGTGGAGGTGCTCGTCGCGGTCCGCGTCAAGGTCGCCAACGATCAGACGCAGAACGAAACCGGCTACCGCCTGCGGGTGAAAATGGCTCAGGCCGAGGGGCAATACAAGATAGCCAAGCTCGACCAGGTGACGAAGTGACGGTGGTGGTCGAGCAGCCACCGGCCCCTGCGGTCCCGAAGTCTCCGCGGAACGCCTTGGCGCCCTGGCATGTTCGCGCCGGCGCGCTGGCCGTCGACGTCCTGCCGGGCGCCGCGGTGGTGGTGACGATGGCGGTGACCTGTTTCACCGTTCCGCCCAGCGGCATGTGGTGGTGGCTGTGCATCGCGATCATCGGGGTCGTCATCCTGCTGGTATTGGTGAACCGGCTGCTGCTGCCGACGATCACGGGCTGGAGTCTGGGACGGGCCCTTTTCGGCATCGCGGTGGCGCGGCGCGATAGCGAGCCCATCGGACCGTGGGGACTGCTGCTGCGTGACCTTGCGCACCTGCTCGACACCGTATCGGTGGTGGGATGGCTTTGGCCGCTGTGGGATTCGGGGCGCCGCACCTTCGCCGACATGCTGCTGCGCACCGAAGCGCGGGGTCGCGAATCGGCCGAGCCCGCGTTCAACGCGCGGCGGTGGACGGCGGTCGTGGTTCTCGGCGCGGCGGGACTGTGCGTTGCTGGCGTGGCGATGAGCTATGGGGCCGTGTTCGCCCAGGACCGGGCCACCGACAAAACGCGGGCACAGCTCGACACCCAGGGCCCGAAAATCGTCGCGCAGATGCTGACCTACGACCCCAAGTCGTTGCACGACGATTTCGCCCGCGCCTTGTCGTTGGCGACCGCTAAGTACCGGCCGCAGCTGGCCGCCCAGCAGGACATGGTGCAGAAGGGCAACCCGGTCATCAACGAGTATTGGGTGACCGACCACGCGATCCAGTCGGCGGCGCCGGATAGGGCGACGATGCTGATGTTCATGCAGGGACGGCGCGGTGCGGCGCCCGACGAACGCTACATCTCCGCCACCGTTCGGGTGACTTTCGCCAACGACGGCGGCCGTTGGCTCGTCGACGACCTAACGGTACTGACCAAGCCCAAACCGCCGGGGGGCGGGAAATGAGCCCGCGCCGCAAGTTTCAGCCCGGTGAGGAGTCGCTGCTGGTTTCGCGTCCGGTGCCGCCCGGGCGGCCGTGGGGCCTGCCGCTGGCCAGCGCCGTGGCCGCGGTCTTCATGGCGGCGGCGATCACGTTGTGCACCCTGATGCTCATCGACCATCAATCGCGCGAACGCGCCGCGTCGAAGAATCGGGAGGTGCTCAGCTACGTCACCGGCTTCATGACGCAGTTCACCTCCATCGATCCGTTCCACGCCAACGACTACGTGACGCGGGTGCTGGGCCAGGCGACCGGCGACTTCGCCAAGGAGTACCGCGACAAGGCGAACGAGATTTTGCTGCAGGTGGCCCGGGCCGAACCGGCCACCGGCACCGTCCTGGACGCGGGGGTGGAGCGCTGGAACGACGACGGCAGCGTCACCACCATCGTGGCCACCGCGGTGAGCAGCAAATCGCCTGACGGTAAACAAGTTTGGGAAAACGCCAATCGGTGGACGGCGACCGCCACGCAGGAAGGAAAGCAGTGGAAGATCAGCAACCTGCAGCAGGTGATCTGACCGCCGACGGGAGCGCCGCCGCCTCGGAGGAGGTCGAAGAGCGCGACGAGTCCGCTACCACCGACGAGGGCGCCTCTGCCGCAGCGGAACCCACGGGCGACGAAGGCGACGTAGAGGCCGCCGAAGCGCAACCTGCCGCTCGGAAGAGGCTGGCCGGCAAGCGGCTGGCCATCGCCGTCGTCGTGGCCGCCGCGCTGTTCGTCGGCTCCGCCGCCTTCGCCGGGGCGGCGATGCAGCCCTACCTGAACGATCGTGCCGCCGCCGCGACGAAACTCAAGGTCGCGCGGACCGCGGCCAACGCGATCACCACGCTGTGGACATACACGCCGGAGAACATGGACACCCTCGCGGACCGCGCGTCGACTTACCTCAGTGGCGATTTCGAGGCGCAGTACCGCAAGTTCGTCGACGCCATCGTGGGACCCAACAAGCAGGCCAAGATCACCAACCATACCGACGTCACCGGCGCGGCGGTCGAATCGATCGACAATGCCAACGCCGTTGTCATCGTGTACACCAACACCACGTCCACCAGCCCGTTGACCAAGAACGTGCCCTCGCTGAAGTACCTGTCCTACCGGCTGTTCCTGAAGCGCGCGAAAAGTCGCTGGCTGGTGACCAGGATGACGACCATCACCTCGCTGGATTTGACGCCGCACGTCTAGCGCGGACTGCTACAGCCACGGCCGTTACCTCGCCGGTGTCGGAGCGATCGACCTGACCGCGGTGGCGGCGGCCAGCCTGCCGATCTTCCGCTTCGGGCCGAGCTAGTTGAAGGCCAGCCAGCTGGGCAGCGCCCGTTCGTGCGAATCGCAGAGCACCTGCCGGGTGTCGCACGACCCCCGCGGCGAGCCCGCGCCGGCCCACATGCCGCCGGTGTCGCGGCGCAACACGATGGCGGACGACCCGCCTCCGTCGAGCAGGATTGCGTTGTCACTGCCCAGGCCGCGGAACAGGTCTTGCATGTTGTCCGGGGTGTAGCTGCCCCCCTCGAAGATGTACATCTCGTCTTTCTGCCTCGCGTACGCCAAAGCCGTTCGCGCCGCGCTCGGCCCCCCGTCGTGCAGCTGCTTGGTGTTGCCCGGGGCCAGCAGCCCGATCCCGGAGACCGCGACGAAGCGTTCGTTCCTGTTCAGCAGATCCTGGACGACGGGGGTGGCGGAGTCGTAGTCGCTTTTCGACTTGGGCCACACCACGTACGGCGCACCGCCGGACGGCAGGATCATCGTCGTCAGGACGCTCCAGCTTTCGCCGCCGCCCGAGAGGCCCTGCTTGCCGGGGTAGGCGATGGTGCCGGTGACGGCCTGGTTGGCGCGGCCCTGGCCGTGCGTGTTGTCCACGAAGGCGCCCAGCGGTGAGCTGCAGCCGGTCTGCCGCCACGAGCCCGCCTTCTGCCCACGCACGTCGAAGAAATTGGCGTTGATCGCGATCGTGGGTTGACCCATCCGCTGCCAGGCCTGAAGCGGCGCATAGAGTTCCGATGCCTGCCAGAGTCCCTCACCGGTGCGGGCGCCGGGATTGTTCTCGCAGCGCGCCTGGTCGCCCCGGTGGGTGTCGACCAGCAGGTGGGGCGACAGCCGTCCCGCCGCGTTCTTGATGATCATCAGGTGGCCGCCGTTGTTCATCTCATACCAGCTGCCGCCGGCGTTGAGCATCGGCGCGGGGTGGCCGGGACCGAAGTTGTAGACCAGGTACGAGCCCTTGGTGGTGTTGATGGCGTTGGCCAGCAGGTCACGCCCATCGGCGGCGCGTGCGACCGGCTGCCCCGTGGTGCACGCGAGGGCGATGCCGGCGACCATGGCGGTGCAGCCGGCCACCAGCCGGCGCAAGCTGGCGCGTCGGGTCAGCACGATCGCCCTTTCGGCCCTGGTCTGGATGCAACAAAAACATCATCAGTCACATCCATCACACTGTCAATCTAGATAACGGGCTGATGACGCTGGGGCGGCGTTCGAATTACGTTTCGTCGCTTGCGGTTTCGGGTTCAGCCGCGGCCGCCCGGTTGTTCTTGCCCAGGCGCGCCTGGTGCTGTGCTTGATGCTCCGCGGCGATCGCCATCTCCACCGCACCCGGAATGCGGTGGAATCCCTTGCGGTCGTAGAGGTGCGTGACGATGCCACCCAGCAGCAGCCCGATGACGAGGCCGATCGTCGTCATGATCAGCGCCTGCGATATCCCGGTGTCCGCGTGCCCCTTGAAGTACAGCAACGACCGGACACCCAGGAAAACCTGGTGCATGGGCTCGAATTCGGCAAGCCAGCGGAAGAAGGTCGGCGTCGCCTCCAGCGGCACGGTGGCGCCCGCCGACGGCAACCCGAGGATCACGAAGATCAGCATGCTGACGAGCAGGCCGCCCGTGCCCAGCACCGAGAGCAACGAACTGGAGGTGATGCCCACCGCGGCGATCGCGAACACCCCGTACGCCCAGAGTTGCCACCCAAGGTCTATGGGCATGCCGAGCCCGTGGGCGATCGCCAGATAGACCGCCGAGGTGAGCAGCCCCAGCAGCACCATGATGGCCCACTTGAGCAGCAGCGTCTGCAAGCGCGAGATCTTGACTTGCTCGGCGAAGCGGTACACCGGGCCGAATTCCGCCGGTACGTAACCGAGCAACGCGTCCACCAGGGTGCTGACCACGATGCTGCCGGTGAACCCCGCGAGCAGCAGCAAGAGCGCGTAATAGAAGGCCGACAGCCCATTGCCGGTGCCGTTGGGCAGCGGGTTGTACACCTTCGACTCGATGTCTATCGGACTGGCCAGGCCCGCCTCCGCGGCCCCGACGAGCGGGGCACCACCCGTCTGCTCCCGGACCTGCGCGATAAGTCGTTCGCCCACTTCGCCATTGGCCACGCCCATCGCCATGTTCAGGGTCTGGCTGGCGATGCTGGAGCCGAGGGTGCCGGCCCGCGGGTTCGTCGAAATCGTGATGACGGGCTGTTCCACGTGACCGGGCAGCACCGCGCTCGTCGCCAAGTCCCGCAGCTTCGACGAGAAGCTCGGCGGGATCAGCACCGAGCCGTACACGTGTCCGGTGTCCAGTTGGTGCTTGGCCGCATCGCGACTGAGCACCCGGATGTCGAACTTGTTCTTGTCCAGGCCGTTGACCAAGCGATTGGTCAGCTCCGCGCCCGCGGGCCCGGCGTCCTCGTTCACCACGGCGATGGGGAAGTGCCGCAGGTTGGTCATCGGGTTCAAAATGCCGCCGAGGTAGAGCGCGCACAGCGCCGACATCAGGGCCAGCGTGATGACGAGCGGCGCCGCCCAGAACCGCACGGTCCGGACCGCCTTGATGTTTCGGTTCGGGTTGGGCGCCGCGTGCTGCGGCCGCGATTGAGACATGCCGGCTCCTGTCTGTCACGCCCACTCTATGGGCTCAGCCGCCGAGCTTCGCGTGCATCTCCCACACCAGAAGCTCCGATAGCTGGCTCGCCGTCACCCGCTCGCCGCCGGCGTCGGTGAACCGGACGGCGTCGCCCTCCTGCAGGTCGCCGACGCCGTCGCAGGCGACCCCGCCGCGGGCGATGAACAGGTGCAGGTAGGGGGCCCGCGGAAGGCTCACCGCGTCGCCGGGCCGCAACCGCGTGGCGTGCAGGGCGGCGTCGCGGTTGTGCAGGGCGATCGCCCCGTCCCGGCCGCGGATGCCCGTGGCGATCGTCACAAGATTGCCGTTCAAGAGCTCGGCGTCGACCTCGCGCTGTTGATAGCCCGGGGCGATGCCGGATTCGTCGGGCACCACCCACATCTGCACGAAATGCACTGGCCGCGTGGACGAGTCATTCTTCTCCGAGTGCAGGATGCCGCTACCCGCCGACATGCGCTGCGCCAGACCCGGATAGATCACGCCGCGGTTGCCAATGGAGTCCTGATGCGCCAGTTCACCCTGCAGAACCCAGGTGACGATTTCCATGTCCCGGTGCGAATGGGTGTCGAATCCGGTTCCGGGCGCGACGATGTCGTCGTTGTTCACCAGTAGCAGACCATGGTGGGTGTTGTCCGGATCGTAGTGGTCGCCGAACGAGAACGAGTGCCGCGATGTCAGCCAGGGCGTCGTGGTGACGGCCCGGGTGGCCGCGCGTCGAACCTCCGCACGGGCAGACATGTGGCCCAGCCTAATCGGCCGTCGCGGTCAGGCCACGGTCGCGGTGAGCAGGCCCTGGGCATGCCGAAGCGCGGCGTCCAGCGCGGGCAGCGTCAGCCCGGCGGAGCGGCCCAGGTGGATCTCGATCTGGTACTCCGGCTGGCCGTCCGGCCCGAAAATCGGCAGCACCACGAATTCGGCTGCGGCCAAATCGGTTTCGAGGGTATCGGTCACCGACCGTAGCGTGACCATCGTCATGAGGGTGGTGAGCCGGCGGGTGATGGCCGTCGGCTCCAGGGACGCGAGCACATCCGCCAGCCGGTCGTGCAGCGACTGGTGGGTGTCGTCGAACCGCCACGCGCCGTACCCACGGGCGCGGATGTCGGCCAGTACCCGCTGGTGTTGCGTGATTTCGGCCCGGGTCAGCCGCGGCATCACCCGGTCCAGCCAGGCCCGGACGTCATCGTCGCCGCGCCAGGCCATCGCGACCAGGCCGAACGGCGGGTCGATGGGGAAGCGCTGGCCCACGGCCTGCCCGCCTTCGGTCGCGTGGCCGACCGCATCCACGGTGGTCAGGTGCCGGTCGCCGATTCTCGACATGGAGCAGCCCGCGCCGAGGGTCTCGTGCAGGAACCGCAGCGCATCGCGGCCCCGGTCCAGCAGCGGGAACTGCCGCCTCAGCCCGTGCACGAGCCCGAACAGGCCGCTGTCCAGCACGTAGCGGCGATCCTCGCGGCGCGCGACCCAGGCGCGCCCTTCCAGCTCGGCCAGCACGAGGGCGCAGGTGGAGGTGCTGATCGCGCAGCGCTTCGCCAGCTCGGCCGAGGTCAGTCCCTTCTTCGAATCCGCAAGTGCGGCAAGCACATCCATCACGCGGCCGGTCGGCGGCGATTTAGCGGTTGACGTACTGATGTCCACCTCCCTACGATCCGTCCGAATAACCGCTATAGCGATCCTAATATTAGGAGATAGTGCCTCGTGATCAAGGTGGGAGTGTGGGGGCCGGGTTCGATGGGCGTGATCGCCTTGCGCGGCGTGATCGACCACCCGGAGCTGCAGCTGGTCGATCTGGTCGTGCACAGCGTCGCCAAGGCGGGTCGCGACGCGGGAGAGCTGTGCGGGATAGCGCCGGTCGGGGTGGTGGCCACCCGGGACCCGGCCGCGATGCTGGCCGGCGACGCCGACGCGGTGGTGTATGCCGCCGGCGCCAACCTGCGGCCGCTGGAGGCCGTCGCGGACATGGCCTCGATCCTGCGGGCGGGTAAGAACGTGGTGTCGTGCTCGGTGGTGCCGCTGGTGTTCCCCGACGGCCTGGGCGAGGCGGGCGCCGCCTTCACCGACCCGCTGCGGCAGGCCGCGCTCGAGGGCGCCGTGTCGTTCTTCACCACCGGCATCGACTCGGGGTTCGCCAATGACGTTCTGCCGCTGGTGCTTACCGGCGTCTCGCGGGTCATCGATTCGGTGCGGGTCACGGAAATGTTCAACTACGCCACCTATCCGGACCGGGCCGCGGTGTACGAGATCCTCGGGTTCGGCAAGCCGCCGGAATACCAGGCGTTTGCCGCTCAGCCCGGAATGTTCACCTTCGGCTGGGGGCCGGTGCTGCATCAGCTCGCGGCCGGCCTGGGCGTCAAGGTCGACAACATCGAGGAGACCAATGAACGCATTCCGGCCACCGAGTCCTTCGACACGCCCACTGGCCACATCGCCGCCGGGACGATCGCGGCCATGCGCTCGACGCTGACCGGATACGTCGGCGGCAAGCCAACTTTCGTCCTCGACCACGTCACCCGGATGCGCGACGACATCGCCCCGGACTGGCCGCGGCCGGACATCTCGATCCCGCCGAAGGACCTCGGCTATGGGCCGGCCTCCGGTCAGGGCCTCTACCGGGTGGAAATCGAGGGATCGCCAAGCATGCGTTGCGAATTCGAGATGGCCGAAGACCACGACCATGACCTGGGCGCGCGCGTCGCCGGCGCCTCGCGGATGGTCAACGCCATTCCGGCGGTATGCGCGGCTCCGCCCGGGTTGCTCTCGGCGCTGGACCTGCCGCTGATCACCGGGGCCGGCCTGGTCCGCCCGGTGGCGGGACCGTCGCCGGACAGCCGCCTGTTCTAGGGCCGGTCGCCGGGATAGGTCGCGGCGGCCAGCTCGAGGATTTCGGCCCGGTCCGCCGCCAGGATGAACCCGGAGGTGATGGCCGTGTCGAGCGCGGCGGTGAAGCGTTCCAGGTACTCCGGGGCGCCGCCCGGGTAGAGGCGGCGCAACGTGTCGGCGTCGAAGAGTTCGCCGGATCCGAAGATCGCGGACATGATGTCCTCGTCCGCGCTGACGCCGGAGGTTCGGGCGATCGGGACGTCGACCCATGGGGTTCGGATACCGCCCCGGGCGAGGCCGTTGGCGTCGAGAACCGGCTGCGGCGCAGCGCCTTCGGCGGCCACCGCCAACGGGGGCGCACCGGGCGCCTCCTTGCCGGTTTGCACCCAAGCGTTCAGCGCGGCGAGCGCTGCCTGCACAACGTAATGGTGTTGCGGCGCAAAGTTGATGAAGTGTGCCAGTTGCTGGCCCATCAGCTCGTTGGTCGGCGCGTAGGCCGCCACGATGTCCTTCAGCGGCGCGGATCCGCTGTCGATCGGTGCCACCTGAATCGTGTAGTTGTCGGCATGAGCGGCGCCGGCGATCTCCCATACCCGCAGCCGCTGGTGATCGGGCTGCCTCGCGAAGTAGTAGCCCTCTGCCGGGCCGCCGAACAGGTCGGTCTCGGTGATGACCGCGAGCAGTGGGACGCGCAGGTCCGGGCGGAACTCCACCGCTTCTTGGGACCCACCGGACGAATCCAGCCCCTCGAACAGGGAAGCGCCGTCCAGCGGGCCGGCCGGCCCGAAGCGGGAATGCACCAGGAAGCCGTCGTAAACCCGGGCGAGCGGATCCACGGCGTTGACGTAGGTGGTGAGAAACAACGCCGATTGCGACTCGCCGATGCCGATGACGCGTTGCGGATGCAGCCCGCCCAGGACGCCATCGCCGCGGTCCCTGACGAGTTCGCCGGCCTGGGAGAAGATGTCGTACGCGAAGGCGTCGCCCGGGTGATGCAAGCTCCCGTAGCGGGCCGGATCTTGAGCCTTGAGGGACATGTCCATCTCGAGCAGGCTGGCGCCGCCGTCAATCCCCACCTTCTGTACCGAGACGGCGACGTAGGCGTATCCCGCCCGGACGATTTCACGGTGCGCCATCATCCAGACGGCAGGCGCGTCGATGCCGCCGCTCACATTGAGCCACTCGACCAGCGCGGTGCCGTTGAAATTGGCCGGGTCGGTCGGCGTGATAGCCACGATCCGAGTGGTGTAATCGGCTGTCCCGCTTGGTGTTACGTCCCAGCGGCCGTCTGGGCCGAGCTCCCCTTTCGGGACGTATGACGAGGCTGTGCCGGAGATGAAGAACTCTTCGGCGGCGTAGCCGACGCTGCCAATGTCGAAGGCGCCCAGCAGCAGAAGGGCCTTGCCGGCCGCGGGCGTCACGTCGATGTATGTCATAGCGCCTCCGGCAGTCCGAACTTCGCGAACAGCTTGTCGTCGAGGAACGCCACCACGTGGGAGACCGCGTCGCCGCGCACGTCGAGCACGTGCAGCTGGAAGGGGACGTGGACCTCTCCGGTACGCATGTACATCGCGGCACCGGGCTGGCCGTTGGCGATCAGCGGTAAAAGTCGCATGTCGCCGGGCGACTCGGCGGGGCATTGCTGATGAATGAGGGTGACGATGTCCCGCGCGCCCCGGTACCAGCCGGCGTACGGCGGCATCTCCCAGATCGCCTCGGCGGTGAACAGCTCCACCAATCGGTCGATGTCGTATGTCTCGAAGGCGGCGATGTAGCGGGCCAACAGGTCCTGTGCCTCCGGCGAATCCGGCGGGGCCAACCGGTCGCCGGAGCTGGGGCCGATGGTGTCCAGCTGGGAGCGGGCGCGCTGCAGCAGGCTGTTGACGGCGGTGGTGGTGGTGCCGATCGCTTCGGCCACTTCGGCGGCCTTCCACTGCAGCACGTCGCGCAGCAGCAGCACGGCCCGTTGCCGAGGTGAAAGGTGTTGCAGCGCAGCGACGAACGCCAACCGCACCGACTCGCGCGACCCGACGATGACCGACGGGTCGGCCGGATCATCCGTCATGTCGGGGAGCGGCTCCAGCCAGGGCACCTCGCGGCGCTCGTCCAGCTCGGCGGTCGGGTCGGAGCTGGGGGCGCCCAGGCCGGTCGGCAACGGCCGGCGTTGCCGGCCCTCCAGCGCGCTCAGACAGGTGTTGGTGGCGATGCGATGCAGCCAGGTCCGCATCGACGACTTGCCTTCGAAGCGGTCGTAGGCCTTCCATGCCCGCAGCAACGTTTCCTGAACCAGATCCTCCGCGTCGTGCAACGAGCCGGTCATCCGGTAGCAGTGGGCGAGCAGCTCACGACGGTACGGCTCGGCATCTGCCGAGAAGTCGCCACCGACCGCCGGGACCAGATCGGAGTTCGCGGCGTTTTGCGCAAGCAGCCCCACAATGGGAGAGCCTACGACAGTGTCTGGCGGGGCGACCTGCACTGGGAGCCATTACGCTGCCCGTAATGACTAGGACCGTGCAGTGAACCGCGACGAACGGAACTTCGACGGACTCGGCGGCGTGCGCATTGTCTACGACGTCTGGACACCCGACATCGCGCCGCGGGCGGTGGTCGTCCTGTCGCACGGTCTCGGCGAATACGCGCGCCGGTACGACCACGTCGCGCAGCGTTTCGGTGGGGCGGGCCTGGTCACCTACGCCCTGGATCACCGTGGGCACGGCCGCTCGGGCGGCAAGCGGGTGCTGGTGCGCGACATCTCCGAGTACACCGCGGACTTCGACAGCCTGGTCCGGATCGCCACCCGGGAGCATCCTGGCCTCAAGTGCATTGTGCTCGGGCACAGCATGGGCGGCGCCATCGTGTTCGCCTACGGCGTCGAACGCCCCGACAACTACGACCTGGTGGTGCTGTCGGGGCCCGCGGTGGCGGCCCAGGATCAGGTGTCGCCGCTGATGGTCCTGGCCGCCCGAGTGCTCGGCGCCCTCGTGCCCGGCCTGCCGGTGCAGGAGCTGGACGTCGACGCCATCTCCCGCGATCCCGCGGTGGTGGCGGCCTACAAGAACGATCCGCTGGTGTACCACGGAAAGGTCCCGGCCGGCATCGGCCGCGCCCTCCTGCAGGTCGGCGAGACCATGCCGCAGCGCGCACCGGCGCTGACCGCGCCGCTGCTGGTGGTGCACGGCTCCGACGACCGCCTGATCCCCGCCGCGGGCAGCCGCCGCCTGGTCGAATGCGTGGGATCCACCGACGTCGAACTGAAGGTCTATCCGGGGCTCTACCACGAGGTCTTCAACGAGCCGGAGCGCGACCAGGTGCTGGGCGACGTCGTCTCGTGGATCACCGCCCGGCTCTGAGCGGAAGTGTCGTATCCCTCCCGTATTTTGGCGCATATGACCGACGACAAAATGCTGGTACGCATCGCCGCACTGTTGCGTCAGGCCGAGGGCACCGACAATCCGCACGAGGCGGACGCGTTCATGGGCGCCGCGCAGCGGTTGGCCACGGCGGCCTCCATCGACTTGGCGGTGGCGCGGTCGCATGCGGCCAACCGCTCGCCGGCGCAGACCCCGACGCAGCGGACCATCACCATCGGAAACGCGGGCACCAAGGGGTTGCGCACCTACGTGCAGCTGTTCGTGTTGATCGCCCTGGCCAATGACGTGCGCTGTGATGTGGCATCGAATTCGACGTTCGTTTACGCCTACGGGTTCGCCGAGGACATCGACGCCACACACGCGCTGTACGCCAGCCTGGTCGTTCAGATGGTGCGGGCGTCGGACGCCTACCTCGCCTCGGGCGCGCACCGGCCGACGCCGACCATCACCGCGCGGCTGAACTTTCAGCTGGCCTTCGGGGCCCGCGTGGGCCAGCGCCTGGCGGAGGCCCGCGACGAGGCCCGGCGCGAGGCCACCAAGGACCGCCACCGCCCGCCGGGAACGGCGATTGCCTTGCGGAACAAGGACATCGAGCTGCACGACTATTACCGGAGCGCGTCGAAGGCGCGCGGTACCTATCAGGTGAGCCGGGCGACGGCCGGCTACTCGTCCGCGGCGCGGCGCGCGGGGGACCGGGCCGGCCGGCGCGCGCGGTTGGGAAACAGCCCCGAACTGCCCGGCGCGCGCACTCCGCTGGGCCGGTGAGCCCCGGGCAATCCGCCAGGAGGGATGCCCAGCGGGCAAAGGTCTATGCGGCCGAGGAGTTCGTCCGGACGCTCTTCGACCGTGCCGCCGAGCACGGGTCGCCCGCCGTGGACTTCTTCGGCACCCAGCTCACGCTGCCCCCCGAAGGGCGATTCGGCTCGGTTTCCGCCGCGCAGCGCTATGTTGACCAAGTGCTTGCGTTGCCGGCGGTGCGCCGGCGTTGGCCTTCCGTCCCGCCGCTGCGAGTGCGGCCGCGACGGGCCGCCACCGCGGCCCACTACGAATTCCGTGATGGCGCAGGCGTTATCGCGGTCCCCGACCGCGACACCGCCGAATGGGCGCTGCGCGAGCTGGTGGTGCTCCACGAAATCGCGCACCATCTATGCCAGGCCGAGCCGCCACACGGCCCGCGGTTCGTCGCGACGTTCTCCGAGTTGGCGGAGTTGGTGATGGGGCCCGAACTCGGGCACGTGCTGCGCGTCGTGTACGCGAAAGAGGGTGTGCGGTGAGCGATCCCGATGCCCGGGCGCGCCAGGTCGAAGCCCAGCTGACCGACGACGAGCGGTTCGCGCTGCTGGTCAGCGTGATGGGCGCCGGTGAGATGTGGCCGGTGCGCGACGAGCGCATTCCGCCGGGCGTCCCGATGAGCGCGGGCTATGTCCCCGGCGTTCCCCGGCTCGGCGTCCCGGCGCTGCTGATGAGTGACGCCGGCCTCGGCGTGACCAATCCCGGGTACCGCCCGGGCGACACGGCCACCGCACTGCCCGCGGGGCTCGCGCTGGCCGCCGGCTTCGACCCGTCGCTGGCCCGCGCGGCGGGCGAGGTGATCGGCCGGGAGGCCCGCAGCCGCGGCTTCAACGTGCAGCTCGCCGGCGCGATAAACCTCGCGCGCGACCCGCGCAACGGGCGTAACTTCGAATACCTCTCCGAGGACCCGCTTTTGACCGCGACCATCGCCGCGGAGTCGATCGACGGCATCCAGCAACAACACGTCATCTCGACCGTCAAGCACTTCTCGCTGAACTGCAACGAAACCAACCGCCACTTCTTAGACGCGGTCATCGACCCCGACGCGCATCGCGAATCCGACCTGCTGGCCTTCGAAATGGCCATCGAGCGCTCCCAGCCGGGTGCGGTGATGACCGCCTACAACAAGGTCAACGGCACCTACGCCGCCGCGAACGACGTCCTGATCAATCAGGTGCTGAAAGGCGCCTGGGGGTACCGGGGCTGGGTCATGTCCGACTGGGGGGCCACGCCGTCCTGGGAGTGTGCGCTGGGCGGGCTCGACCAAGAATGCGGTGCGCAACTCGACGCGCTGCTGTGGCAGTCGGAGGCGTTTGGTGAGCGGCTGCGGGCCGCCCACGCCGACGGCAGGCTGACCGACGAACGCCTCTCGGACATGGTCCGGCGGATCCTGCGGTCGATGTTCGCGGTCGGCATCGACCGCGCCGAAGCCGCGCACCCACCGGACATGGCCGCGCACAACGAGATTGCGCTGCGGGTCGCTCGGCAGGGGATCGTGCTGTTGACCAACCGCGGGCTGCTGCCCCTGGCGCCGGAGTCGACCGCCCGGATCGCCGTCATCGGCGGATATGCACACGTGGGGGTGGCGTCCGGCTACGGCTCGAGCGCCGTCGTCCCGCCCGGCGGCTACGCGGCCGTGATACCGATCGGTGGCTCGGGGCTGGAGGCCGGGATCCGCAAGCTGCACCTGCTGCCATCGAGCCCGCTGGACGAGCTGCGAAAGCAATTCCCGCGCGCGGAAATCGCATACGACCCGGGCGCCAGTCCCGCGGAGGCGGTGCTCGCGGCGCGACGCGCCGACGTCGCGATCGTATTCGCGATCCGGGTCGAAGGGGAGGGTTTCGACAGCGCCGACCTGTCGCTGCCATGGGGGCAGGACGCGATGATCGCCGCCGTGTCCGCCGCCAATCCCAACACCGTCGTGGTGCTCGAAACCGGCAATCCGGTGGCAATGCCCTGGCGTGACTCGGTGCGGGCCATCGTGCAGGCATGGTATCCGGGGCAGGCCGGTGGCCGCGCCATCGCGGAAATCCTTGCGGGCCGGGTGAATCCGTCGGGCCGATTGCCGATCACCTTCCCGGTCGACCTGGGTCAGACGCCGCGCCCGGAACTGCCCGGCCTGGGCGCGCCGTGGGGGTCGTCGACCACGATCGACTACGTCGAGGGATCCGATGTCGGCTACCGCTGGTTCGCCACCACCGGCGAGGACCCGATGTTTGCCTTCGGACACGGCTTGTCCTACAGCGCCTTTGAATACCGCGACCTGGTGGCGACGGGCGCGGACACGGTGACCGCCAGCTTCAGCGTCGTCAACGTCGGCACCCGCGCCGGGGCCGACGTGCCGCAGCTGTACCTGACCGGCGGCCCGCACGGGCGATGCCTGCGGTTGCTCGGATTCGAGCGGGTGGAGCTCGACCCGGGTGCCACCCGCCGCGTGACCATCGAGGCCGACCCGCGTCTGCTCGCCCGTTACGACGGCGGCGTGGGAAGCTGGCGCATCGGCGCGGGCGATTATCTGGTGGCGGTCAGCACGTCGGCGGTCACGCCGCAGCTGGCCGCGGCGGTCGAGCTCGCCGGCCGTACGTTCGGGTGCTGATCCCGGCCGCATCGAGCGTGCGCTCAGGGCTTTGAGCGTGCGCTCAGGGTTGTGTTCCCCGGCGTGTCGCCGCCCCGCACGCACACTCGATGCGCGCCTCGAATGCGCGGACTACTTGACCGGCGTCAGCTCGTCGCCGCAGGTGCAACGGTACGGCTCGCCCGCACCGGAGCAGTGGCAGGGCACCTCGATGCGAACGCGGCACCCGCAGCCCTCGTGGCCACAGGTCAGTTCCGTCCCGGCCTCGTAACTTGCCATTTCACTCACCCATTTCTCTGTTGTGGACTCTTACGGCTGTGATCGACCACTCCGCCACTATATACCCCCCATGGGTATCTGGTAAATGGCCGTGACCGGTCCGATACCGAGCGGCCCCGCGGGGCTAGCTTGGTGGCATGAGCCAGCAACCGACGCCGCAAGAGGTCGACGAGTTTCTGAACGACAGGTTGGTGGGCGACGATTCGGCCCTGAGCGCGGCGGTACAGGCCAGCGACGCGGCCGGGTTGCCGCGGATCGCGGTGTCGCCTCAGCAGGGCAAGTTTCTGAGCCTGCTGGCCGGCGTCATCCGGGCGCACCGCATCCTCGAGATCGGCACGCTGGGCGGCTATAGCACCATCTGGCTGGCCCGCGGTGCCGGGCCGCAGGGCCGGGTGGTGACGCTGGAATACGAGCCCAAGCATGCCGACGTGGCGCGGGCCAACCTGGAGCGCGCGGGTGTCGCGGATCGGGTGGAGGTGATCGTCGGCGCGGCGCTGGACACGTTGCCCACATTGAACGGTGGCCCCTTCGACCTGGTGTTCATCGACGCCGACAAGGAGATTCTCAATGACGTTGTCAAGCCGCCGCAGTAGTGGTTGCGGGTTGGTAGACGGCGTGGTCGCGCAGCATGGCCCACAGGACGTTGAGTCGGCGACGGGCCAGGGCCAAGACGGCTTGGGTGTGGCGTTTCCCTTCGGCGCGTTTGCGGTCGTAGTAGGTGCGCGAGGCGGGATCGGTGCGGATGCTGACCAGAGCGGACAGGTAGCAGGCGCGCAGCAGGCGCCGGTCGTAGCGGCGGGGGCGTTTGAGGTTGCCGCTGATGCGGCCCGAATCTCGCGGTACTGGGGCCAGACCCGAGACGCCGGCGAGGCGGTCGACGGAGGGGAAGGCGCTCATGTCGCCGCCGGTGGCGGCGAGGAACTCGGCGCCGAGGATGACGCCGAAGCCGGGCATGCTCAGGATGATTTCGGCGTGGCGGTGGCGGCGAAATCGGTCCTCGATCATCGCGTCGGTGTCGCCGATTTCGGTGTCGAGGGCCATCACCTCCTTAGCCAAGCGGGCGACCACGCCCGCGGCAAGCTGTTGTCCGGGCACGATGGTGTGTTGGGCGTTGGCTGCCTCGATGGCGGCGGTTGCGACCGCATCGGCGTTGCGGGCCTTGCGTTTATGCAAAAAGGCTGCCACCCGGGCGGCACCGGCCCGGCGCAGCCCGTCGGGGGTTTGATAGCCGGTGAGCAGGATCAGCGCGGCCTTGCTTTTGCTGTAGTCAAAGCCACGTTCCAGGGCCGGGAAGTATTCCAGCAGCTGGGCGCGCAGCCGATTGATCGCGCGGGTGCGATCGGCCACCAGATCGGCGCGCCGACTGGTCAGGATGCGCAGTTCGACGGCGATGTCGTCGCCGGGGCGCAACGGTTGCAGGTCGCGGCGCATCCGGGCCTGATCGGCAATCACCGCAGCGTCTTTGGCGTCGGTCTTGCCGTCGCCGCGGTAGCCACCCGAGGCGTGGTGAACAGTGCGGCCGGGAATGTAGAGCAGCCGCTGCTGGGCAGCGATCAGCAGCGTGATCAGCAATGCAGCGCCGCCGGCGTTGAGGTCAATCGCCCAAGTGACTTCTCCGCCATCAGCCAGCGCCGCGACCATGTCGATCAACTCCAGCAGCGCGGCCTCGTCATTAGCGACGCGCCGCGACAGCAACGACTTGCCCTCAGCGTCGATGACCACGCCGTAATGGTCCGCTTTCCCGGCGTCCACACCAGCCCACACAGGTTGTGCCACAACCACCTCCGTTCCCGTCTCGGTTTCTATCAACCCAGCAGACGACCACGCCGGCGTGTCCTTACACAGCGATCACATCGCATCTCTCAATTAGCGGTCGAGTCGTCGCGGGACCCCGGGCGGCCAATCTCCTTCGGCCATCGAAGACAGCAAAACCATGAAAGCCATACCCGACGTCCCTGGGCAGTTGAAAGCCTACGGCCGAGCGCAACAACCACCCTCCAAGAAAGGTAAGGAAACCATGTCGCGTACCTGCAGTGGGCGGTCAAGCTGGCCCGCCCCGGCGCACTCATCGTGGTGGACAACGTCGTTCGAGAGGGACAGATCCTCGAGCCGCAGCACGATGCCCAGGCGCAGGCGGTGCGCCAGACGCTGGAACTGATGGGCGAGCACCCGCGACTGGACACGGCCGTGATCCAAACGGTCGGGTCCAAGCGCTGGGACGGCTTCGCGCTCGCGTTGGTGCGCTAGCGCGGGCTGAGGTCGGCGACGGCCTGCGCCGCCGAGGTGACTTCGCTGATCCGCAGGGCGGTTTCACCGGCATAGAGCGCCGCGTGGTCCACCGACGAATCGGGCATCGTGGCGAGCGGCGCGAGCGGGGTGAGCAACGGGCGGGCCGGCGACTGTAGCCGCATCAATGCCCCGGCGTCGAAGTACCCCAGTGCGGCCAGTGGACGGCTCACCGAGTTGATGGCCGCCGGCAAAGCCTTCGCCCAGCCGTCGGCACGGCACCAGCGCCGCGTTGCGGCGTTGGCCACGACCCGATGACGCAGGGGCCAGCTCAGGCCGAACAGGTTGGTCTCGATCGTCTTGTCCGCGTTGGCCACTCGTCGCTGGTACTCCCGGTTCGCGTTGGCTTCGTGCGTCATCAGGAAGCGCGTCCCGGCTACGACGCCGCTCGCACCCGCCGCCAGGGCCGCCCGGGTGTCGGCGGCCTCGGCGATACCGCCGGCCAGAAACACCGGCCGGCGTCCCGCCGCCGCCAGCGCCTGCGGCAGGAACCGCAGCGCCGGCATGGTCCCGACGAGGTGGCCGCCGGCCTCACGTCCCTGAGCGATCAAACCGTCAGCGCCCCAACCGATAGCGGCACTCGCCTGCACCGAGGTGCCGACCATCACGAAGACGAAGATGCCGGCGTCGCGAAGGTGCCGCACGAGTCCCCGCTTCTCGCCGAAAGCCAGCACGACGGCGTCGACCCCGGCGTCGACGCAGACCGCGACGTGCGCGTGATGGACGAAGGGCATCAACAGGTTCACCGCGACGGCGCGACCCGGCGCCCGCTCGCGCACCTGATCGATGGCCGCGCGCAGCTGGCGCGGCGTGGCCAGGCCCAGGGTGCCCAGGCCCCCGGCTTCGGCGACCGCGGCCGCGAGCGCCGCGCCCGCCAGGCCACCCCCCATGCCGGCCTGCACCACCGGAACGTCCAGGCGCAGCCGGTCCGCGATGTCCATGTCTTATGACGCTACGCGGCCGGTCAATCGGGCCCGCCGGCGCCAGCGATGGCGTTGCTGGTGAGTGGCGGGCGAGCGTAATCTTGACGACAGATGGATGGGTGCAGACGGCTCAAAAGGCTTGCTGCATAACAGAAAGGTCACAAAATGAGTACAGTCCATTCATCAATCGAACACCACCCGGATTTGTTGGCTCTGCGCGCGAGCTATGAGCGCGTCGCCGAGTCGATGAGTGCGCACGTCACCTTCGGTATGGCGATGCTGACGGGCCTGTATGTGGCCGCGTCACCGTGGATGGTGGGATTCGGTGCGACGGGATCACTGGCCACGTCCGACCTGATCGTCGGGATCGCGGCGGCGTTCCTGGCGTACGGGTTCGCGACGGCGCTCGACCGCACGCACGGCTTGACCTGGACGATGCCGGTGCTCGGATTGTGGGTCATCGTTTCGCTGTGGATCCTGCCGGGCTTCGCGCCGACCGCCGGCATGATGTGGTCGAACATCGTCGCAGGCGCGCTGATGACGTTGCTCGGCCTCAACGCCACCTACTTCGGCAGGCGCACGCGGGCGGCCGCCCACGCCTAGTTTCCAAATCCGTTGAGCGAGGCGGCGATCGGGGCTAGCCGCAGACCGCGCCGTTCGCCGCCGAGCTGACCAGCTTGACGTACTTGGCCAGTACGCCGGTGGTATAGCGCGGCCGCGGAGGGGTGAAACCCTCTCGCCGAGAGTCGAATTCGGCCGGATCGACCAGCACGTCGAGCACCCGGTTTGCCACATCCAGGCGGATCGGGTCACCGTCGCGCAGGAAGGCGATCGGCCCGGCGTCGACCGCCTCGGGCGCGATGTGGCCCACGCACAGGCCGGTCGTGCCGCCGGAGAAGCGGCCGTCGGTCAGCAGTAGCACGTCCTTGCCCAGGCCGGCGCCCTTGATCGCACCGGTGATGGCGAGCATCTCGCGCATCCCGGGTCCACCCTTGGGGCCCTCGTAACGGATCACCACGGCGTCGCCCCTGGTGATCGTCCCGTCCTCCAGGGCGTCCAGCGCGGCGCGCTCGCCGTCGAAAACCCTTGCCGTGCCTTCGAAGACGTCGGAGTCGAAACCGGCCGACTTGACCACTGCGCCCTCGGGCGCCAGCGAGCCGCGCAGGATGGTGATGCCGCCGGTCGGGTGGATCGGGTTGTCCAGCGCCCGCAGCACCTTGCCGTCCGGGTCGGGCGGGTCGATGGCGGCCAGGTTCTCGGCAACCGTCCGGCCCGTCACCGTCAGGCAGTCGCCGTGCAGCAGGCCCGCATCCAGCAGCGCCTTCATCGCCACCGGCACGCCGCCGATCTGGTCGACGTGGGACATGACGTGGCGGCCGAACGGTTTGACGTCGGCCAGGTGCGGAACCTTCGACCCGATCCGGCTGAAGTCGTCGAGCGAGAGGCCGACGTTCGCCTCGTGCGCGATCGCCAGCAGGTGCAGCACGGCGTTGGTCGAGCCGCCGAACGCCATCACCACCGCGATCGCGTTCTCGAACGCCTCCTTGGTGAGAATGTCGCGAGCGGTGATGCCGCGCCGCAGCAACTCGACGATGGCCTGGCCGCTGCGCCGGGCGAACCCGTCGCGGCGGTAATCGGTCGCGGGCGGGGCCGCGCTGCCGGGCAACGACATGCCCAGGGCCTCCGCGGCGCTGGCCATCGTGTTGGCGGTGTACATGCCGCCGCACGCACCCTCGCTGGGGCAGATCGCGCGTTCGATGGCGTCGACGTCGTCCCGGGACATCAGCCCGCGCGCGCACGCGCCCACCGCCTCGAACGCGTCGATGATGGTGACCTCGCGTTCGGTGCCGTCGGACAGCTTGGCCCGCCCGGGCAGGATGGAGCCCGCGTACAGGAAGACCGCCGCCAAGTCCAGGCGCGCGGCCGCCATCAGCATCCCGGGCAGGGACTTGTCGCAGCCGGCCAACAGCACCGAGCCGTCGAGGCGCTCGGCCTGCATCACCGTCTCGACGCTGTCCGCGATCACCTCGCGTGACACCAGGGAGAAATGCATCCCCTCGTGACCCATCGAAATGCCGTCGGAAACCGAGATCGTCCCGAACTCCAGCGGGTAGCCGCCGGCCGCGAAGACCCCCTCCTTGACCGCCTTGGCGAGCCGGTCCAGCGAGAGGTTGCACGGCGTGATCTCGTTCCACGACGACGCGACGCCGATCTGCGGCTTGGCGAAGTCCTCGTCCCCCATGCCGACGGCGCGCAACATGCCGCGGGCCGCGGCCTTCTCCAGGCCGTCGGTTACGTCACGACTGCGGGGTTTGATGTCGCTGACTCCGGTCGCATCGCGTGTTGTGGCCATCCTGCAAGTATGCGTGAACTGGCCGGATGGCAAATATCCGGGTCATACCCGGGCGGGGTATAAAGTGGTTTGGTGACGCCGGCCCGGGCACGCACGGCGGCCGGAATGGGCAGGGATGAAGGACTGATGACGAACGCGCACGGATATTCGCCGGAGAAGGACAACTACGCCAAGCGGCTGCGGCGCATCGAGGGCCAGGTGCGTGGCATCGCGCGGATGATCGAGGAAGACAAGTACTGCATCGACGTCCTCACCCAGATAAGTGCCGTCAACAGTGCCCTGCGTTCGGTCGCGCTGAATCTGCTCGATGAACACCTCAACCACTGCGTCACCCGCGCCGTCGCCGAGGGCGGCGACGACGCTGACCAGAAGCTCGCCGAGGCCTCCGCCGCCATCGCGCGCCTGGTTCGTTCCTGATTGGTGACCTAGTTGAAACCTGCGTTCCGGCCCTGATAAGGGGGGAGCGATAGTTGCGGTCCGTACGGTAAGGCAGTGTGATCGCATTAGGCGCGACAACCCAGGAACTGGGTAGCCCGGCCGATACCGACGCCATGACTGCCGAAACCAATGCTGCCGCCCGAACGTGGACCCCACGGGTCGCAGCGCAGCTTGCTGTTCTGGCAGCGGCGGCCTTCACCTATGTGACCGCCGAGATCCTGCCCGTCGGCGCGCTGCCGGCCATCGCCCGCAACCTGCACGTCAGCCTGGTCGTGGTGGGCACGCTGCTGTCGTGGTACGCCCTGGTCGCGGCCCTGACCACGATTCCGCTGGTGCGCTGGACGGCGCATCTGCCACGGCGCCGGGTGCTGGTGGCAAGCCTGACCTGCCTGACCGTCTCGCAGTTGATCTCGGCGCTGGCGCCCACCTTTGCGGTGCTGGCCGCCGGTCGGGTGCTGTGCGCGGTCACCCACGGGCTGCTGTGGTCGGTGATCGCCCCGATCGCGACCCGGCTGGTGCCGCCGACCCACGCCGGCCGCGCGACGATGTCGATCTACGTCGGAACCAGCCTGGCGCTGGTGGTCGGGAGCCCGCTCACCGCGGCCATGAGCCTGATGTGGGGCTGGCGCCTGGCGGTGGTCTGCGTGACCGTGGCGGCCGCCATCGTCACGGTGGCCGCCCGGGTGATGCTGCCGGAGATGGTGCTCACCGAGGACCAGCTCAAATGCGTGGGCCCGCGGGCCCGCCACCACCGCAACCGCCGGCTGATCATCGTCAGCATCATCACCATGGTCGGCGTGACCGGGCATTTCGTGTCGTACACCTACATCGTGGAGATCATCCGCGAAGTCGTGGGCGTGCGCGGGCCGAACCTGGCGTGGGTGCTGGCCGCCTACGGTGCGGCGGGGGTGATAGCCGTCGGCCTGGTGGCGCGGCCGCTCGACCGCCGGCCCAAGGGCGCCATCATCGTCTGCATGGCCGGTTTGACGGCCGCGTTCGTGGTGCTGACCGCGCTGGCCCTGGGCGGCCCGCCCGCCGCGGCGGCCGCCCTGATCGGGACGGCCGCGATCGTGCTCTGGGGGGCGATGGCCACCGCCGTGTCGCCGATGATGCAGTCCGCGGCGATGCGCAGCGGGGCCGACGACCCCGACGGGGCGTCGGGGCTCTACGTGACGGCGTTCCAGGTGGGCATCATGGCGGGCGCGCTGGCGGGCGGCCTGCTGTACGAGCGCAGCGTCGTCCTCATGCTGACCGCGTCGGCCGGTCTGATGGCTGCTGCGCTGGTGGGCGCGGCGGCCAACCGCCAGGCGCTCGACGTTGCGCCGACAAGCTCACGCGATTCATAGCCGGCCAGCTCACCGGCGCAAAATGCCCACGTGACGGGCCGCCGCGCGTCGGTGAAAACGTTAGCTGGCGCAAGCCCTATGCCACACTGTGTCAGGAACACGAACGCGGAGGATGCATATGTCGGGCTGGACGCGCGGGCGGCTGTTGGCCGCCCTGAACGCCGCCGGATTGGCTTCTGTCATGAGTTTGGTACTGGTGCTGAGCGCGGCTCCAGCACTGGCGGATCCTGACGCGGCCCCGGGCGACCCGGGCGCCGTGGCGGGCCCGCCGGGCCCCCCGGCCCCGCCGCCCGACCCGTTCGCGCCACCGCCCCCGGTGGACCCGCTGGCGGCTCCGCCGCCCCCGCCGTGGATGCCCCAGGCGCCTCAACCGGCGGCCGCCCCGGCCGCCGGGCAGAACCCCACCCCGTTCACCGGGACGGCCCCGTTCGGGCCGCCCACGTTCGTCCCGAAAACCGGCTCGACGGTGGGTGTGGGCCAGCCGATCATCATCAACTTCCCGGGTCGCGTCGACGACGCCGGCGCCGCCATAGATGCCGTGCACGTCTCGTCGGTCCCGCCCGTCCCGGGCAAGTTCTACTGGATGACGCCCACCCAGCTGCGCTGGCGTCCGCTCAGCTTCTGGCCGGCGCACACCGCGGTGACGGTCGACGCCGGCGGTACCGTGACCAACTTCCGGACCGGGGACACGCTGGTGGCAACCGCCGACGACGCCACCCATCAGTTGACCGTCACGCGCAACGGGACCGTGGAGAAGACCATCCCGATGTCTATGGGCATGTCGGCCGGCAATCACCAGACCCCCAACGGCACCTATTACGTGCAGGAGAAGATGCCCTCGGTGGTGATGGATTCCTCCACCTACGGGGTCCCGGTCAACTCGACGTACGGCTACAAGGTGACCGTCACCGACGCCGTCCGCTTCGACAACGTCGGCGACTTCGTGCACAGCGCGCCGTGGTCGGTGGATGACCAGGGCAAGCGCGATGTCAGCCACGGCTGCATCAACATCAGCCCGTCCAACGCGAGGTGGTTCTTCGACAACTTCGGTGCCGGGGATCCGATCATCGTGAAGAACTCCACCGGCGGCGGTTACACCAAGAACGACGGCTCCGCCGACTGGATGAACTAAGCCTCAGCCGTCCCCGCAGGATCGCCCGTTCCGAGCCGGAATCGGGCGATTTTGCGTTTGCCAGGGCTTTCGCGGGCTGGCAATTATGTATAGCATCATACATACCACCGAGTCCGAGGAGGAGTGGCGATGCGTAGTCCACGCGAGCGGATGGTGATCTCCGCCGCGCTGTTGATCCGGGAGCGCGGGGCGCACGCCACCGCGATCTCGGACGTCCTGGAACACAGCGGCGCGCCGCGCGGATCGGCCTACCACTACTTTCCGGGCGGCCGGACTCAACTGCTCTGCGAGGCGGTGGACTACGCCGGCGAGCACATCGCCGGGATCATCGCCGAGGCCGAGAGCGGGCCTGAGTTGGTGGACACCCTGGTCGACAAGTACCGCCGCCAGTTGCTCGACACCGACTTCCGCGCGGGCTGCCCCGTGGTCGCGGTCTCGGTGGAAGCCGGCGAGCAAGACGGCGAGCGCATGGCGCCCGTCGTCGAGCGCGCGGCTTCGGTGTTCGACCGCTGGACCGACCTGATCGCGCAGCGCCTCATCGCCGACGGGATAGAGCGCGGGCGGGCCGCCGAGCTGTCGATGCTGGCCACGACCGCGCTCGAGGGCGCGATCGTGCTGGCCCGGGTGCGCCGCGACCTGGCCCCCCTTGACGTCGTGCACCGCCAGTTGAGCGACCTGCTGGCGGCCGAGGTGACCAGAAAGGACGTCGTGCAATGACCGGTGAATGGCAGCCCACGGCGTGCATCCTGTGCGAGTGCAACTGCGGCATCGTCGTCCAAGTCGAAGATCGCCGGCTGGCCCGCATCCGGGGCGACAAGGCGCACCCGGCGTCGCAGGGCTACACCTGCAACAAGGCCCTGCGGCTGGACCACTACCAGAACAGCGGCGCCCGCCTGACCTCTCCGCTGCGCCGCCGCGCAGACGGCAGCTTCGAGGAGATCGATTGGGACACCGCGATTGTCGAGATCGCCGAGGGGTTCAAGCGCATCCGTGACGCCTACGGCGGGGACAAGATCTTCTACTACGGCGGCGGCGGGCAGGGCAACCACCTCGGCGGGGCCTACAGCGGCGCCTTCCTCAAGGCGCTCGGGTCGCGTTACCGGTCGAACGCCCTGGCGCAGGAGAAGACCGGCGAATCTTGGATCGACGGGCAGCTGTACGGCGGTCACACGCGCGGGGAGTTCGAGCACGCCGAAGTGTCGGTGTTCGTCGGGAAGAACCCGTGGATGTCGCAGAGCTTTCCCCGCGCCCGGGTGGTGCTCAACGAGATCGCCAAGGACCCGGCCCGGTCGATGATCGTCATCGATCCCGTCGTCACCGACACGGCCAAGATGTCCGAGTTCCATCTGCGGGTACGGCCCGGCACCGACGCGTGGTGCCTGGCCGCGCTGGCGGCCGTCCTGGTGCAGGAAAACCTCTGCGACGAGACGTTTCTGGCCGAGCACGTGCGCGGCGCGGACGCCGTCCGCGCCGCGCTGCGCGAGGTCCCCGTGGCCGACTACGCGCAGCGGTGCGGGGTCGACGAGGAGTTGTTGCGCGCGGCCGCGCGGCGCATCGGCGCCGCGGCCAGCGTCTCGGTGTTCGAGGACCTCGGCGTGCAGCAGGCGCCCAACAGCACGCTCTGCTCGTACCTGAACAAGCTGCTGTGGATATTCACCGGCAACTTCGCGAAAAAGGGTGGCCAGCACCTGCATTCGGCGTTCGGGCCGCTGTTCGGCCAGTTCTCCGGCCGCACCCCGGTGACCGGCGCGCCCATCATCTCCGGGTTGGTGCCCAGCAACGTCGTGCCCGAGGAGATCCTCACCGACCACCCGGACCGGTTCCGGGCCATGATCGTCGAGAGCAGCAATCCCGCGCACTCGCTGGCTAACTCGGCGGCGTGCCGGGAGGCCTTTGAAGCGCTGGAGCTGATGGTCGTCATCGACGTCGCGATGACCGAGACCGCGCGGCTCGCGCACTACGTGCTGCCCGCGGCCTCCCAGTTCGAGAAGGCGGAAGCGACGTTCTTCAACCTTGAGTTCCCACACAACACTTTTCAACTGCGCAGGCCGCTGTTCGAGCCGCTGCCCGGAACGCTACCCGAGCCCGAGATCTGGGCGCGGCTGGTGCGGGCGCTGGGTGTGGTGGACGATGCGGACCTGCGGCCACTGTCCGAAGCCGCCGAGCGCGGCCGACGGGCCTACACCGAAGCGTTCCTGACCGCCACCGCGACCAACCCGACCGTCGCCAAGCTGCTTCCCTACGTGCTCTACGAGACGCTCGGGCCCACGCTGCCCGACGGTTTGCGGGGCGCGGCCGCCCTGTGGGGGCTCGCCCAGAAGGCCGCGCTGACCTATCCCGACGCCGTGCGTCGCGCCGGCCACGCGGACGGCAACGCGCTGTTCGACGCGATCCTCGGCACCCCGTCCGGGGTGACGTTCACCGTCCACAACTACGAGGACGACTTCGCGTTGGTCAGCCACGCCGATCACAAGATCGCGCTGGAGATCCCCGAGATGCTGGGTGAAATAAGGGCTTTGGCCGCAGCCCCGCCGTGCTTGACCACACCGGACTTCCCGATCGTGTTGTCGGTGGGGGAGCGCCGCGCCTACACCGCCAACGACATCTTCCGCGACCCGTCCTGGCGCAAACGCGACGCCGACGGGGCGCTGCGCGTCAGCGTCGAGGACGCCCAAACCCTGGGACTCGCGGACGGATGCCGCGCCCGCATCAGCACCGCGACCGGCAGCGCCGAGGCCACCGTCGAGATCACCGAGACCATGCTGGCCGGACACGCGGCCCTGCCCAACGGTTTCGGGCTCGACTACGTCGGCGCCAACGGGCGCACCGTGGTTCCGGGTGTCGCCCCGAACGCGCTCACCGCGACGGAATGGCGCGATCCCTACGCCGGCACGCCGTGGCACAAACACGTGCCCGCCCGGATCGAGCCGGTGCCGCTGCCCGTCAGTTCCAGATCCTGACCCGCCGCTGCGGCTCCAGGAACAGCGCATCCTCCTCGGCGACGCCGAACGCCTCGTAGAAGGCGTCCATGTTGCGGATGACGCCGTTGCAGCGGAACTCCGGCGGGGAGTGCGGATCGGTTGCCAGCCGCCGGATCGCCTCCGCCTGACGGGATTTGGTGCGCCACACCTGGGCCCAGCCGTAGAACACGCGCTGCACGCCGGTCAGACCGTCGATGACGGGAGCGGGCTCGCCGTTCAGCGACAGCTGGTAGGCCAACAGGGCGATCGACAACCCGCCCAGATCGCCAATGTTCTCCCCGACGGTGAACGCGCCGTTGACGTGATGCCCGGCGTCCAGGCTCCGCGGCGTGTACGCCTCGTACTGCTCGATCAGAGCCTTGGTGCGGGCGCCGAATTCGGCGCGGTCGGCGTCGGTCCACCAGTCCACCAGGTTGCCGTCGCCGTCGTACTTGGCGCCCTGGTCGTCGAAGCCGTGCCCGATCTCGTGCCCGATCACCGCGCCGATCCCGCCGTAGTTGGCGGCGTCGTCCGCCTCGGGGTCGAAGAACGGCGGCTGCAAAATGGCCGCCGGGAAGACGATTTCGTTCATCCCCGGGTTGTAGTAGGCGTTGACGGTCTGCGGTGTCATGAACCACTCGTCTTTGTCGACCGGGCCGCCCAGCTTGGCCAGCTCACGGTCGTGGTTGACCGCATAGCCGCGCCGGAAGTTGCCGTAGAGGTCGTCACGGTCGATCACCACTTTGGAGTAGTCCCGCCACTTCGCGGGGTAGCCGACCTTGGCGACGAATTTGTCCAGCTTGGTCAACGCCCGCTCCCGCGTCTGCGGCGTCATCCAGTCCAGCTCGCTGATGGATTGCCGATAGGCCGCCTTCAGGTTGTCCACCAGCGCATCGATGCGGGCCTTGGCGTCCGGCGGGAAATACCGCTGCACGTACAGCTTTCCGACGGCATCGCCCATCAGGTGTTCCACCAGCGACACCGCCCGCTTCCAGCGCTCCCGGATCTGCTCGGCCCCGGTCAGCAGCCGGCCGTAGAAGTCGAAATCCGCGGCCACCAGATCGTCGGTCAGCCAGGACGCGCGGGACCGGATCAGCCGCCAACGGGCCCAATCCTTCCAATCCGCCAGCTCCCCAGTGGCCCACAGGTCGGCGAACGCGGTGAGGTAATCGGGTTGCCGCACAACGAGTTCCGCGAAGCCTTGCGGTGTGCCGCCCAGCGCGTGCGCCCACCCGGTCCAGTCGAAGCCCTTGGCCTCGCTCTGCAGGTCCGCGAAGGTGCGCAGGTTGTAGGAGAGTTCGGCGTCGCGGCGCTTGACCACATCCCAGTGCGCGGCGGCCAGCTCGGCCTCCAGCGCCACGATGCGGGCCGCGGTCTCGGCGTGCGCCTCCGGGGGCCCGCCGTACACCAGGGCGAACATCCGCGCGATGTGCCCGGGGTAGGCGGCGAGCACCTCGGCGTGCTGCTCGTCGCGGAAGTAAGACTCGTCGGGCAATCCGATGCCGGACTGGGTGACGTGCACCAGGTAACGGGCCGAGTCCTTGGCGTCGGTGTCGATGTACATCGCGACGCCGCCGCCCACCCCGGTGCGCTGCAGCGCGCCCACCGCCGCCGCCAACGCGTCCGCGTCGGCGGCGGCGTCGATTCTGGCCAGCTCGTCGAGCAGGGGCTGCAGGCCGCGCCGCTCGATGGCCGCCTCGTCGAGGAAGCTGGCGTAGAGGTCACCGATGCGTTGCTGGTCGGTGCCGGCGGCGGCGCCGGTCTGGCTGGCCTCGACGATCAGGTCGCGCACCTGCTCTTCGGCGCGGTCGAACAGGTGACGGAACGCGCCGTCGGTCGCCCGGTCCGCCGGAATGTCGTATTCGGCCAGCCAGCGGCCGTTGACGTGACCGAACAGGTCGTCTTGGGGGCGGGTGTTGGCGTCGACATGGCTCAGCTCGATGCCCGAGCGAATGGCCTCTACAGTCACCCCGCCATCCTTCCATCTTCGCCGGGTGCGACGATCGGGCCATGTCCGACGGCGAGCGAACCGAGCCAGCGACCCCGGAAGAGGAAGACGTCGACGAGCCCGACGAAGCCCTCGACGACGAACCCGAGGCCGCGGGCGGCCCGATATTCTCCCCGTATGGCATCGCGTCGACGGTGCTCGGTGTGCTGTCGGTGGCGGCGATCGTGTTCGGGTTGTTCCTGTGGTCGGGGCACCGCGCCGACACCGCCGAACGCCGCTACCTCACCCGGGTCATGCAAACCGCCGCCGACTGGACGGGTGTGCTGATCAACATGAACAGCGGCAACGTCGACGCCAGCCTGCAACGGCTGCACGACGGGACGGTCGGTGAACTCAACACCGACTTCGATGCGGCGATGCAGCCCTACAAGCAGGTGGTGGAGAAGCTGCAGTCCAAGAGCGCCGGGCGGATCGACGCGGTGGCCGTCGAGGCCGTGCGCCGCGACCTGGACACCCAGCCGGAGGGTGCGAGGCCTCCAAGAGAAGTGGTGACCACAAAGCTGCCGCCGTTCGCGAGCCGTATGGACTCGGTGATGCTGGTGGCGACCTCGGTCAGCGAGAACGCCGGCGCCAAACCGCAGACGGTGCACTGGAACCTGCGGCTCGACGTGTCCAACGTGGACGGCAAGCTGATGATCTCGGGTCTGGAGTCGATCCGATGAGAAACCTCTGGCGCCTGCTCGCGTTCGACATCCTGGCCCCGCTGGCCGCGATCGCGGCGCTGCTGGCGATCGGGCTGATCCTCGGCTGGCCGCTGTGGTGGGTTTCGGCGTGCTCGGTGCTCGTGCTGCTGATCGTCGAGGGCGTCGGCGTCAATTTCTGGCTGCTGCGGCGTGATTCGGTCAGCCTCGGCACCGACGACGACGCGCCGGGGCTCCGATTGGCCGTCGTCTTCCTGTGCACGGCCGCGCTGGTGGCCGCGGTGGTCACCGGCTACACGCATTGGACGCGGTCGGACCGCGAGTTCAAGGACGACTCCCGCGACGTGGTCCGGGTCGCCACGGCGATGGCGGAGGCGATGGCCTCGTTCACCCCGGGCACCCCGGACAGCTCGATCGACCGGGCCACGGCGCTGATCGTCCCGGAACACGCCGCCGCCTTCAAAGAGCAGTACACGAAGTCCAGCTCGGAGCTGGCCCAGCACAACGTCACCGCGCAGGCCAACACGCTGGCGGCCGGGGTCGAGGCGCTGGGGCCGTCGGCCGCCAGCGTCGCGGTGATCCTGCGGGTCACCCAGAACGCGCCGGGCCAACCGGCCAGCCAGTCGGCGCCCGCGCTGCGGGTGGCGCTGACCAAGCACGGCGACGCCTGGCTGGTGTCGGACGTGCTGCCGATCAGGTGATCAGTTGGACTCGGCCGAGCGTGTCGCGTTCACCTTGACGAACCGGTCCGACAACCGGCGCATCCGGATCATCAGCGAGGCCGACGGGCTGGTCCTGCCGTCCGCGTAGGCGTCCAGTTCCTCGGCGGAAACCCCGATCCGGGAAGCGAATTCCTGTGGCGCCAGGCCCGATCGGTCGATGAGCAGCCGCACGTGGCGGGCCACCTCGGCGCGCTCGTTGGCTTCCAGGTGGGTGCGCGCGCGTTCCAGCACCTCCCACAACGCCTTGGAGATGCCGTAGGGGCGGCTGCCTTCGAGCACCTCTTCGACCTGGCGGGCGGTCCGCCCGTACGGATCGCGCTTCAGGGCGGCGGCGATGCGCTTCCAGGTGGCGATGTCGCCGCCCTGCAGCGCGGCGCGAATGGCCGACGTCGGCCAGAACTCCACCGGCTGGTCGGGGTCCTGGGCGGGCGCGCCTTCGCGCCTGCCCGGCCCGGCGGCCGGCCGGTGGGGCGGCGCGGGGCGTCGGTCAGGTGCCAACGTCACCTCGCCTCCTCCAGCATCGCTACGGCCACCGACAGGCAGCGCTGCCTGATCTCCTCCCAGTCCGGGCGGGCGTCGGCCCCGGTTCCCTGCTCGTCGTCGAAATCGCAGGGGTCGGGATCCGCGAGTCGTCGGACCAACTGGGTGGCGATCCATTCCCGCCTGGGCGACTGACAACAGTAGTACCTGTCCATGCCGGCCAGCACCACCGCGGCGGTCTCGGGCTCCAACGTTTCAACCATATCGGCAAAGTCGGCATAGTCGCGGCGGCTGTTACGGCACATGATGAGGTACCCCTTGAGGCGCAGCGCCTCCGCGCCGGTCGGGACCAGCAGCCGGTCGCCGGTGGGCAGCTGCACGTGGGTGGTCTCCACCGGGCAGCGGCGTTCGTAGATCGGGTCGGCGGCATCGGTCTCGCTCTGAAGCGCGTCGATGGCCACCGAAAGCCGCCCCCGCCACAACGTGACCGGGTGGACGGGCCGGTCCGTCCCGGCGATCGCCTTGGCGATGCCGTTGCGTGTCGTCAGCCCGCCGACCAGTTTCTTGGGTCCCGAGGCGCCGTTGGTGTGACCGCTGCTGCCGGCCTTCCCGCCGGCGGGACCCGCCCCGACCCCCGCCTTCTCGTCGTCGATGTTGACCTGGTGGGGGATCTGACCGGGGTCGCGCCCGCGGTCCTGGTCGGCCCCCTGCCTCTGGCTGCCGTTGCGGCCGCAGCCGGTGAAGGCCAGCGGGTCGGTCACGCAAATGGCGTCGGGCGCCAAATGCTTGAGTTTGGCCGCCGACTTGAGCACCATCCGCAGGTCGGCGTTGGGCGCGGCCAGCGCCGAGATGTCGTCGGGGATGACCACGACGTCGGCCAGGTCGACCGCGGGCAGCGGCCGGTCGAAGTCGACCGACGGCAGCATCCGGGACAGCCACGGGGGCAGCCACCAGTTCCACTGGGCGAACATCGCCATCAACGCGGGCACCAGCACCAGCCGCACCACCGTCGCGTCCACCGCGATCGCCACCGCGCACGCCACGCCGATCTCGGCGACCAGCGGCATGCCGGCGAACGCGAAGCCGACGAAGACCGCGATCATGATCAGGGCCGCGCTGGTGATGGTGCGGGCGCTGGTGCTCACGCCGTACGCCACGGCGTCGCGGGTGTTCCCGGAGTGCAGGAAGCGTTCCCGGATGCGGGTCAGCAGGAAGATCTCGTAGTCCATCGACAACCCGAAGGTCATCGCGAGCACGAGCGGGGGGACGGTGCTGTCGATCGAGCTGATCTGAGCGAACCCGAGATCCTTCAGCCAGCCCCACTGGAACACCATCACCAGGCTGCCGTAGGCGGCCGCGACCGACAGCAAGGTCATCAGCACGCCCTTGAGCGCCAGGAAGACCGAGTGGACCGAGACGAGCAGCATCACGAACGCGATCAGCGCGACGATGGCCAGCACCAGCGGCTCGGTCTTGGACACCTGGTCGTCGAAGTCCTTGATCAGCGCGGTCGGGCCGCCGACATCCACGCGCGCGGTGCCCCGGTCGGGCACCTTGGGCAGCTGCGCGCGCATCCAGCCGACGGTCCCGCGGGCGCGCATGTCCTCGGGGTCGACGGACAACACCGCGGACAGCAAGGCGCTGCCGTTGTCCTCGGCGAATTGCGGCGGCGCCACCGAGACGATGTTGGGGGCCTGCATCATCCGCTGCCGGATCGCGCTGATGGTCTGGCTGTGTTCGGGTGAGGCGGCGCCGCCGTCCGGGAAGGTGATCAGCACCCGGATCGGGCCGAGCGCGCCGGGGCCGAGGGCCTCGGCCGCCGCGCCCACCCCGGCGCGGATTTCGTGCGACGAGTCGAACTGGCGCAGCAGGCTGTTGCCCAGCACCATCGAGGAAGCCGGTGCGGCCATGACGAGCAGGACCAGCGATGCCGCCACCGCCGACATCCACGGCCGCCGCATCACCCACCCGATCCAGCGGTTCCAGAACCGGGATTGGCCGCACTCGGGCCCGCGCGACCAGTGCAGCAACGCCGACCTCTTGGCGGCCGACCGGCCGAACGTCGCCAGCGCCGCCGGGGTCAGCGTGGTCGAGGTCAACATCGCGACGGCGACGGCCAGGATGGCGCCGGTCGCCATCGACTTCAGCGCCGGGGTGTTGATCACGTAAATCCCGGTGAGGGAGGCGACGACCGTCATCCCCGACAACACCACGGCCAGCCCCGAGGTGGCCATCGCGGCGTCGACGGCCTCCCGTGGCTCGCGGCCGCACCGCAGCTCCTCGCGGAAGCGCATCAAGATGAACAGCGAATAGTCGACGGCCAGCGCGATCCCGAACATGGACACCGTCGAGGTCACGAACACCGACATGGTCGTGTAGGACGACAGCAGGTAGACCAGGCCCATGGTGACCACGACGGTGCAGACGCCGAGGGCAAGGGGGATGGCCGCGGCCGCGAGCGAGCCGAACACGGCCAGCAGCACGATGAGGATCACCGGCAGGTTCCAGCGCTCGGCGGCGGCGATGTCGTGCTTGGTGTTCTGTGCCGCTGCGGCGGACAGGGCGCCCTGCCCGATCACGTACAGCCGCACCCGGCCGTCCGCGGTCTGGCCGGCCTGGTCGCCCTTGACGCCGACCTTTGTGCGCAGCCGTTTGGCGACGTCACTGGTGTTACGGGAATCCAGCCGCAGCGACAGCACATACGGCCGGTCGGGCTGCGGCGGTCGTTGGGTGGGGTTGGGCACCTCCGCGACGCCGGGGACCTCGGCGACGGTTCGCCTCAACTGTGCGACCGCGTCGTTGATGTCGGAATAGCTGGCATCGGGGCGGGGGGCCGCCACCAACGCCAGCGAGGACGACCCCTGGTCGTGGTACAGCTCCTCGAGCTGGTCGTGCACGAGCAGCGACTGCGAACCCGCCACCTCGAAACCGCCGCCGGTCAGGTTCCCCGACTGCGTCAGGGCCAGATAGACCGCCGGAACCAAGGCCAGCAACCAGCCGGTGAAGACCAACCAGCGGTACTTACGCAGGCTGCGGCTGAGGCGCATCATTAACTGCTGGATCTCTTCACTCCCCGTGTGTCGCGCAACGCGTGCTGGCGAGAATACCGCAGCAGCCTGTGGATGATGTCGGCTTTCTGGTTCCTGAGCTGCAGCGACGGGGTTGTTGCCCGGACGCTGCCAAGTCGTTGTGAATCGGTTACCGGCGGGGATTTTCCTCACACGGGCTCATGCGGGCTGGCAGGGGGGATGCCGGCGATGGCAGGATGTCGGATGGCCCGCGGGGCCCCGGGGAACTCCGCGATCGAAAAGGCCGTCTATTGCAGCGGTTTGCGAGGCGTCGGCGCTGCGCGCGACGTCGCAAACACCTAAGGAGTTTGCATGACCAGAGCCACCGTGACCGGGCGCCGCAAGATCGCCGCCGGGCTGATCGCCACCACCGTGCCCTGCGCCGCCCTCGCGGTCCTCGCCGGGCCGGCGGCGACGGGCGCCAACGACCCGTGCGCGGCCAGTGAAGTCGCCCGGACGATCGGTTCGGTCTCGAAGTCGATGGGCGATTACCTGGACTCGCATCCGGAGACCAATCAGACGATGACCTCGATGCTGCAGCAGCAGGCCGGCCCGCAGTCGATGACCGGGCTGAAGTCCTACTTCGAGGCCAACCCGAAGGTTGCCGGTGACATGACGTCGATCGCCCAGCCGCTGACCAATCTGTCGTTGCAGTGCAAGTTGCCGATCTCGCCCGCGCAGGCGATGGGCATGATGCAGCAGGCACAAGGCGCGGCCGGCGGGCTGCCGGCCCTGCCGGGTAGTGCGGCGGGGGCGCTGCCGCTGGGCACGCCGGCCTCTCCGCCGGCGGCCACCGGGCCCGCCGCACCGGCGCCGGCCAACCCGCTGTCGGGCCCGCCGCGGGGCAACACCGCCGGTTAGCTGTCGGTTTCCGGGCTCCGGTCGGGCGGTAAGGGGCCCTGCAGGGCGGTCTCGGTCGGATCGTTCGCGACCTGCTCGGGCCGCGCCGCGGGCTCGGGGCCCGGGGCCGCCTCCTCGTCGTCCGGGACGGCGACGTTCTCGGTGCGGAACACGAAGAAGAACACCACCCAGCCGATCGCGGAGATGAGCAACCAGCTGATCAGCCGGTAGATCAGCATGGCCGAAATCGCGTTCGGCAACGACATGCCGCTGGACACCAGCCCCGGCACCAGCACCGCCTCGACCACCAGCAGCCCGCCCGGCATCAGCGGTATCGTGCCGACGGCGCGGGCGGCCGCGTAGGCCACCGTCAGCCCGGCGACCGACGCGTGGTCCCCGGCGGCGTAGGCGGCGAAGCCCAGGCAGGCCACGTCCGCGATCCAGTTGAACATCGACCAGCCGAACGCCACCCCCATGTCGCGCCGGCCCAGGCTCACCGACTCGAGCTGCATCAGGGTCTCGCGCCACTTGTCCAGGCCGCTGTCGGCGGGTCGGCCGCGCACGGAGTTGACCCACGACAACACCCGGCAGCCGATCCCGTCGATCAGTTCCGGCCGCGACGCGACCGCTTGGGCCAGAAGCAACAACGCGACAAAGCCGCCGAGGGTGAACAGCAACGAGAACGGGTTGTTCTTCGCGCCGAGGAAGAAGGCCCCGCCCAGCCCGAGCAGCGCCAGCCCCACGGCCTGCAGGACGCCCGCCATCACCAGCTGCCACGACGCCACCAGCGTGGAAGCGCCCCAAATCCGTTGCTGCCGAAGCAAAAACGTCGCCGAAAGCACCGGCCCACCGGGCAGCGTGGTGCTCAGCGAGTTGGCGGCGTAGACGGCGGCTTCCGACCGCAACTGCTTGACGTGCACGCCGGCCGACCGGAGCAGCGTGCGCTGGATCTGCGCGAAGCTGTGCATCGACGCGGCCGCCGCCACCACCGATGCCAGCAGCCACCACCAGTTCGCCTCGTACAGGCTCATCCAGGCCTTGGCCAGCTGATGCCAGCCCAGCGAGACCTCCACGGCAAGCACGATCGCGACGATCCCGAGGATCACCCATCGCACCCACCAGTACTTCCCGCGCGGGGCCTCTTCGCGCGGGAAGTCGAGATTGCGGGCCGGTGCGTCGTGCGACACGTGGTTTAGGGTAACGGTGCAGGTGGCGCGGGGATCCCCGCGCGGCGCCTACCGTGTCGTCGTCGTAACCGGATCGTGCCGGCGCGGCCGCGCCCGGCGCGGGTGCGCGCAGGTTTGGCGGTGCCCCGCGCCGGATAGGCTCACCCAATGCCGGCAAACACCGACGACGCTTCGGTCGAACCCCTTGTCCGCAAGACCGCAGCCTGGGCCTGGCGTTTGCTGGTCATCCTCGCGGCGCTGATCGCCCTGCTGTGGGTGGTGAAGAAACTCGAGGTCATCGTCGTCCCGGTGCTGGTGGCGCTGCTGCTCAGCGCGCTGCTGCTGCCGGTGGTCGACTGGCTCGATCGCCGTGGTGTGCCCCGCGGTGGCGCGGTGACGCTGGTGCTGCTCGGGGGCTTCGGCATCCTGGGGGGCATCCTGGCGTTCGTCATCAACCAGTTCGTGGACGGTCTACCCGGCCTGACCGAACAGGTGACCCGCAGCATCGAGTCCACCCGGCACTGGCTGATCAACGGACCCCCGCATCTGCGCCGCGAACAGATCGACAACGCGGGCAACGCCGCGATCGAGGCGTTGCGCAACAATCAGGCGAAGCTGGAAAGCGGCGCCCTGTCCACCGCGGCCACCATCACGGAGCTGGTCACGGCGGCGGTGCTGGTGCTGTTCACGCTGATCTTCTTCCTCTACGGCGGCCGCAACATCTGGGCCTACGTGTCCAAGATCTTCCCGTCCGACGTCCGCGACCGGGTGAGCGAGGCGGGCCGCGCGGGATACGGGTCGCTGACCGCGTACGTGCGGGCCACCTTCCTGGTGGCGCTCACCGACGCGGCCGGGGTCGGCACGGGGTTGGCGATCATGGGCATCCCGTTGGCGCTGCCGCTGGCCTCGCTGGTCTTCCTGGGTGCCTTCATCCCGCTGATCGGTGCGTTGGTCTCGGGCCTGCTGGCCGTGGTGGTCGCCCTGTTGGCCAAAGGCTTTGTCTACGCGCTGATTACGCTCGGTTTGCTGATCGCGGTGAACCAGCTGGAGGCCCACGTGCTGCAGCCGCTGGTGATGGGCCGCGCGGTGTCGATCCACCCGCTGGCGGTGGTGCTGGCCATCGCCACCGGCGGCGTGCTCGCCGGGATCGTCGGCGCGCTGTTGGCCGTCCCGACGGTCGCTTTTTTCAACAACGCGTTGCAGGTGCTGCTCGCCCGCGACCCCGCCGCCGAAGCCGAGAAGCAGACCGAGGAGGCCGACGAGGCCGACGAGGCCGGCACGATTCTGCAGGCCGAACCGGACGAACCGACGACCAAGTCGGGCTGAGGCCTACAGCCGTCCCTCGCGGCGGAGCAGGTCCTGGGCGGACAGGCCGCCGCCGGAGCGTCGGCGCTGCCGCGCGTCGCCGTTCTCACCGCGGGAGTTCATCTTTTCCGTGGCCGCGTCGGAGTCGTTTCCCTCCGGGCGCGGGAAGGCCGCGGTGGGTTCGGCCGCATCGCCCTTGTCGTCAGAATGATTGGGGGGCACCGGAATTGCACGGGTTTGGCCGCCGGACGGTGGCGGTGGTGGCGCCGCGGGGCCCGGGGCGGGAGGTCGTGCCGGCTTCGGCGGGGCGGCATTGGGCGGCCGCTCGTGGCCCGGGGAAGGCGGGCCGGCGGGTGCGGCGTTGGGCACGGAAAGGCGCGTCGTCTTGGCCTCCGTCGGCTGACCGGGCCGCGTCTGCAGGCGCGTGGTGTTGGCGGCATCGGGTGACGGCGCCGCGGTGCGCGCCGCCGCGCCCGCGGGCACTTCCGTGGCGGGTTTGGGCTTCTCGGAGCCCGGACGCGTCGCGCGTGACGGCTCGAGGGCGGCCGGGTGGGTGGGGTCGTGCGGCGAGCGCGGCCCGGCCGCGACCAGGCTGGCCGCCACCGGCGGCCGTGCGGGCCGCCCGTCGAGGGTCGGACGCTTGCGCTCGTCGGGCAGGTCGATCTCGCCCAGCCCGATCTTGTTCTGCAGCCGCCTCGCCCAGCGCGGGGCCCACCAGCAGTCGTCGCCGAGCAGCTTCATCACCGACGGCACCAGGAACATCCGGACGATGGTCGCGTCCAGCAGCAGGGCCGCCATCAGACCGAACGCCAGGTACTTCATCAGCACCAGGTCGGAGAACACGAACGAGCCGGCGACCACGGCCAGGACCAGCGCGGCGGCCGTGATCAGCCGCCCGGTCGTAGCGGTCCCGATCCGGATCGCTTCCGCGGTCGACATGCCGCGTTCGCGCGCCTCCACCATGCGGGACACCAGGAACACCTCGTAGTCGGTCGCCAGGCCGAAACCGACCGCGACGACCAGCGCGATGACCACCACCATCAGCGGAGTCGGCGTGAAATTCAGCCAATGCGAGAAGTGGCCGTCAACGAAGATCCAGGTCAGGATGCCCATCGTGGACCCCAGCGTCAGCGCGCTCATCACCGCCGCCTTGACCGGCAACACCACCGAACCGAACGCCAGGAACATCAGCAGCATGGTGGCGCCCAGCAAGAGGACCAGCATCAGCGGAGCCTTGTCGAACAGGCTGTGGATGCTGTCCTGCTCCAGCGCCGGTGTGCCGCCGACATAGACGTTGAGGCCCTTCGGCGGGTTTATCGCCCGCAGTTCGCTGAGCTTCTTGGCGGCATCGTTCTTGTTCACCAGCCCGTTCTCGATCACCCGTACCGAGCCGTCCTTGGGCACCGTCGTCCCGTTCGGTCCGGCGACGCAGGGGTTGCCGGCGATGGTCGGGCACGCCCGCTCCTCCCACGTCTTGTCGGTGAAGCCACCGATCGAGGAGATCCGGTTCCGGATGTCGGCGACCTGCTGGTCGGTCACCTTGCTGTGGTTGGTGCTCTGGATGACCACCGTCAGCTGCTCGGTCCGATACCCGGGGAAGAGCTTGTCGAAGTGCTCCTGCGCCAGGCGCACCGCGTTGTTCGGTGGCAGGTATTTCTCGCTCATGCCGCCGAAGGAAAGGTTGCCCAACGGGATGACCAGCAAGATCATGCCGACGGCGATCGGGATGGCGAAGGCCAGCGGCCGCTTCATCACCCAGTTGACCAGCTTGCCCCAGAACCCGGCCTCGACCTCTTCGCGGGTCTTGGTCTTCTGCAGCCGGTCCGCCAGCCAGTTGAGGTAGGCGCGCGAATACTTCCAATTCCGCAGGAACGGCACCCGGAACGCGGTCCGCACTCCCAGCGCGTCGACGTGCCGGCCCAGGATGCCCAGGCAGGCCGGCAAGAACGTGATCGACAGCAGGGCGGCTAGCCCCACCGCGGCGAAGATCGCGTAGGTCAGCGAGTGCACGAAGCCCTGCGGCAACACCAGCAGGCTGGCGCTCGAGGCGATGATCAGCACGGCTGAGAACGTCACGGTGCGACCCGCCGTCATGACGGTACGGCGCACGGCGGCCTCGGTGTCGTAACCCTCGGCGATCTCCTCCCGGAATCGGCTGACCACGAAGAGCCCGTAGTCGATGGCGATACCGAGGCCGATCAGCGAGACCACCGGCTGGGCGAAGAAGTGCACCGGCCCGAAGACGGCGACCAGCCGCAGGATGCCCAGCGAGCCCGCGATGCTCAGGCCGCCCACGATGGCCGGCAGGCCGGCGGCGACCGCGCCGCCGAACACCAGGAACAGCACCACCGCCACCAGCGGCACCGCGAGGACCTCCATGCGGCGCTGGTCGGTGGCGATGGTGCCGGTCAAGGCGTTGGCGATCGGCTCGAGGCCGGCCAGCTCCACCGTGCCGCCGTCAAGCTTCTGCAGGGCCGGGGCGACGGCCTTGTAGTTGTTGAGGATGCTGTCGTCGTCGTCGCCCTTGAGCGGGATGGACACGAAGGTGTGCTTCTTGTCCTCGCTGACCATTCCCTTGATGACCGGGTTGGTGCTGTCCGGCGCCGCCAGCCACCCGGCCCAACCGACGACCTGGTCGGGATGGTCGGCCTTGAACTTGTTCAGCTCGCCGACGATCTTGTCCCGCCAGGCCGCGTCGTCGACGGTTTGTCCCTTGGGAGCGGTGAAGGTGGCGACGATGTGGCTGGTGCGGTCCCGGCCATAGGTCTGGTCGCCCAGCACCGAGGCCTTCACGGATTGACTGCCGTCGTCGTAGAAGCCGCTCTGTGTGACATGCTTGCCGAGGCTGATTCCGAAAACGCCGCCCAGAAGGCACAGAGCTACCGTGACCCCGATCACGATGTACCGGTACCGGTACACAGTTCGACCCCACCAGGCGAACACGCAAGCTCCTTACTGGATCGTTAACGACCCGCGCATTGGTTTTCCAGTGTCACACACGCTGGGTCAACAAAGCGGACAGCGGCCGGAACGGCTGCAGCCACGCTCCCTGGTCAGGCAGCGAATCCAGGCCGATTCGCGGCAACGGCTCCCGGAACACACCGCTGATGTCTTCCAGGTCGACGAAGTCCAAGGTATCCGACGCTAGCGCCCAACTCGCATGTTCGCGAAATCCGATGACTTGAACCGGGACTCCGGTGCGTGCTATTTCCTCCAGCGGTTGACGGAACGCCTGCCCGTCGGCCGACGCCACCACCAGGGCCGCGAGCCCCTCGCTGCGCCGCAGTTCGATGTGGGCAAGCATGTCGCGGTCGACGTCGCTGTCCTCGTCGATCTTCGGCTTGGCGAACACCGCGAACCCCACGTTGCGCAGGGCGTCCACCCAGGGGCGGACGACGTCGGCGCTGCCCGGCGCGATGTTGGTGAAGACGGTGGCCTCGGGTTCGACCACGACGCCCGGCCGCTCGGCGCTGACCTCGGCCGTGCGCGCCAAGAGCCAGCGCCCCAGGGCGTCGAACCGCGGGCGTTCCAGCGCGGTGGGGCGCCGGCCCAGGATGGAGCCGAGCCCCATGTCGAGGTTGGGCGCGTCCCACACCAGCAAGACGCGTCCGCCCGGCGGCGAGAAGCTTCCCAGCGCGTCGTCGGGCAACACCGGCAGGGGTTCCGCTGAAGTGGTCTGTTCTTCCGCCAGGCTCATGGTCATCGCCTACCCGTGTCGTAGCCAGATGAATTCGGTCACGGCGCTGCCCGCCTCGTGGGCCTTCGTCTCGTATTTGGTGGTCGGCCGCACCACCGAGATCGGGAGCGCGTCGGCGGGATCGGCGCGGCGCAGCCGCGGCTCGGCGTCGCCGACCCGGCCGATGTGCTCGGCGTAGCCGGGGTGGTCCGTGGCGACGTGGAGGACACCACCGGGGAGTAACCGGTCGGCGATCAGGCCAATCGTGCCGGGCTGCAGAAACCGCCGCTTGTGGTGCCGGGCCTTCGGCCAGGGATCGGGGAAGAAGACGCGGACCCCGGTCAGCGAGCCGGGCGCGATCAGCCGCTGCAGCACCTCGACCCCGTTCCCGCGGATCAAGCGGATGTTGCCGACCCCCTCGCGGTCGATCGCACAGAGCAGTTGCGCCAGCCCCCGCTTGTAGATCTCGACCGCGATCACATCTATATCGGGCTCATCCTTGGCCATCGCCAGCGTCGATATGCCGCTGCCGCAACCGATCTCGAGCACCAGCGGCGCCTGGCGACCGAACCATGCCCGGGTGTCCAGCGGTGCCTGCCCACCACCTTCGCCTTCCCCGGTGGTGGCGCCCACGGACAGGCCGAGCTCGGGCCACAGCCGTTCCCACGTCTGGCGCTGGGCGTCGGACAGGGCGGAACGTCGGGAGCGAAAGGTCGATGCCGGAAGGTAGCGCTGGTCGCGACGGTCGTCCTGGTCCTCCTCCGGCGCGTCGGGACATACTTCTACCCCGGATTGCGCGTGCATTTGTCCATGGTGGCGCATAAACCGATGATGTAGCCGCCCCTGGTCCAGATTGATACCCAACAGTTGCCTTCAGCTGGTAACAGTCAGACGGTGGCTCGCATCAAAGTGACGCAGGTGCCACCATTCGGTGGGACCCGATCGCCCCCGGGGTCGGATTCACCGAGCCGAACGCAGGACATGAAGGGACCATGAGGGGACAGGGGCACCAGGATTTCGTCGACGAGCTGGCGCGATTTGCCGCCGGCCACGCCGACCCGCGTGTGGCGGCGATCGCCGAGCGGGCCGCCGCGCCGCTGCGCGCGCGGGTTCAGGGCCGCCGCGGCGTGGGTCGCGGCACGGTCGCGCGGGCGCTGGACCGCGCCGGGGCCGCGGCGGGAATCGCGGTGGCCACCGCCGACGGTCGTGCTGCCGACGTCGTCGTGCACGTGACCACCGAGGTGGTCAAGCCGGAAGACATCGACGCGATCGCCGCCGCCGGGCGGCCGGTGGTGGCGGTGCTGAACAAAGCCGACCTGGCCGGGTCCCTGTCCCGCGGGGACGGGCCCCTCGCGGCGGCGCGCACGCGGTGCGCGGAGCTGGCCGCGCTCGCGGGCGTGCCCATGGTTCCGATGACGGGCTTGCTCGCGCTCGCCGCGCTCGACGGCCTGGACGCCCAACTGTGGGCGGCGCTGCGGACGCTGGCCGCGCACCCCGGCGCGGGCGCCGCCCTGGACGGCTCGTTCGCCGGGTTCATGGCGGCGGACAACCCCGTACCGGCCGACGTGCGGCTGCGCCTGCTGGACACCCTGGAGCTGCTCGGCATCGCGCTCGGGGTCGCCGCGGCCCGGCGGGGCAGGACGCACGCGCAGGTGCGGGCGCTGTTGCGCCGGACGAGCGGGGTCGACGCCGTCCTGTCCCACATCTCGGTCGCCGGCGCCGAGGTGCGCTACCGGCGGGTGCTGGACGCCGTCGCGGAGTTGGAGGCGCTGGCCGTCGGCTCGGGTGAACCGGCCGAGCGGATCAGCGCATTCCTGTCCCACGACGACACGGTGGTCGCACGGATGGCGGCGGCCGTCGACTTGGCCAGGGCGGCCGGCCTGGGCCCGGACGTTCCGGGACCCGCTGACCGGGACCGCGACCCGTCGGCGCACCTGCCGGTCGCGGTGCGGTGGCAGCGCTACAGCCGCGCGTCGGTGAGCGACCTGCACCGCGCCTGCGGCGCGGACATCGCCAGGGGATCGATGCGGCTGTGGTCGCGGGCCTGCGGCTCGCTGCCCGGGCAGACGCTGGGGGACTGGCGGTGAGCGATCGGGTCGCCGAAGTCGACGCGCTGGTGGCGGGCATCGCACCGGAGCTGGATGCCCCCGCCGTCCACCGGCGCGACGTGGTGCTGGTGGCCGGACCGTGGATGGCCGGGGTGAGCGCGGTGGCCGCGGCGCTGGGCGAACGGCTGCCGGAGCACAAGTTCGTCGAGTCGGCGGAGTTGGGGCCCGGCGATGCGCCGATGGCCGTGGTGTTCGTCGTCTCCGCGGCCGCCCATCTCACGGACTCCGATTGCGCGCTGCTGGACGCCTCCGCCGCGCACACCGATGCGGTGGTTGCAGTGGTGTCCAAGATCGACGTGCACCGCGGCTGGCGCGAGGTCCTGGCCGCCAACCGCGAGAGGCTGGCCGCGCACGCGCCGCGCTACCGCGGCGTGCCGTGGGTGGGCGCGGCCGCGCTGCCCGACCTCGGCGAGCCGGACGTCGACGATCTGGTGGAGACCCTGTCGACGCGACTGGCCGACTCCGAGCTCGCGCGCCGAAACAGGCTGCGCGCGTGGGAGTTCCGGATCACGACCGTCGCGCAGCGGATCGACCGCGATGCCGACGGCGCCGGCCGGCGGGCGCGGGTCGGCGCGCTGCGCGACGAACGCAGCACCGCCCTGCGGCACCGGCGCGAGGCCAAAACCGAGCGCACCATCACGCTGCGCGGTCAGATCCAGCAGGCGCGGGTCCAGCTGTCGCACCTCGCGCGCAACCGTTGTTCGTCGGTGCGCAGCGAGCTGCAGGAAGACGCCGCGGGATTGTCCCGGCGCGGCATGCCCGGCTTCGAGGCGCACACGCGCGGCCGGCTGGACGAGGTGGTCGCCGAAGTGAACGAAGGCACCGCCGCCCACCTCGCGGACGTCGCGCAGGCGGTCGGGGTCGCGACGACGTTGCCGGACGTGGAGAAGCTGCCGACGGTCGACGTCCCGCCGCCGCCGCTGAAATCGCGGCGGCACGAGACCTGGCTGATGATGCTGCTGGGCGCCGGGTTCGGCCTGGGCGTGGCGCTGACCCTGAGCCGGCTGATGAGCGGGCTGGCCGCCCGGCTCAGCCCGGCGCTGTCCGTCGTCGCGGCCGTCACGTGCGTGGCGATCGGGCTGGCGGTCACCTTGCTGGTGATCAACATCCGCAGCCTGCTGCGCGACCGGGCGCTACTGGACCGCTGGGCGGGCGATGTGACCTCGTCGCTGCGGTCGGTGGCGGAGGAGCTGGTCGCCACCCGCGTGCTGGTCGCCGAGTCGGTGCTGAGCAAGGCGGTGCTGGCCCAGGACGAGGTCGAGAACGCCGAGGTGAGCGAGCAGGTCAGCGCCATCGACCGCGAGCTGCGCGCGCACGCCATGGCCGCGTCGCGCGCCGCGGCCGCGCGGGACCGGGAGATGCCCACAGTGTTGGCGGCCCTGGAGGCCGTGCGTGCAGAACTGGGCGAAGCGGGTATACCTCCAGCCGACGATTCAGCTTCGGACATGAAAAAGGACCCGGAGACCGACGGGCAGAACGGGGCAACTGAAAAACCGGCTTCTAGGAGCGGTGATGGCGATGCGGCGGGATCTTCTGAATCGTTGTTGTGAGAAGGCTTATACCTGCCCGAGACTTCCCCGACAAGTTCCTCACGATAACCTGTAGTTAACGCCACCATGTCCACCGTCGTGTGGGCGACCGCATACGCGACAGGCACGTAAGAGAAGCCCGAGACGCAGAAGAATTCAGGAGACTTCGATGACCTCAGCGACCATTCCCGGTTTGGACACCGCACCCACGAAGCATCAAGGGCTGCTGTCGTGGGTGCAGGAGGTTGCCGAGCTCACCCAGCCTGAGCGGGTGGCGTTCGCCGACGGCTCCGACGAGGAGTGGCACCGCCTGTGCGACCACCTGGTCGAAGCCGGCACGTTCAAGAAGCTCGACAGCGAAAAGCACCCCAGCTCCTACCTCGCCCTCTCCGACCCGGCCGACGTGGCGCGGGTGGAGTCCCGCACCTTCATCTGTTCCGAGCGCGAGATCGACGCCGGGCCGACCAACAACTGGATGGACCCCGCGGAGATGCGGTCCACGATGACCGACCTGTACCGGGGCTGCATGCGCGGCCGGACCATGTGGGTGGTGCCGTTCTGCATGGGCCCGCTAGGCGCGGAGGACCCCAAGCTCGGGGTCGAGATCACCGACTCCGAATACGTCGTCGTCTCGATGAAGATCATGACCCGAATGGGCAAGGCCGCGCTGGACAAGATGGGCGACGACGGCTTTTTCGTCAAGGCGCTGCACTCCGTGGGAGCCCCGCTCGAGCCGGGCCAAAAGGACGTGCCGTGGCCGTGCAGCGATACCAAGTACATCACCCACTTCCCGGAGACCCGCGAGATCTGGAGCTACGGCTCCGGCTACGGCGGCAACGCGCTGCTGGGCAAGAAGTGCTATTCGCTGCGCATCGCCTCGGTGATGGCGCGCGACGAGGGCTGGCTCGCCGAGCACATGCTGATCCTGAAGCTGATCTCGCCGGAGAACAAGGCGTACTACATCGCGGCGGCGTTCCCGTCCGCGTGCGGCAAGACCAACCTGGCCATGCTACAGCCGACCATCCCGGGCTGGCGCGCCGAGACCCTGGGCGACGACATCGCCTGGATGCGGTTCGGCAAGGACGGCCGGCTGTACGCGGTGAACCCGGAGTTCGGGTTCTTCGGTGTGGCGCCGGGCACCAACTGGAAGTCCAACCCCAACGCGATGCAAACCATCTCCGCGGGTAACACCATCTTCACCAACGTCGCCGTGACCGACCACGGCCACGCGTGGTGGGAAGGCATGGAGCCGTCCCCGCACCTGATCGACTGGAAGGGCAACGACTGGTACTTCCGCGAGACGGAAACCACGGCGGCCCACCCGAACTCGCGCTACTGCACGCCGATGTCGCAGTGCCCCATCCTGGCCCCGGAGTGGGACGACCCGCAGGGCGTGCCGATCTCGGCGATCCTGTTCGGCGGTCGCCGCAGGACCACCGTGCCGCTGGTGACCGAGGCCCGCGACTGGCAGCACGGCGTCTTCATCGGCGCCACGCTGGGTTCCGAGCAGACCGCGGCCGCCGAGGGCAAGGTCGGCACCGTGCGCCGCGACCCGATGGCCATGCTGCCGTTCTGCGGCTACAACGTGGGTGACTACTTCCAGCACTGGATCGACGTCGGCAAGCAGTCCGACGAGTCCAAGCTGCCGAAGGTGTTCTTCGTCAACTGGTTCCGTCGCGATGACGAAGGCAAGTTCCTGTGGCCCGGCTTCGGCGAGAACAGCCGCGTGCTGAAGTGGATCGTGGACCGCATCGAGCACCGCGCCGGCGGCCGGACCACGCCGATCGGCACCGTGCCCGCCGTCGAGGACCTGGACCTAAACGGCCTTGACGTCGACCCCGCCGACGTGGCCAAGGCGCTGGAGGTCAACGCCGACGAGTGGCGCGAGGAACTGCCGATGATCGAGGAGTGGTTCGAGTTCGTCGGCGAGAAGCTGCCCACCGGCGTCAAGGACGAGTTCGAGGCGCTCAAGCAGCGGCTGGCCGAGTCCAAGTAGCCCGACTCGGATTCCCCGCAGGGGACCATGACCACTTGACACCCGTCAAGTTTTTCGGCGGTACAGTCTGCGCATGCAGATTCGCGAGTATCTCGGCACCGGCAAGCCGGCCGTCATTCTTCACCCGTCCGGCACGGTCATCACCTTCGACGAGCTCGAGGCGCGGGCCAACCGGCTGGCGCACTACTTCCGGCGGGCCGGCCTGGTCGAGGGCGATGCCGTCGCGATCCTCATGGAGAACAACGAACACATCCATGCGGTCATGTGGGCGGCGCGTCGCAGCGGCCTGTACTACGTGCCGATCAACACCCACCTGACCGCGGGAGAGGCGGCCTACATCGTGGACAACAGCGCCGCGAAGGCGATCATCGGGTCCGCGGCGCTGCGCAAGACGTGCGAGAACCTGGCCGAGCATCTGCCGGGCGGACTGCCCGAGCTGCTGTTCATCGCGGACGACGACCTCGAGGGCTGGCAGCGCTACCCCGAATGCGTTGCGGGCGAGCCGGATACCCCGATCGACGACGAACGCGAAGGCGACCTGCTGCAGTATTCGTCGGGCACCACCGGCCGGCCCAAGGGCATCAAACGCGAACTGCCGCACGTCATACCGGCCGAGGCGCCCGGCATGATGTCGGCGCTGGTCAGCTTCTGGATGACCCCGGATTCGATCTACCTGAGCCCCGCGCCGCTGTACCACACCGCGCCGTCGGTGTGGTCGATGAGCGCGCAGGCCGGCGGGGTCACCACGGTCGTGCTGGAGAAGTTCGATCCCGAAGGCTGCCTCGACGCCATCCAGCGCCACCGTGTCACGCACGCCCAGTTCGTCCCGGCGATGTTCACCCGGATGCTGAAACTTCCTGAAGCCGTGCGTGATTCGTATGACGTGTCCAGCCTGCAGCGGGTGATGCACGCGGCGGCGCCGTGCCCGGTGGAGATCAAGAAGCAGATGATGGACTGGTGGGGGCCGATCATCGACGAGTACTACGCATCCTCCGAGGCGATTGGCTCGACGCTGATCAGCGCGGAGGAGTGGCTCGCCCACCCGGGCTCGGTCGGCAAGCCGATGGCCTGCGAAATCCACATCCTGGACGAGAACGGCAACGAGTTGCCGCCCGGACAGGCCGGCGAAATCTATTTCGCGGGCGGCTATTCCTTCGAGTACCTCAACGACGAGGCGAAGACGGCCGCGTCCCGTGACCGGCACGGCTGGGTGACCGTCGGCGACGTCGGCTATGTGGACGACGAGGGCTACCTGTACCTGACCGACCGGCGCCACCACATGATCATCTCGGGCGGGGTGAACATCTATCCGCAGGAAACCGAGAATCTCTTGGTCACCCACGCAAAGGTGTTGGACGCGGCGGTGTTCGGGGTTCCCGACGAGGAGATGGGGCAGCGCGTACTGGCGGTCGTCCAGACCGTCGATCCGGCCGACGCCACCGACGAGTTCGCCGAAGAGCTGCTGAACTGGTTGCGGGATCGCTTGGCGCACTACAAGTGTCCGAAATCGATCGCGTTCGAGGCGCAGCTGCCGCGTACCGACACCGGCAAGCTCTACAAGAACGGGCTGATCGAGAAATACTCGGTGTGACCCATGCTCCGCGTGGTGGACCTGTCGAGCGCGCCGGATGCCGGCCCGGAAACCGACACCGCGTCCCCGCCGGGGGTGATCGTGGCGCACGGCGCGGGGACCGACCTCGCCAATGGCGAATCATGGCTTCAAACAGCGACTTTCACCTTGACCGAGGACCCCTGTGACGACAGTCGGGTCGTCACGGTGGATTCGGTGCCCGACGCGCTCGCCGAGCTGACCGCGCGCTGTCAGCGTTGGCCGCAGGCCAGCAGCGTGTGTGACGACGTGTTGCGCGGGGTCGACCCGGGCGGGCCGGCGCTGCCCGCGGTGGTGACCGAGTCGCTGGCCTACTCGACGTTGCAGGCCGGCCCCGAGTTCGCGCGCTGGCTGGCCGAACGCGGTCCGGCCCGGATGCCGGAGTGCGCCGACCCGGTGCGGACCCGGCGGGACGGCGACACGCTACGCATCGTGTTCAACCGTCCGCACCGCCACAACGCGTTTTCCACCGACGCGCGGGCCGCGCTCCTGGAGGCGCTGACCGTCGCGCAGCTGGACCCGTCGGTGACCGGGATCGTGTTGAGCGGCAACGGACCGTCGTTCTGTAGCGGGGGAGACCTCGGCGAATTCGGCACCTTCGCCGACCCGGCGAGCGCGCACCTGGCCCGCACCCGGCACAGCCCCGCCCTGGCGCTCGATGCGCTCACCGCCCGGCTCGGCCGCGCCTGCCGGGCGGAGGTGCACGGCCGGGTGATGGGCAGCGGGCTAGAGATGGCGGCGTTCTGCGGATGGGTCACCGCGCGTTACGATTCGGTGTTCGGGCTGCCCGAACTGCAGCTGGGCCTGATCCCCGGCGCCGGCGGGACGCTCAGCGTCACCCGCCGGATCGGCCGTTGGCGCACAGCCTATCTCGTGCTGTCCGGGCGCACCATCGACACCGACACCGCGTTGGCCTGGGGTCTGATCGACGCGACTGACGCCTAAAGTGTTGTCAGAAGCCGGAATACGTGGTGGTCGTGGTCGACGGCAGGTTCGAGACGGCGATCACGCCGATGACCGCGTACAGGATCACCAGGATCACCGCGAACACGGCGCCGGCGATGGCGCCAATGATGGCCCACTTCTTGGCGTTGTCGGCCGCCGCCTGGGCCTCGGCGTACCGGCCCTGGGACCAGAGTCCGGACACCTTGGTGGAGTACACGATCGACACGATTCCGAGCGGAAGACAGCACAACACGGTGCACAGGATGGCCCAGACGAGGTAGTTCTCCGGCTCGGGCTGGCCTTGCCAGCCCGGTTGCGGCGCCTGCCAACCCGGTTGCTGGCCCGGCCAACCCGGCTGCTGCCCCTGCCAAGGCGGCGGCTGGCCCTGCCATTCCGGCGAGCCTTCGTACGGCCCTGGGGGATAACTCATCGCAGCCGACTTTCTTTCGTCGCAGTACCTTTTACTTCCGCGCCGCTTTGCTGGTGTGAGAAGTCAGGCAAATATACAGCACGCCCCGACGTCAGGCGCGCATATTCTCCGGTCCCACTCAGATGCCGCCCCGCGCGACAAGTTGGGCGGCGATCACGTTGCGCTGAATCTCGTTGGTGCCCTCGCCGACGATCATCAGGGGCGCGTCGCGGAAGTAGCGCTCCACGTCGTATTCGCATGAGTAGCCGTAGCCGCCGTGAATCCGCACCGCGTTCAGGGCGATCTCCATCGCCACTTCCGAGGCGAACAGTTTGGCCATGCCGGCTTCCATGTCGCAGCGTTCGCCGCTGTCGTAGCGCTCGGCCGCATACCGGGTGAGCTGCCGGGCGGCGGTCAGTTTGGTCGCCATGTCGGCCAGGTAGTTGCCGACCGACTGATGCTTCCAGATCGGTTGCCCGAAGCTCTCCCGCTGCTGCGCATAGGCCAGCGCGTCCTCGAGCGCCGCCGTGCCCACGCCCAGGGCCCGGGCGGCCACCTGGATGCGGCCCGTCTCTAGCCCCTTCATCATCTGCGAAAAGCCCTCGCCCATCCGGCCACCCAAGATCGCGGACTCGGGTGCCGAGAAGTCGTCGAAGGACAGCTCGCAGGACTCGACGCCCTTGTAGCCCAGCTTGGGCAGGTCGCGAGACACCGTCAGGCCGGGCCCGTGCTGGACGAGCACGATCGAGATGCCCTTATGGCGCGGCGTGGCATTCGGATCGGTCTTGCACAGCAGCGCGATCAGCCCGGACCGCCGCGCATTGCTAATCCACGTCTTGGAGCCGTTGATCCGCAGGCCGCCGGAACCGTCCGGTAGCGCCGTCGTCGTCATGTTCTGCAGGTCCGAGCCGCCGCCGGGTTCCGTCAGCGCCATGGTGGCACGCAGCTCGCCGGTCGCCATCGGCGGCAGGTAGGCCCGCTTCTGCTCCTCGGTCCCGAACAGCGTCAGCAGCTTGGCCACCACGGTGTGCCCGCCCATCGCGCCGGCCAGGCTCATCCAGCCGCGGGCCAGCTCCTCGGTGACCCGCACGTAGCACGGCATGGATACCGGCGAGCCGCCGTATTCCTCGGGAATGGCCAGGCCGTAGATGCCGATCCGCTTCATCTGCTCGATCCACGCCTCGGGATAGGTATTGGCGTGCTCGACGTCGCGGACGGTCGGCTTGACGTCCCGGTCGACGAACGCCCGCACCGTGGCGACCAGCATCTCTTCTTCGTCGTTCAGCTCGTTGCTCACCTGTGCCATATTGGCCCCGTGACTTATGCGCGTGTACGCGAGGGCGGCCCCTACTTCGACGATCTCTCGGTGGGCCAGGTGTTCGACTGGGCGCCGGCGGCGACGCTATCGGCGGGGATGGCCGCCGCACATCAGGCGATCCTGGGAGACCGGCTGCGACTGGCCCTCGACGGCGTGTTGTGCACCGCGGTGACCGGCGTGCCGGGGCCGCTGGCGCATCCGGCGCTCGTCTGCGACGTGGCAATCGGGCAGTCGACGCTGGTGACCCAGCGCGTGAAGGCCAACCTGTTCTACCGCGGACTGGCGTTCCACCGCTTCCCCGTCATTGGCGACACCATCTACACCCGCACCGAAGTGGTTGGGCTGCGTGCGAATTCGCCTAAGCCGGGCCGGGCGCCGACGGGGCTGGCGGCGCTGCGGATGATCACCATCGACCAGGCCGACCGGCTGGTCCTCGACTTCTACCGGTGTGCCATGCTGCCCGCCAGCCCGGACTGGCAGCCCGACGGGGCGCCGCACGACGACTTGTCCGCCGTCGGCGCCGACGTGCCGGGCCCGGCGCACGATCCGACCGAGCACTGGGACGCCGACGTGTTCCGCGCCAGGGTGCCCGGCCCGCACTTCGACCCCGGCCTGGCGGGCACCGTGCTGCGCAGTACCGGCGACGTCGTCAGCAGCGCGCCCGAACTCGCCCGGCTCACCCTGAACATCGCTGCCACCCATCATGATTCGCGTATCGGCGGGCGCCGGCTGGTGTACGGCGGGCATACCATCGGGCTCGCCCTCGCGCAGGCGAGCAGGATGCTGCCGAACCTGGTGACGGTGCTGGGCTGGGAGTCCTGCGACCACACCGGTCCGGTCCACGAGGGCGACACCCTGTACAGCGAGCTGCACGTCGAGTCCGCCGAGCCGACCGGCCACGGGGGCGTACTGGGGCTGCGGTCGCTGGTCTACGCCGTCGGCGACGCGGCGGGCGAGCCGGACCGCGCGGTACTGGACTGGCGGTTCAGCGCGCTGCAGTTCTGAGGGCTCGGGTTACGCGGCCTTGTTGCGGATTGCGATGTCGAGGTAGGGCAGGAACAGACCGATTGGCAGATCCGGACGTTGCCGGCGCAGCAAATTGGCGTAGCGGCGACTGCTGGATAGCCGATAGTGGAGCCAACGAAGCAGGTTTTGCCTTATTTGGAAGCTGTGCCGGTCGACCATGAACTCGAGCTCTTTGATGGGTCCCAGCGCCAGCTCTATCTCGTGGTAGCTGACGCCCCGTCCGCGGCGAGCGAGTTCGAGTTTCGCCTCCGCCGAGCCGGTATCGAACGGTGACGCTTGATATCTCACCGTTTGCTTGAAGTACTCCAATGCGATCTCATCGGGCAGCCAGTGGAAGAACGGCAAGTCCGCGGTGTGGTTGTCATAAGGCCAGAGCCGATTCGGCGCTTCGAGGATGCAAAGAATGCCATTGTCCACCAACAGGTTCCATGCTGCTCCCAAACTGCGCAACCGCTCGTCAAATGTCATGTGTTCCAGCGATGCGAAGAAAATCACGAAATCGAAGCTGTGGTGTTCGAAGTGGGTGTCCATCTCGGTCGCGTTCATCACGTGCAGTGGCTGTTCGCCAAGTCCGAAGAACCGCAACCTCGCCCGCGCCACCTCGACCGATTCCGGTGTGACGTCGATGCCGGTGACTTGGCTGCCCTGCTCGGCCAAGGCGAAGACCGACGATCCGGTTCCGCAGCCGATCTCGAAAACCCGCGCCCCGTCCAGGCGACGTAACGCATTGAGCCAGGGCACGTACTCGTGTCGGTCGAAAATCAGGCGCCCGGCAGTGTGCTCCTGAAGCTCGTGCCTGCCGACGTCCGAATTCCAAAAGTCCTTCGTCGACCAGTTTTCGAGCAGGTGATTGCGAAACTGGTCGAGTTTCGCCGGATCGAGTGGCACGAATCGTCGACGCACATCGGCGGTGGCCCTGTCGGCACGCCATACGATGCGGCGCGCCGATTCTTTCGCGCGATCCCTCGTGAGCCACCGTGGCGCGCATCCTATGTCCCGCTCGCAGTTGTGCACGATGTCCCCCGCGCGGCTGGTGAGTGCGCCGCAAAGGCCGGCGCGCAATGCAAGCTCACGGTAATACCGCCAAGGACGTCGGTCCACCACTTTCCGCCACCGAGCCCGGCACCAAGCGTGCGCGGCTCAGGCCTCGTTGGGGACGAAGACGAAGCTCAGGCCTCGTTGGGGACGAAGACGAAGTTGTTGACGTAGACGCCGCGGGCTGCCCAGTCGTCCTCTGCGCCGCCGACGTTCGCCGGATTCTGATGTTCGGCCGCGTCGAACCGCGTGACCGGTAGCCGAGCACCGTTGAGCTCGAAATAGCCGGCGTACCCCAGCCCGGTCAACAACTCGGCGATCTCGGCGACGGCGTTGGGATGATGGCGTTCCTCGGCTTCCACGACGACCGCGGGCCGGTTGCGGGTGAGAGTTTCCGCGGCGCCGCGCAACACGGCCAGTTCGTGTCCCTCCACGTCGATCTTGATCAGGCCGACATTGTCCAAGTGCAGATCGTCCAGCCGCTTGACCGGCACGTCTATGCTCTGCACCCGACCGCCGCTCACGTCGCTGAGGACGTTGTCGGTGTCGATCGTGCTGCGGCCCGGTTCGGACTCGACCAGCCGCATGGTCGCCACGCCGACCTTGTCCGACAGCGCGACTGCTTCCACCCGCACCGCCGCGCCGACCGCCTCGAACATCGCCGCCAGGTCGCGCGCCTGGGCGGGCCTGGGTTCGAACGCGATGACCGATTGCGACGACGGCAGCATTGCGATCGTGAACTCGCCGACGTCGGCTCCGATGTCCAGCGAGACCCGGTTCGGATCACACAAGGACACCGCCAGCTGCACGTCCGGGCGGGATTCACCGAGGCGTTGCAGGATGCGGTACCTCCGCCGCCAGAACAGGCGTGGCGCGACAGACCTTGCCGCGGGGGCAAGCCATCGTTTGGCTGAGCGTGCGACGGGCATCTGTCGTGTCTCCAGCAGCCTTTTGCCGAGCTCTCAGCATAATCGACGAGCCGTGTCCCCCGGCTGCGACCAGATCACCCGGTGAAACGTCAGCCAAGCCAAAGCGCGCGATCCATACTGGTAGTGATGTGGCGTTCGTCGAAGATGAGGGCGCTGGCCATGCTGGCGTGTGCGGGGGTGTTGCTTGCCGGGTGGGATGATTCGGCCGGCCCCAGTCCGCTGAACGCGATCGTCCTTCCGCCCGTGCTTGCCAACGTTCAGCAGGTGCCCAATCCGCTGCGCGGCCAGTACGAAGATCTCCTGCAACCGCTTTTCCCGCAGGGCAATCCGGCGCAGAGGCGGTACCCGGCGTGGCCGGAGGCCTATGACGCGGGTTTGCGTATCCCGTGGCGGGCGTTGCAGCCCACGGATCCGCGCACGTTGCCGGCCGATGCCCCCGACGACCGCAAGTTCGACTTCAGCGTGATCGACACCGCGCTGACGAAGCTGGGCAAGCGCAACATGCGGTTGATGCTTCGGGTGTACGCCTACAACTCCTACGGCGACGCGTTCTACCCCAACCGCTCGAACATCGCGGTTCCCGACTGGGTGGCCGCCCTGCCCGGTGCCGTCACCCGCTATCCGGGGCCGCCGAACAGTCCCGAAGCCTGGCTGACGCAGGTGGTGCCGAACTGGAACGACCCCGGGTACCTGAATGCTTTTTCGCAGTTGCTGGCCGCGCTGGGCCGCCGCTACGACCGCGACGAACGGCTCAGCGTGTTCGAGTTCTCCGGGTACGGCGATTTCAGCGAAGGCCACATCGCCTATCTGCGTGATGCGCTGGGTGCGCCGGGACCGGCGCCCGAGGACAGCGTCGCCAAGCTGGGCTACTACAGCCAGTGGCGCGACCAGAACATCACCAAGGACTCGATTCGGCGGCTGGTTGCGGCCAATGTCGACGCGTTCCCCCATACCAAGTTGGTGGCCAACGCGCCGAACCCGGAGATCGTGCGGCAGTTGTTCGCCGACGACGTCACCAAGAAACTGTCCTACCCGGTGGGTATCCGCTCCGATTGCCTCGGTGTCTACTCGGTGTTGCCGGCCTGGGCCGAGTTGAAAGACTCCTATTACGTTCGGGCGAAGGATCCGCTCGTCGACGTGGTCAAGCAGCGGATCGCCTCGGGGCTGGTGGTCACGGAATGGTGCCAGCTGCCCGCCGGAACCGACCCGCGGTCGTACTACCAAAAGGGCCTCCACGACGTGGTCAACTATCACGTGGCGATGACGTCGAGCTTCAATTTCCCGGACCGGGAAGCGACGGTGCCGATGGACCCCGAGTTGTATGCGCTGTGGGCGAAAGCCAACGCGTTCTCCGGCTATCGGTACACGGCGGAGGTGCGGCCGGGATCGGAGTCGATATTCGATGGGGTGGCCCAGATACCCGTCACCTGGACCAACCACGGCGCCGCCGCGACGACCGAGAAATGGGTGCCCGGTTACTGGCTGGTGGATTGGTGGGGCAAGGTGGTCCGCACGCTGCCCTCGACCATTGACCTGAGGAAGGTGACCCCCGGTCAGGGCGAAACGCCCGGTGAAATGCCGATCCCGGGGCAGGCCACCGAATCCGTGTCCATCGACCTCAGGGGGTTGGCGCCGGGGCACTACACGCTGCGCGCCTCGGTGGACTGGCAGGAGCACAAGCCCGGCGCCTCGCATGTGGTGAACTATCCGCCCATGGCGTTGGCGCGCGACGGGCGAGACGACTTGGGGTCCTACCCAATCGAAATGATCGACATCCCGTTCGATGCCCTGGCCGTTCCGCTGAGTGGCGTGCGGAAGCCATCCGGTAGGTAGGGCGTCCGGGATTCACCGAGCCCGGAATACCCGCCAATTCGATAGCGAGACTATCGATCTCGGTTCCCGCGCCCTGGCGACCGTCTCGGCTTCCCCAAAACCATTGCCCGATATTTACGGTACTGCTAGTTTTCTAGTGATCCGCATCACTCGGTTGGTTTAGCGAACCTTCACTGCCCGCGGCCTTAGCGAGGTGGAAGATGAGTTCAGCCGGTCACCTCAAGACCACCGTCGTCTCTGTTCACGCGAGCCATGCGAGCGGCGCGCCCGCCGTGACGATGTCCCGTCGGTTGCGGAAAGCGCCGCTGGTCGTTTCCGCGTGCGCCGCATTGGTGCTCAGTGGATGCGGCGGTCACATCGACGCCGGGCCGCTGTCGGCGATGGTCGATAGGCCCGCGCCGTTGCCCGCGATCGTCAGTCAGCCCCGTCCGCACCCCGCTTACGAGGTACCCAATCCGCTGCGCGGCCAGTATGAAGATCTCCTGCAACCGCTTTTCCCGCAGGGCAATCCGGCGCAGAGCCGGTACCCGGCGTGGCCGGAGGCCCATGACGCGGGTTTGCGTATCCCGTGGCGGGCGTTGCAGCCCACCGATCCGCGCACGTTGCCGGCCGATGCCCCCGACGACCGCAAGTTCGACTTCAGCGTGATCGACACCGCGCTGGCGGAGCTGGGCAAGCGCAACATGCGGTTGATGCTTCGGGTGTACGCCTACAACTCCTACGGCGACGCGTTCTACCCCAACCGCTCGAACATCGCGGTTCCCGACTGGGTGGCCGCCCTGCCCGGTGCCGTCACCCGCTATCCGGGGCCGCCGAACAGTCCCGAAGCCTGGCTGACGCAGGTGGTGCCGAACTGGAACGACCCCGGGTACCTGGACGCCTTTTCGCAGTTGCTGGCCGCGCTGGGCCGCCGCTACGACCGCGACGAACGGCTCAGCGTGTTCGAGTTCTCCGGGTACGGCGATTTCAGCGAAAACCACATCGCCTATCTGCGCGACGCGCTGGGTGCGCCGGGACCGGCGCCCGAGGACAGCGTCGCCAAGCTGGGCTACTACAGCCACTGGCGCGACCAGAACATCACCACCGACTCCATTCGGCGGCTGGTTGCGGCCAATGTCAACGCGTTCCCCCATACCCAATTGGTGGTCAACCCGCCGAACCCGGAGATCGTGCGGCAGTTGTTCGCCGACGACGTCACCAAGAAACTGTCCTACCCGGTGGGCATCCGCTCAGATCACCTCGGCGTCCGCTCGGTGTTGCCGACCTGGGCCAGGATCACCCAGTCTTATTACGTGCAGACCGATGATCCGCTTGTCGACGTGGTCAAGCGGCGGCTGGCCTCGGCGCCCGTCATCACCGAATGGGGCGAGTTGCCCACCGGAGTCGACCCACATTCCTACTACGAAAGCGCCCTGCAGGACGTGATCGACTGCCACGTATCGATGACGTCGAGCCTCAATTTCCCGGACCGGGAATCCACGGTGCCGATGGACCCCGGCTTGTATGCGCTGTGGGCGAAGGCCAACGCGTCCGCCGGATACCGCTATTCGGTTGAGGCCCAGCCGGGTTCGCAATCGATTCGGGGCAACGTGGCGACCGTATCGGTGGTGTGGACAAATTACGGCTCTGCTGCCGCCTTCGAGCACTGGGCACCGGTCTACAAGCTGGTGGATTCCTCGGGATTGGTGGTGCGGACGCTGCCGGCAAAGGTCAACCTCAGGACGCTCGTCCACGACGGCTCCGGGAAATCGCCTCAGGAGGCCGTCCCGGCATCCGCGGCCGAGTCGGTGCCCGTCGACCTGACCGGCCTGGCGCCCGGGCAATACACGCTGCGCGCGTCGGTGGACTGGCAGCAGCACAAACCGGCCGCCTCGCACGTGGTGAACTATCCGCCCATGGCATTGGCGCGCGACGGGCGAGACGACGCCGGATCGTATCCGATCGCAACGCTCGACACGGAGCGTAAGGTGCTGTCCGCCGCCACCCCGCAACCAGCGGCGGACGGGGGGTAAACAGCAAAGTTTCGATTGCCGGGCGGAGGGCGGATCGTTTTCGGGATAAGCCGCATGACGATGCTGCATAATGTGTAGCGCGGTTTGCGCCGCGGGGGCGCAGCGAACGGAACCGGTGCGTTTCGGGTGGCTTCAGCTCAGGAGTAGGGGATGGATTTCCGCGCCTTTGTTGAGATCCTCCTCGCGCGTTGGAAACTCGCCACGAGCGCATTGCTGTTGTGTCTGGTCGGTGCGGCGGCCGTCACGGTCTTTCAGAACAAGGCCTACCAATCGTCGGCAACGCTCCTCCTCTCCATTTCCGGCGAGACCGACGTCACCGAGGTGTACTGGGGTGGGCAGGCTGCGCAAGACCGGTTGTCGTCGTACGCCGAGATCGCCGGCGGGCGCGCCGTGGCGGAGCGTGCGGTCAGTCAGCTCCAACTCCCGATCAGCCCCGGCGCCCTGGTGCGGCAAACCCAGGTGAAATACACCCCGAAGTCGATGCTGTTCACCATCACCGTCACGGACTCCGATCCCAAGCGTGCCGCGCTGCTCGCGGGAGGGATGGCCGATGCGTTCACCGCGTTGGTCCCGACGCTCGATGCCAATCCGCGCACGCCACGCCCGGGCACACCGCAGATGCCCACCTCGCAACCGACGACCCGGGCGACGGTGGTGAAGGAGCCCGAGGTACCCAGTCATCCGAGCAGGCCAGTGCCGGTGCGCAACATGGCGATGGGGCTTGTCGCCGGGCTGCTGCTCGGCATCGTGGTGGCGCTTGCCCGCGACGCCGGCGATCGCACCGTGCGCAGCCGCCGCAAGCTGGAACAGCTCTCGGGTTTGCCGACTTTGGCCGAGTTGCCACGGGAGCGCGGCAGGGCACCGAGGTCGGCAACTGATGTCAAGGTTGACGACGCCGTGCGTGGCTTGCGCACCCGGCTGCTCAGGGCGATGGGACCCGAGGCCCGAAGGGTGCTGGTGGCGGCGCCGTTCGGCGGTGAAGGAACCACAACAACAGCGCTGAACCTCGCGCTGGCGTTCGCCGAACTCGGCGACCGGGTGCTGTTAATCGAGGGCGATACTCGCCGGCCCGTGATCGCGGGTCTGTTTGAAGTCAAATCCGGTGAGGGACTGGCCAACGCGCTGGCCGACCCCACTATCGCCGCGGAAGCGGTAGCGCCGACGGCGATTTCAAAGCTGTTCGTTCTCGCGTCGCGGTTTGCCCGCCGCGAGACCGTGCCGTGCGGCGCGTACCCGCCCGAAGTGATCGACACCGTGCTGAAGGACTTGTCGGCACGCTTCGACCGGGTGGTGGTCGACGGCCCGCCGGTGCTGGCGACGACCGACAGCGTTCTGCTCGCCGGCGCCGTTGAGGCCACGGTGTTGGTCGTGCGGGCGCGGCGCACCACCACCGATGAAATCAACGACGCCCTGAATTCGCTGCGCTCGGCCGGCGCGGAGGTCGTCGGCACCGTGCTGACCGACGCCCCGGTGCCACGGCACATCAGGGCCGCGGCTCGGATGTACCGCGCTAAGGCCAACGAATCGCCGTGATGCTCTACCTGCCGCGTCGCTATCGCTTGGCGGTGGCTTCGGTCATGCTGGCGGCGTTCGTGTTGGGCTGCTTCGCGGTGGGCGTGTTCTCGGTACGGCGGGCCGACCAGGGGGCGATGCTGATCCTCGCGATGTTCAGCCTGGTCATCTACCGGGTGAAACCGGAAGCGATGATCGGCATCGCGTTGTTCTGGGCGTTCGCGGCGCTGCCGGCGGGCTTGCACGTCGGGAAGGTCTTCGGCCCGGCGGTGATCTACGGATACCAAGTGGCAGTGGTGCTGGCGATCTGCTACGTGATTCCACGTGTGCGACTGCGGTTCTCCGATTACCTGCCGCCCGCGATATTGGCGTTGACGGTGCTGTTCTTTACCGCTGTGGGATTCGCGACCGGGCATCCGGCGTGGGTGGTGATCCGTGAATCGCAGACCCTGCTCGAGATGGTCGCCGGGTTCGTCCTGGCGTTGTTGATCGTGCATGGCGACTACGTCAGGTTGGCGATCCGCGCGCTGCTGCTGATTCTGTGGTTCTCGGCGGGAATGGCAATCGTGAGTTCGGGGCACGCCATCCAGCTGGCCGGGCGGGCGGAAAGCCTGATGGGAACGGGCGCCGGCGCAGCTCTCCGCATCATCATCTCCACCCAGACGCCGGCCACCGCCGTGCTGACCGCATTGATCGCCGCTGTGATCGTCGGCCGGGTCAGGCCCGCAACGTATCTCGCGCTGGGCCCGCCCGCGCTGATCATTGCGCTGCTGTCGTTCAGCCGCAACCCGTTGATCTGCTTTGCGGTGGCCGCCGCGGTGGCCCTGCTTGCCAGCTTTGGCTGGCCGGCCCTGCGCCGGACCGCGGCCCTGATCGCGATCAGCGCGGCGGTCGTCGCCGTGACGGTGCCGGGTGCGCTGTTTCTTTTGCAGGGTTCGTCGAGCGGGGCGTGGCTCGCCGACCAGCTCAGCGCGTTCAATCGACGGGTGCTCAGCGGGGTTTCGTCCGGTGCCCTCGCGGTGGACGAATCGACGCAGGACAGGATACGGGAAGTCGCAAACCTCAACCGCGCGATCGCCCAGGCGCCGCTGTTCGGGCACGGCCTCGGTTACGCCTACCAGCCGGCGCGCGGGGACGACCCCGGAGAATTCGGCGTTCAGTTCTACCCCACCTATTCGCACAACTTCTACCTGTGGTGGCTCGTCAAAGCCGGCGCGGTGGGCATGGCGGCGTTTGTCCTGTTCGCGTTCGGCCCGCTGATCCGCGCGTTGCGCCGCGCGTCGGCGCCGGCGAAGATCAGTGCGGCGGTCAGCGCCGGCCTGCTCGCGATGTCCGCCGTGTGGCCATTGGCCGAGATGCCGGTCGACGCCTTGGCATTGGGTCTGGCCCTGGGATCGACGATGGGGTTCGCCAACCCGCGACGTGCGGGCCAGGATGCGGGCGGGACGGATGACAACAGGGCACCGGCGCCGGTCGGCGCGACCGGATGAGATTTGAAGGCGCGACGCCGGCGGATGACCGGCTGCGGGTGCTCCTGGCCGGCCCGGCCCCGGCCGGGCCGGCCAGCCGGGGTGGCATGGCCACGGTGATCGCCCTCATGGCAGCGCATCCCGACGAGCGATTCCGCATCACCGTGGTGCCGACCTTCGTCGACGAGTCGGTGTGGCGGCGGCTGATGGTCGGCGTCCACGGGATGCTGCGCGCCACCTGGCTGGTGCTGCGCGGGCACACCGACGTCTTGCACGTTCACTTGGCGCACGGCGGCAGCGTGATTCGCAAGGCGCTGCCGCTCATGGCGGCGCGGTTGGTCGGCGTACCGACTGTGGTGCACGCCCACAGCTATGACTTCGGCGGTTGGTTCGATGGCCTGCCGCCGCCGGGCCAGGCACTGGTGCGGCACGCACTGTTCGCCGATCGCTGGCTGGTGCTGGGCGAGCGTCATGTCGAGGAGTATGCGACACGGCTGCGGTTACCGCCCGGGCGGATCAGCGTGCTGCACAACGCCATCCGGATTCCGGACGCCCCGGTGATCCAATCCGGTGTCGAGCGGGTGCACGCCGTCACGCTCGGTCGGCTGGGGGTGCGCAAGGGCAGCTATGACGTGATCGCCGCCGTGGCCGCACTCGATGCGACGGTTCGCGGTCGTCTGCGGGTGACACTCGCCGGCGACGGGGAGGTCGATGAGGTGCGCGCGGCGGTCGCCGCGAACGGGCTGGGTGGAACCATTCACGTGGCGGGATGGCTGGAGTCGGCGGCACGCGACGAATTGCTCAGCGACGCTCACGTTTTCGTGCTGCCAAGCCGTGATGAAGGTTTGCCGATGGCGCTGCTGGAGGCGATGGCATACGGGCTGGTGCCGGTGACGACGATGGTGGGCAGCATCGGGGAGGTGGTCAGCGACCGCGTCGACGGCCTGCTGGTGCAGCCCGGCAGCCCCGGGCAGATCGCGGAGGCCCTGAGCGCACTGGTGACCGACGAAGACCTGCGGGCCCGTCTGGGCGCTGCGGCACGCCAGCGGGCCGGTGACTTCGGCCTCGACTGCTGGTATCAGCGGCTGACGCGGCTGTGGACCGATCTGGCGAGCAGGCCCGCGCTTTCCCGTTGAGCTCGTGTGGCGCGGCGGACGCGATCATCGCCGATGGGCACTACGGCCCCATAGGAAAGGCCCAAGTGCCCTGTCGCACAGGGGGCATGGCCAGCAAAATGTTCACGGTGTGTGGAGCGACAGCCGGCTTCAGGTCCCCGGCGGTGATCCCATAGGAGTACGACGATGGCGACAGCCAGCGTGACCGGTGCCGGCGCCACGCCGCCGAACGCCGGGTTGACGCAGAGCGACGCTGTCCTCCTGGAGTTCTTCGAAGGGCAAGCGGAGTCCAACCAAGAGTTTTGGCGGCGGTTGGGAACCGCACCCCCCGACTGGACCGGCAAACGGGTTCTCGATGCCGGCAGCGGCCACGGCGCCCTGTCGATCGAGATGGCCCAGGCGGGGGCGACCGTGCTGGGCGTCGACCTGGACGAGAACCTCGTCTCATTCGCAAATCGCATTCTGGCGCAACGATTCCCGCATCTGCTCAGCCGGGTGACATTTCGAGTGGCCGATGCGGCGTCCCTACCGGTGGACCAGCCGTTCGATGTGATCGTCTGCAAAGACACCCTCGAGCACGCCCCGGACGTCGCGGGGCTGCTGAGGGCGCTCGGCGGGCAGTTGGCCCGGCCCCATGGACTTCTCTACGTGGGTTTCAGCCCGCTGTACTACAGTCCTTTCGGCGACCACGGCCGCACCGGGTTGAAAGTGCCCTGGGCACACGCGGTTTTGCCCAAGCGCGTGGTTTATGCGGCCGCCGCCCGACACAACGGCCATCCGGTGGCCTCGCTGATGGACATCGGCCTCAACGGCAACACTCCCGAGCAGTTCCGGGCTGCCTTCGACGCCAGCGGGCTGCGGCTCCTGAGCATCGGCTACAACCGCGGCGCCAAGCGGTTGCTGCCCACACTCGACAAGGCGCGCAGGCACTTCCCGCGGCTCGAAAGATTCACCACCATAAGCATCTACGCCACCTTCGGAGTCTGATCGTCAAGTCGAATGTCAAATTGGTTGCGGGACGCCGCTACGGGCGTCGATTCAAGGCGATCATTGTCTGGGCGCGCCCGGACGCGGCGGTGGCAGCGCCTCGTCGAGGTGTTCCCGTCGCTGTCTGAAATGCGAGTGCTGGACCTCGGTGGGACGCCCGAGGCGTGGCGACTTGCACCGGTGCGGCCCAAGTCGGTCACCACGGTAAACCTGCTGCCGCCGGAGTCCGTGGGCGAGGGCATCGTCACGGTCCGCGGGGACGCGTGTGACCTGCCCGGCGCGGTCGCGCGCGACCACTTCGACCTTGTCTACTCCAATTCGCTGATCGAACACGTGGGCGGTCACGCGCGCCGGCAACGACTCGCGGACAACGTCCACTCCCTCGCCGACCGCCATTGGGTGCAGACACCGTACCGATACTTTCCGATCGAACCGCACTGGCTCTTTCCGGGCATGCAATGGCTGCCGTACGAGGCGCGGGTTCAGATATCGATGCGCTGGCACCGTGGCTACATTCGTACCTACTCTCGGGAAGAGGCGCAGGAACAGGTCGACGAGATCGATCTGATCGGCATTTCGCAGATGCGTCGATATTTCCCGTCATCCGTCATCTGGTACGAACGATTCGCCGGTTTGATCAAGTCTCTGATCGCCATTCGGGCCTGACCGTGGTTGCGTCGCTTTAGTTTGTGCGCCCTCAAATCACTTGCGCCACTTGGCTCAATTAGCGCGCACTGTCGCCGCGGGTGTGGTGACCGGCCCGGTAGCCGAGTAGTTAGTTGGGTGTTGGTGGTGGTTGGGGTTGGAAGGGGTCGTACCACCACCATTGGGCGCGTTCGCCGGTGGGTCCGGGGCAGGGTGGCACGGCGGGTGGGGGTTGGGTGGGTGGGCGGGCCAGTGATCCCGGGCTCAGTGCTTGGCCGGCGTCGTCGGTGACGGTGAGAGTGTGTGCGGGTCCGGTGATGGTGATGACGCCGCGGTGGTGCGACCGGTGATGATAGGGACAGACCAAAACGAGGTTGGCCAGCTCGGTGGGGCCGCCGTCTTCCCAGTGCCGGATGTGATGGGCGTGCAGGCCCCGGGTGGCGCCGCAACCGGGAACCACGCACATGCGGTCGCGATACTCCAGCGCGCGGCGCAACCGCCGGTTGATCACCCGGCTGGCCCGGCCGGCGCCGATGACCTGACCGTCGCGTTCGAACCACACCTCAGCCGTGGCATCACAGGTCAAATATTGGCGTTCGGCGTCGGACAGCAGCGGGCCCAGATGCAGCGCGGCGGCGCGCTGGGCCACGTCGAGGTGCACCACCACGGTGGTGTGCTGCCCGTGGGGCCGGCGGGTGGCCTCGGCATCCCACCCGGCCTCGACCAGGCGCAGAAACGCCTCGAGGGTGCCCGGCAACGGCGGCCGCTGATCGGAGGCGCCCTGGCCGTTGTCGTGGTCGTGTTTCCATTCGGCGATCAGCGCCTCACGATGAGAGGCCAAGGCGGCGTCGAACGTCGCCGCGTCGGGCTGCGCAAGGGTGATCCGGTAGCAGCTGAACTGCTCGTCGGGGGTGGTCGTGGTGATCGAGGGCTGCGGTTGCGGCCGGGAATCGGGGTCGGGTCGCGGTTCGAGCTTGACCGCGGTGCGCAGCTGGGTGACCGTGGCGACGTGCGCCAGCTGCGCGTAGTGCTCATCAGATCCCTCACCGGCGCGCCCCGCGATGACGCCGACCTGATCCAGCGACAGCCGACCCTCTCGCATGCCCGCAGCACAGCGCGGAAACTCCTCCAGCCGGCTCGCGACGGTGGCGATCGTCTGCGCATTGGCCGGCGAGCAGCCCGTCGTCCAGGCCACCAACGCCGGCACCGAGCGCGCCCCCGTGCCTCCCCACAACTGCTCACGATCGATCTCGGCGACAATCCCCACGATGCGCCCATCGATGGCGTTACGCTGACCGGTCAACTCCGCCAACTCCTCGAACAACCCCTCAAGGCGCTCTTTAGGACCCACCACCACGGCCTCAGCAGATGCGGTCGAAGACATAACCACATCAAAGCAGCCGGGTACGACAACTCCCGGCTACCCAATCCACCGCGGGGAGTGGCCGGCAGCAGTGGCAAAGCCGGACAGCCTCATTGGCCACCAAACGCTGCCCACCGCAGCCATCAGCACCACCACCTGCGCGCCGCCGCTGGCACCGTCGAGCATGCCCTTGGGGCCGTGTGCCGATTTATCTACGGAGTGACCTATTTTTCGAGGCGGGCAGACTCTGGCTTACGTATTACGTAGGTGAGGTTATTGTGCCGCCACGCCAGCGCCCCAAAAGACAAGGCCCACAGGAATTTCGCGTATGCCCGGGTTACCCGGACCCGAGCACCCGCGCCGCGCACATAGTAGGTGTGGCCGCGCTCTTCGAGGATCGAGCATCCGTGTCTGGTGCAGAAGTCGCGCATGCCGTCGCGGGAGAGCAGGGGCGCATAGTAGGTGGGAAACGGTGAGTGGCCGGGCTTTCCGGCATCCGGGTAACGAACGAAGTACCGGTAGTAGGCGACGTGCACCCAGAAGGGCACGTGTCTGGCGGTCCAGCCGTACACGGAATCCCGATCCGGGATACGCAGCACCAGAAGCCCTCCCGGCTTGAGCCCGTTGAGCATGTTGACGAGCGCGCCTTCGGCGTCGGGGATGTGCTCGAGGACGAACGAGTTGTAGATGACGTCGTAGCGGCTGGGCTCGATGGTTGCCGGCACCGTAAGGTCGCCGATGAGCGCCTCGTCCAGGTCTCTCTTCGTCTCGATGCGGCTTTGGAGTGCATCCGGGTCGATGTCGATACCCGTCAACCGGTGGTCGACGCCGTCGAGGTCGAGTGGCCAGTCAAGCCCGCAGCCGGCTTCCAGGATCTCCAGCGGGCCACCAAGACCTCTGATGGCCGACGAGACGAGCGTCACCTCCTCGCTCCAGCTGTCGACGGTTTCCAACTTCGACCGGGTCCTCACTTGGCCCTCCGCAACTTTCGTTGGCGGACGGCTTCGGGCGCCTCACCCGTGGCCCTAACCCGAACCCGCGCTGCCCGATTGGCCCATGCGCTAGCTCGGTACCTCAGCCGCGCCATGCAGTATTGGGCCCACCAGAGCGCTCTTTTGTAACCGACTGCACTCCGACAGATCTCCAGGTAGCGTTGCGAACTCCCGGCCTCCACCGCCTGCCTGTCCTCCAACAACCGCACACACCGAAATGCCAAGTCGAACGAGCCATAGCAGTGATGCGCGATCATCGCCAAGTGCTTCAACTGTTCGTCGCTCATCCCGTCCGGGTGGACGAAGTCCCGCACATAGACGACATCGGTCTCCAAGATCTGGTTCAGCGGTCGGTAGGGATCGCCGAGCACAAAGTCACCGATCACCCACTTCTTCACGTCGCCGGAAATGCAGTGGGGAACAAACCCCTGACGTCGCAGCTCCAAATCGATCTCCCCGAACGGGGGCTGGTCTTGATACACGGTGATGAAAGAAACCTCGGTCTGAATGGCCACCGCTCCCGCGAGCTTCGTCCGCCCGTTCTGGAATACGGCCAGTTCCCCGCCCTGGATGTCGATCTTGAGCAAATCGAGGTGCTCAATCTCGTCGATGTCATCGAGCCGATGGGTGTCGATGGGAACGCGCGCGACCACGTCACCGAACCCATCGAAGAGGGTGAACAGCCCTTGCGTCAGCAGGTCGGGCTCGAGCAGGCTGGTCATCGCACCCGGTGGCGGACAGACCTTCAGGGTCTGGGGCTTTCCGTCGCCCAGCGCGTACGGCAGGTAGCGCTCGTACGGGCCGCATGTGTCTTGCAACTCGCGCAACGCCTCGCGCCCCGGCTCGAAACCCGTCAGGTGACATAGGCCGGCATTGAGCATCGGTGTGTAGGGCCAGTCGCCGCAGCTCCGGCTCGCCCCGACATCCACGACGTGGGTGAGGCGTGCCGGGGCGAGGAGGTCCCGTACCGTGCTAGTCAACGCGCCACCGCCGTATGCCCGTACCGTCCGGGCGCTTTCACGGCGCGCCGGCCGGTCCGCCCGCCCGAAATGCCCTGTGGGAAGCGGTCAGTGCGCATCGGCGGTGTCAATCGCGGCCGCCAACCTAGACTGCGAAGGTTCACTTCTCTGCTCTGACACCCCCTTCTGCGTAGGCCGGTTCACCGGCGCCTTCGTACATCGCCACGGGCCCCGCACCGCGCACCGGGCTCGACCATGGTGCCGAAAGCGAGCACCGATTCACCATACCGAGCGACCCGTCGGGAAGATGGCCGATCGCGAGGCGAGACATCAAACCGCGGGCCCGGACCCCGCAGCGGTGGCTACAGTTTTACGGGTATGGCAAGACTTCGAGACCTCGTGCCGCCCGCGAACCGCGCGGCCGTCAAGAACTTTGCGGCCGGACTGCTGTGTGCCGTCGGGGTTCCGGCGCTTGCCCGGCGGCGACATCGCGACCTGCTCGCCATCCTGATGTATCACGGTGTGGAGGATGAACCGCTCTCGCCGGCCTGCTGGCATGTGCTCGGGTTGGAGCTGTACCGCCGTCAACTCGAGTACGTGCGCAAGCACTTCAACGTCCTGCCGCTGGAGGAGGCCCTCGATCGCCTTGCGGCGGGAACATTGCCGGCGCGCGCCGTGGCGATCACGTTCGATGACGGCACCCGCAACCTCGCCACGCACGCCGTGTCGGTGTTGCGCGATCTGAAGCTGCCCGCGGCGATGTTCCTGGCGACCGGCCCGATGGGCAGCGGCGAAACCTTGTGGCCCGACCGGCTCTGGCTGGCGATCGCCCGCACCACCGCAACCGAGGTCGATCTGACCGAACTGGGACTGGGCACGTGTTCGCTCGACGGCACGGCCGACCGGGGTCAGGTCTACGCGACCGCGGTCGAGCGGCTGAAAGAGCTGGCCGACGAGCGGCGGATCGCGGTGTTGGACAAGGTTCTCGGCGCGTTGGGCCACCGAGACGGCGGCGACAGCGGTCCGTTCCGGATGCTCTCCTGGGACGACGCGCGCGAGATCGTCAGCGACGGCCTGGTGACGCTGTATCCGCACTCGGTGACCCACCCCATCCTGGCCCGCTGCAGCGATGACAAGGTCGAGCGGGAGATCGCGGATTCCTGCGCGGCGATCGAGCGTGAGACAGGCAGGGCGCCAAGGGTATTCGCTTACCCGAATGGCCGGGCGCAGGATTTCGACGCCCGCGCCAAGAATGTGCTGCGCGGTCGTGGCGTGCGCTGGGCGTTGACGGGCGCAGCGGGATTCGCCGATCGCCGCCGCGACCCGCTGGAGTTGCCGCGACTGGCGGTGGGCAGCGATACGTCCTTCGACTACTTTCGGCTCATGGTTTCCGGCGGGCTTCCGCGTCGCTATGGCGGCACCCGCGGGATGGCCACCGCGGGCTGAGGGCCCGGCGTCGCCGCGACGCGGCAGCGAGCCACACGTCATGCAGGGCGTCCCGCCAGCGGTCGACGTCGAACTCGGCGGCGCGCGCGTGGGCGGCCGCGGCGAGGCGATTACGCAGTTCGGTATCGACGATGAGATTCTGCAGCGCCGCCGCCAATTGCTCAGGGTCGCCGGGCCTGACCAGCACGCCGTTCACCTGATCCGTCACCACTTCCGGTATCGCGCCCACCGCGGTGGTCACCGGTACCACGCCATTGGCCATCGCCTCCAGCACCGCCATCGGAAGGCCCTCGCTGTAGCTGGGCAACAGCAAGATCGCCGATTCGGCCAACAGCCGGTCCCTCTCCGCAGGGTCGACCCAGCCGCGGACCTCGACGGTGTCGTCGAGTGCGTAGGCGCGGACACGCTCACGCACCTGCTCCACCTCCCCGTCACCGGCCAGTGTGACCCGCAGATCGGCCCGAATGTCGCTGGGCAGCAAGCTGATCGCGCGGACAAGGTCGTAGCTGCCCTTGTTGGCGCCCAGCCTGCCCAGCGACAATGCCCGCAACGGCCGGCCGGTGCGGGGCGACGGCGCGACGGCAGGCATGACCACGGGGTTGTACAGGATTCGCGCATGCGAGTCGTCGAATCCGAGCCTGGTGGAGGCTGCCACCACATGAGATTCACCGAGCAGCACCACATAGTCGGCGCGCAGCGCCGCCCGTACGGCGCGGCGCAGCGGCGACGGCAGCCCGTCGAACCAGGTGAAGAAGTGCGAGCTGTGGCAGTGGATGATCGTCGGGATGCCGCACATTCGCGCGACGAACAACGGTAGGGACTTTCGAACGACGCTGCCGCGCAACGAGAAGTGGACGTAGAGTACGTCGACGAAGCCGAACAACACCAGGGCCGACGCCTTGAGCATGCCCGAGACTCCCGTCCAGAACCAGATGGGCAGGGTGTCGTCGACATAGGTGGGTACGAGGCGGATGCGGAACCGCGGATCGGTGTCCTCAATCAGCAGTCGCATCACCGCCGCCATGCCGCCGCGGCTGTTTGGCCCGGTCGGCGCGGTCCCGACGGTCAGCACTCGGATCGGATAGCGAACCGGCCCCGATGCAGGCAACTTTCTGCCTACCGGCATGGCAGCCATACGTTCTCGCCTGACAGTGGCTCGGGCACGGACGGCCTCCTCGTCCCAGTCCGCTGCAGTCCCGGGCGGGCGCGTGATCCGCCCTCCGCCGGGATGTTGGCGTCAGCGGCAACCTTAGCAAACGGCGCAGTGGTGCTGCTGACATCGGTCCGGTTGTGACAGGGTCCTTCACCCATGGTGATTCGGGTCTTTATGCCCTTGAACGGGCTCCGCTAACGCATAACATTCCGTTAGTGTTCGGAAAGTCTGTGGGCCGATTTGTGGCGCTGGTCAGCGTGGTCGGATTCCTGGCCGTCAGCGCCCCGGCATCGTGGGCCGAGCCCACCGAACCGGGTACAACGACGGAGCCCGCCGCGCCGGGTCCGGTGAGGACCTCGTTCACCCTGGCGACGAGCGACCTCGGATATGGCTCCGCCTTGTCGTTCTACGGCCTGCAGGGCGTCGTGCAGCTAACCGTGCCGGTCCCGCAGGGGCTGACGCCGGCCGTGTTGAACGCGACCGTCCAACCGCCCGTCAATCTGCGCTCGGGCGTAATCATCGTGTCGCAGGCCGAGCGCGAATTCGCGAGGGTGAACGTGCCCACCAACGATCAGGCGCCGATCGTAATCCCGTTGGCCGGAGCGGAAGTGGTCAATGACTCGGTGACGGTGACGCTGCGTGCTTACCTGGTGCCGCTCGACGGATACTGCGTCTACCCGTGGAGCCCGTTGCGGCTGACCAACGCAACGGTCGGCTACACCGGGGTCGAACAGCCGCCCACCACGGTGGCCCATTTCCTGCCGCCGGTCCTGCGCAAGCTGACCATCTTTGTGCCGCGGTCGCCGTCGGTGGCCGAGTCCGACACGACGGTTCAACTGGCCGCCGCCACGGCGGCGCACTACGGCCAACAGGCCCCCGAGATCGCGGTCGTTCCGCTGGCCGACGGACAGACGGCCCCGCCGACGCCGCCGCGACCGCAAGAACGCCAGATCGTCGTCAAAGAGGGACCGGACAGCGGGCTTTCCCTGCAAGGCGCCACCGACCTGCCGTGGCTGGTGATCTCGGGACCCCTCGGGTCGGCCGCGGAGCCGGACATGGCTCTGCTCTTCGGCAATCTGTCCCAGCTGGCCGTTGCCTCCAAGGTCGTGGCGGGAACACTGAAGTTCAGCCCCCGACTGCCCGACGACGTGGCCACGCTGCGCGAGCTCGGTCAACCGGGCCTGAATTCCGTTGCGCTGCAACCCCGGCTCTCCATCGCACTGGACCAGACCCGGTTCGGCCGATCGATCCACGCGGTGCGGGTACATCTGAAGGGCTCTTACTCCCCGTTGCCGAATACCGGCGGTCAGATCCAGGCCACGGTCGGCACCGAAACCATCGACAGCTGGCCGGCCGACGGCCACGGCGCCATCGACCGTTGGATCGACATCCCGGATCGGCTCCTGCAGCGCTGGACGGGTCTCGATGTGACACTGGACGTTGCGGGCAACGTCGGACGGTGCGGGGATTTCTATACCGCCGGCGCCGGCGACCACATGTTCACGCTGACCATCAACGGCGACAGCACCGTGCAGAGCAGCCCGGCTACGCCACCGGTTCCGGACGGCCTGCGATCGGTGCCGCAAGCGCTGATGCCCCAGATCCAGGTGGGCATCGAGCCACGCTCCTTCGATGACACCGCCCGCGCCGCCCGCATCGTCGTAGGCCTGCAGCGAATCAGCTCGATACCGATCGTGACCACCGTGGTGAGCGCGCAACAGGCCATCGATTCGTCGAAGCCCGCGATAGTGATTGCGGCCGACGGGTGGAAACATTCCGATATTCCGCTTCCGGTGGCCGCGGAGTCCAGCGGGCGGATCACCGTCAACGCCCTGCAGTCCGACGGCAAGCCCGCCACCCTCACGCTGGATCCGGAACTGCGGTTCGCAACCCTCCAAACGGTTGTCAATCGCGGCCGCACACTTCTGGTCGCGACGTCCAACGGCGCGACCGCCCAACTCGACGTGCTCCTCAAATGGCTGGACAGCGATGCCAAACGCTGGCAGGGGCTCAGGGGCGTCGCGTTGGTGTCCGTACCCGGAGAAGACCCGGTGGTGGTCGATCGCCCGGATGTCGCCACGGCAGCTCCGTCCGCAACGTTCGAGGGTCCCTGGGGATCGAAATGGCTCTGGTGGTTTGGCGGAGCGTGGCTTGCCGTGGCCGTCATCGGTGCGGCGGTGATCCTGCTGCGCAGCCGGCGCCGATCGCGGCACGGCTGACGCGGGGAATATCGTTGTATGGAGCCACGGGGTAACAAGTTAATTGCCCGCTACAAGGAGACGTACGCCATTCCTCCCGGGGCGGATGTCACCGAGCAGATGATCTTGGATCATTGGAAACTGGAAAAGCAATTGACGGCGGAGCTGCTCGAATCCAAACCCGAGAACAGGTGGGAAACGTTCGACCGGTGCTACACCCGCCTCTATGCGGAATTACCGTGGCTCAATCAATTCTCAAACGAAGCCGATCTCAGGCCGCCTCAGGAACGATTCGGAGGATGGCTGGAACTCATCGGGCCTCCGCCGAAGGCGATTTATGAAATCGGTTCCGGTCAGGGCGGCCTCATATCCTTCCTGGCTCGCAACGGTTATGCCTGCAAGGGAACGGAGATCACCCGTGAGCGGGGAGAGAAACTTCTCCGGAGCTCTTACGCCAATCTGTCCTGGGGAGTATCGGACGGGGTGCATCTGGACAGGTTCGAGCCCATCGAGAGCTACGACGTCGTGATCTCCGACCAAGTGATCGAGCACATGCATCCGGATGATCTGGAGAGCCATTTGAGGAGCGCCCGTGCCATCTTGAAGGAGGGCGGGCGCTATATATTCAACACGCCCAGCAAATACACCGGGCCGCACGATGTCTCGCGCGTATTCAAACGTCGTAGGGCGGAGGGCATGCACTTGAAGGAATACACCTGCCGCGAATTATTCGAGGCGGGCACCCGTGCCGGTTTCACCGAAATCCGGTACGGATTCGTGCCGAGAAGGTTCCGCATCATGCTCATGGTGCTGGGGGCCGGAAGGTTCGCCAGGCCCGACGCCGTCGGAGTCGTGTTTCTGCGGACAGTGTTTTCGGTCGAAAGATTCCTGGAGACCTTGTCCGTTGCGGGGTTGCGCCGGCTGTGCGCAAGCATTGCCTGCAAAGTCGGCGTTTTCTCCGAAACCATCTCCCTGGTCGCCCAGAAATAAGGTTCTCGGGTACTCCTGCCAATCAGCGCCGGCGACCCACCACCTCGGTGATGACGTCCAGCAAGCCGTCCGCGGCGCGATCGACGGCGAATCGCCGGGCGTAGTGGCGCGCTGCCGCGGCTCCCTGTTCCGCCGCGGTGACCGGGTCGGCCAGGATGTCGAAGGCGGCGGCAAGCCCGCCGACATCGTCGACACCGACCGGAGGGAGATCCGCTGGCTGGTATTCGGGCAGGCCGCCGGCGGTGGACACGATCGGCATGACGCCCAACTGCATCGAGAGCACCTGCACGCCGCTTTGGGAAGCGCGCCGGTAGTGGGCGACCGACCCCTTCGCAGCGGCCAGGGTCGTGACCACATCGGAGTAGCGGTACGAACCGCGTTGCCAGCGTGCGTGTTTGGGCAGCGCGCCGCTGTCGAGTGACCCGTCGCCGATGAGCACGAGGTTGTCACCGCGCCAGCCGCCCCCGCCGACATGTCGCTGCCAGGCGTCGAGCACCACATCGGGGTTTTTGTAGGGGTAGAGCCGACCGACCATGACAAAGTCGTGACGTCCAGCGGGCCCCACCAGCGGCGGGACCTGGGCCGGATCAAGGTCGCTGGTGAGCGGAACCACGTGCACCCGCGTGCCGGCAACGTCGCGGCGCGCCGCGACGGCGGCTGCGACATAGTCGCTGTAGGCGATGGTGGCCGCCGAGTGCGCGCCCCAGCGGTCGAATATAACGGGCTCGTAGGCCCGCCGCTTCTCGATGGCGTCGTGCGGGCGGTCGTCGTGCACCAGCTGAATGCGTGGCACCCGGCCCGCCAGCGCGATCCAGCGCGGGTCGCGGACCAGTTCGGCGATCACGACGTCGGGACGGTACTGGCGGACGCGGCGCCAGGCCGCGAGGGCCGCGGGCCAGGTCGCCGCCGTGCCCAACCGCGGATCGAGCACCAATTCGTACGCGCGGGCGGCGTCCGACTCCGGATGGAGGTCGGTGGTGACCAGTAGCACGTCGACTCCGCGCCGGCGCAGCGCTTCGGCCTGCACGCGTGCCAGTGGCCGCATCCAGGGTGAAAGCCAAAGTACCCGAAGGGGATTCATAATACGGCGTCGATCGCGTCCAGGTAGGCGTCGGTCATCGCCTCCACCGTATAGTGCTTGTGCATGCGCTCGAAGCCGCGCCATCCGACCGACGGCAACGCGGCGGGGTCTGCCAGGATGCGGGCCAGGTGCTCGCGCCATCCCGACACGGACACAGGCTCGACGACGAATCCCGCGCTTCCGTAATCCAGCATCTCCGGCACAGCGCACACCGCCGACGCCGCAACCGGCACCGCCCGGGCCATCGCCTCGAGAATCACCAGCGGGAACGCCTCGGAGCGACTCGGGACGCACAGCAGGTCGGCGTCGGCCAGCGCCGGGCCGGGGCCGGGAACCCATCCCCGCCACTGCACCCGGTCGCGCAACTCGCTGGGGGTTCGGGCCTGCAGCCTCTCCCGATCGGGGCCGTCACCGAAAATCGATAGCTTCCAACGCATATCGGTGAGGCCGCTGAGCGCGTCCACCAGCAGATGGGGGTTCTTGTGCTCGACGATGCGCGAGAGCATCACCAGATGCGGCGGCTCACCAAGGGTCCGGATCGGGGGAGCCGGGTCGTCGGCCGAGGCAACGCCATTGGGGACGATGAACCGCCGTCCCCCGAGCCGATGGTGTGCGGTGAGAATGTCCCAATGCCGTTGCGCCAGCACGATGAAACCGTCGGCGCGCCGCATCGCTGCCGTCAGTGGGCGCGAATACGTGGGACCGTCCTCTTCGGGCGGGATATGCGCGGCGACCAACCAGCGCCGGCCGGCGCCGCGCGCGCGCCACAGCGTGGCGAATCCCGTCTCGGTGTTGGTGTCGCTGCTGATCAGCACCGCCGGCCCCGGGGGAATGTCGACGATCGGCGCCCACCAGGGCTGGCGCACCACGCGCACCGAGTGCGGAATCTCCTTGATCAGCGGGCCGAACCGCTGCACGCAGACGATGGTGACCGGGTAGCCGCGGCGGTCCAATTCCGTTGCCAATAACGCTTTTTGCCGCTCGGCGCCCCCGTACACCAGGCGGTTGGTCACGATCACGATGGCCGGCAGGTCGTTGCGCGAGCCGGCGCGAGCGCATTTTCCAGCGCCCCGCTCGGCGGGCTGCAGTCGCTCCAGCAGCGTCGTGCCGGCCAGGTACGCGTCCGCGTGGTGAACGCTGTATTGATGTTCGAGTAGCAGCGCGGTGTTGGTGCGCGCCAAGTCTCGGTCGCGGCGGTTTTCGTCAGGCGCGACGGCGTCAGTCGTGCCCGTGCCGGTCGCCGGCTCGGCCCGGTCGACGCCGAGTTCGTCGGCCAGCAGCACCCGCCAGCCCGTCGCGCGGGCGCGGTTTTGCCAGTCGGCTGCCTCGCCGTACCCGAAGAACTCCTCGTCGAAGCCGCCGATGGCGTTCCATGCCGCACGGCTGATCGCCAGGCAGGTCGGTGCCAAACAACCCCGGATGGCGCGTGATTCGGTGGGTTGGTGGGCATAGAGCTGCGAGAAGGGCGTGCCGCGCAGCGACTCGGAGTGGCCGGCGGCCGCGACCAGCGCGCGCGTCAGCGTCAGCCGGCGGGCCGCCACGTCCCACGGCGGACGACCGGCCGCGGCGCCGTCGTGCACCATCGGCGAAACCGCCGCAACCCGAGCCTGGCGAAGCAACTTCCTGGTGCGGGTCAACGGCCCGTGCAGGCGGGCATCGGCCTTCAGCAAGAGCAGATCGCTGTCGCCCGGTGTGTGGGCGACGAGCACGTTGAAGGCCGCGGCGAAGCCGAGGTTCACCGGTCCCGGCACCCAGTGAACCGCCGGGTGCCCTGCGGCCGGTTCCGCACCGCCGGGAGATCCCTCACCCCCGTAGACATATACCGGTGATTCGGGCAGGTGTTCGGCGACGCTGCGCAGGCACGTCTCGAGCAAGGCGTGGTTCTCGCCGGGCACGATCAGCACCGCAAGCGGCCGCTCCGAGGGTAGAGGGGCGCTGCCGCCGGCCGGGCGCTTCAGATATGCCCGGTCCATCTCATGGGTCATGTCTGCAGCCCCTTCCGATGCAACGAAACCAATGTCGACCACGAGAGCGGGCCGACCGCCGCACTGGTTGCCAGATAAGCAGTAGCGGCGGCGGCCAGAATGACCACCACGTGCTCACCTTTCAGCAGCAGCGTCACCGCGACACTCGCCGCGGTTGGTACCAGCACCCGCATCACGAAAAGCAGGGGCGCGCGGTACCCGGTGTGACGACGAAGCCAGAAGGCGGCCACCTCCATGTTGAACAATTCCGTAAAAATCAGCGCGGCGGCGGCCCCAATGGCGCCGAACCGCCCGTCCAGGGCCAGATTGAGCGCGACGTTGAGGGCGAGGGTGGCGACCGTGAGCCAAAACCAGAACCGCTGACGGTTGCTGGCGAACAGGTCCTCGCCAAGGGTGGTCGCGACGAAGCGTGTTCCCACCGCCACGAACAGCAACGCCAGAGTTGGCGCCCCGCGGCCGACGAATTCCTCGTCGCCGAACAACCGAATGATCGGCCCGGCCAGCAGCATGCCGACAACCGCGATGGGGATCGCCAGGAAAGACATCAGCTCGACGCTGTGGCGCACGAACGCGGCAAACGCCGCGACATCGCGCGCAAACAGCTCGGTGGCCGTAGAGAGCGTGGACTTGAGGAAGAACACCGACAGGATCAGGGTGTTCATCGCGATCGCGGAGGCCAGCCCGTAGACGCCCACCTCGGAATGCGTGTTCACCAGGGACAAGATGACTCCGTCAGCGCGCCAGTACAGGACGGTGATCACCGTCACCCCCATCGGAAACAGGCTCTCCCGCAATAGATCTGCGACCTCCCGCGGCGCGAAGATCGGGCGCAACGAAACGTGCCGCGCCGCCGCGCCGCCCTGGATCAGCACCTGCAGCACTGTGGGAACGAGCTGCACGACCGCGAACCAGATGACACCGGTTCGTTCCGCTACCAGATAACCGATCACCGCCAGCATGGCCAGCCGGCCGACCAGGTCGGAGATGGCCACCGCGGAGAACCGCACGGTGGCCTGGAACACCGGCTCGAGCCGCGTCGTGACCGTCATCATCAGCATCTGCGACGACAACACCACGAGCATCGCGCGCACGTCGTGGTCCCGGTAGACGAGCAACCCGGACCCGGCCGCCAATGCCGCGAGCGGAAGGCAGTACACCAGCGCCATGCCGTTGCGGACCCGGATCAGGCGCTCGAGGTCACCGGTGCCCGAGGTGACGCGGCGCACGATGACGCGGCCGAGACCCAGATCGACCAGGCTCATCCACATGCCGATGAAAGCGCCCGCGATGGTCAGCTGGCCATAGCGACCCGGACCAAGATAGCGAGCGGTGATCGCCACCGAGACCGCCGAGGCCACCATTCCGAATACCCGGCAGACCAGCTGGATCGAGACCGCGCGAGCCAACCGCGCGAGGCGCCCCGACGGCACGACCTCACTGGGACCCGTCGACTCAGTCATTGCCCGTGGCCCCTCGCGACCTCCGTTGCCTGCTACGACGGCTTGCACCGTTCATTCCATGCCGGGTAGATGCGTACCTGGCAGGGATCAGCTGCAATTCGCTGCCCACTTTTGCGCTGGACCGCACAGACCGATAGGGGACTTGGACCAGAAGCGAAGAGCCATAGTGCCCTGATGCGGGTCGCGCCTGGCAAACCACGGCCGCCTCAGGGCTTCTCACGCACCGGCGCAATAACGTCCGAGCAATAGATGTTGCGCGCCGCAACCTCCGCGAGCCCGACCTGCAGATCGAAGTAACTCGGATGACGTGCCGCGATCAGGCTGCCCCCGGCCGGTATCTTCGCGCCGGCCCGAGCATCTCTTTCCACGGTGCAGACATCGTGCGCGTCCTTGACCAACGTTTTGTCATCCGGCCACCGCCAATGCTTTTGGCCCCAGGTACGGCAACGAGTGGTATCCAAGACCTCACTGTGTGCGCAGGGATTGTGGATCACCGCCAGGTAATGGTTGTCCCGAGCGTTGAATTCAGTCATTGACAGCACCGCAAACACAACCGTCATCACCATTCCGGCCGTCAAGGAAGCATGCGCAATGATTGCGCACCGGCGACCTCGGCAATGGGTCGGCATGCGACATCCCTCTGCGGCTCCCCGACGCCACCGGCGCAGGGTCTGGGCGTAACTTGTTGCTCAACTTTGCGATGGCGCACCACCGACCAATAGGGCACTTGGACCCGCCGCGAAGAGCCATAGTGCCCGCGTGCGCGGGCTACCGGCGCCCAAGGCCGGAATGGCCGGTGCCGGCGCGCTGCATGCGGTACAAACATCGTTGTGCACCCGGTCGCGGCCGTTTCCGTCGAAGGATGCCCGATGCTGCGCCGATCGCGTGTGACCTCGCCGAGGATGCGGCCATGACGAGCGAGGTCGCGCTCGTGCCACGGTCCATGGATCGGTGGCGTGACGTCCTCTCCGTCGAGCGCTGGGATGCCCTCGGGAAAACCATCCGCGTCGCCAGGTCGATATGCGCGGGCCGGACCGTATGGTGCGTCAACTCGACCGCGGCCGGCGGCGGGGTGTCCGAGATGCTGCGCACCATGCTGTCCTACCTCGCGGGCATCGGGCTCGACGCCCGCTGGGCCGTCGTAGACGGTGATACCGAGTTCTTCAGGATCACCAAACGGCTGCACAACTTCGTCCATGGCAACGCCGGTGACGGGGGCGTTCTGGACCGACGGGAGCGCGACGCTTATCACCGCACCATGCGCGCCAACGCGGCCGCCCTGACGAGCATGGTGGCGCCCGGTTCGCTGGTCGTCCTACATGATCCGCAATCTGCGGGACTCGTCGAACCGCTGCAGCGGCATGGCTGTGCCGTCGTGTGGCGCTGTCACATCGGCGCCGAGCTGGTCAACGACCACACCAAGCGGGCGTGGGAGTTCATCGAGCCCTTCGTCTTCCGCGCGGACCGGCTGGTGTTCTCGCGCGCCGTTTACGTCCCCGAGCAGCTGGCCGGTCGGCCGGTGTCGATCGTCTCCCCGTCGATCGACCCGTTCGCGGCGAAAAACCAGTGGCTCGACGAGAATTCCGTGCGTGCCATCCTCTCGACGGCCGGCCTGCTGGATGCCGGGCAGACCGCGGCGCAGCCGTTGTTCTGTCGGCTCAACGGCGACACCGCGAAGGTCGAAGGCCGCGTAATGCTGCTAGGCGGCGACCCGCCCGAACCCTGCCGACCGCTGGCGCTTCAGGTTTCGCGTTGGGACCGGCTCAAGGACCACCTCGGGGTCATGCGCGGATTCGTGCGCCGCTGCCTGCCGGACACCGACGCCGACCTGATGCTGGTGGGCCCCCACGTGGACACCGTCGCCGACGACCCGGAGAGCGTCAATGTCTTCTCCGAACTCGTCCGCGAGCACGCCGCGCTTCCCGAGGCCCAGCGCGCCCGCGTGCACATCGTTTCCCTGCCGATGACCGACGTCGAGGAGAACGCCGCGATCGTCAACGCCCTGCAACGCCACGCCACGATCGTCGTGCAGAAGAGCCTCGAGGAGGGCTTCGGCCTGACCGTCACCGAGGCGCTGTGGAAGGGCAAGCCAGTCCTTGCGTCGGCTGTCGGCGGCATCCGCGACCAGATCCGCGACGGGCGGACCGGGCTGCTGCTCGATGACCCGACCGACCTCGACGCCTTCGGTGACGCGCTGGCCGGGCTGCTCGCCGATCCCGCGCGCCGCCACGAGCTGGGCGCCGCCGCCGCGCGCGACGCGCACGACAGGTTTCTACACGACCAGCACATCAGGGCGTGGCTGGCGCTGGCCGCCGGTCTGGCCACCTAGTAGGCCCCGCGGCCCGCCAGCACGGCTCTCAGCGTCTGCAGGATGATCATGAGATCACCCGCCAGCGACCAATTGTCGACGTATGACAGATCCAGTCGGACCGAGTCTTCCCAGGAAAGGTCCGACCGGCCACGTATCTGCCACAGTCCGGTGACGCCCGGCTTCAGCAGCAGCCGCCGCTTGACATCACCGCCGTAACTTTCCACCTCTCGCCGCAACGGAGGCCGCGGCCCGACCACGCTCATCTCCTGCCTGAGCACGTTGATGAATTGTGGTAGCTCGTCGATGCTGAATCGGCGCAGCATTCTGCCAACGGGCGTGACCCGCGGGTCTTGGCGCATCTTGAAGAGTATGTTGCCGGCGCCTTGATTCAGCGGTAGCAGGCTGTCGAGTTGCGTATCGGCATCCACCGTCATGGTCCGGAATTTGAACATCGTGAACGACTTTGCGTTATGGCCTATGCGTTCGGAACGGTAGAAGACGGGTCCTTTGCTGGTCAGCTTGATGGCGATGGCAGCCGCAAGCAGAAGCGGCGATGTCCCGATCAAAGCCGTCAGCGCGAAACAGAAGTCGAAGGCGCGCTTTTGGAATTGCTGAGCCCCCGTGTATTGCGGTTTTTCGACGTGGAGCAGCGGGAATCCGGCGATGGGCCGCAGGGTCAACCGCGCCGGCGCGACATCCCACACCCCCGGCGACACCACGAGGTCTACGTCCCGAGTTTCCAGTTGCCACATCAAGTTTCGGATCGCGGTGATGCCGTAACCCTCCGTCTGCGTCACCACCACCGTGTCCGCACCGCAGCGGTCGACCGCGTTCGGCACGAAAGATTCGTCACCAAGGATCGGGACGTCGTGGCCGTCCACCGTCAGGAGATCGCCTCGGGGCGGCCCGGATCCGGGTATGCAGGCACCGACGACGACATAACCGTCGGATGGATTGCGGTCCAGCTCCTGCACAAGGCGGGAGACCTTCGCCCGGTCTCCGATCGCCAATACCATCGTCTGGTATTCACCATGCGCACGCTTGCGGCCGATATACCTACGCCAGATGTTGCGGCTCGCCAGCAGTCCGAAAGTGCCGACGTGGAGCACGATTGCCAGATATATCCGGGGCGGCTCTACTCTGGCGAGCAGCGCCAGCATCGCGATCATGCCGAAGGTCCAGAACGATGCGGTGGCAATCCGCCGGTATTCATCGAGCCCCGCACCGATGATCCGTGGTGATCTCGTTTGGAATATCGCAAGAAACGACAGCCAGATCGTCACGAAAATAAATGAGGACAGTATCGTCACCGGGCGCGAATAACCCGGGATGCGGGGCGAAACACCGAATAGGGCGTACTGAGCGAGAATCACGGATGCGCAGACGATTAGCGCATCGCTGATGCGCAGACGGTGCGAATACCGGTGCTGCCAGCGCCGCGGGTTGCGCCGGTCCGACGCGGCCGCCGGGTGGGCGGTTTCCAACGAAGCACTGTTTCGGTGTTTGAGCAATGCCATGCCGCCCCGCTTTTGCTTACGCGCTCGCTGGCCCGGCTGCAGCTGCAGGTCTGGGGCCAGCGGGCAGGTCGGCATCCCCGCTCGTCGGCGCGTCCGGGTAGCCGGTGTAGTAGCTAGCGGGATAGCAGATGAGCTGCGCGCGCGCCGCGCGGAGCAATGCGATTGGACCCTGCAGCAGGTAGCGGCGGGCCAACCGGCGCGGCTCGTGGGCCAACCGATAGAACCATTCCAGTCCGGCGTTCTGCATCCAGTCCGGCGCCCGATGCGTGGTGCCGACCAGAAAATCGATGGCACCACCGGACGCCAGGAAGATTCGTGCGCCCGTCGCGCAGCCGTATCGGTCGATCCAATGCTCTTGCAACGGCTTGCCGAGGCTGACGACGAGGATGTCCGTGCGCGCGTCGCGGACGGCCGCCGCCAAACTTTGCGAACACGACGCGATGCTGTGCGGGTCTGGCGCCCACATCCCCGAGATCGCAAGCGCCGGACGGCGATTCCGTAAATGCTCGGCGAGCCGGTTGTGGGTTTCGGCGCTGCCGCCAAAAAAGCCGACCCGCCGGCCCGTCTCTTCGGCCAGCGCTAACAAGGCGGGCAGCAGGTCGGCGCCGGTGACCCGGGGCCATGGCTTGCCGGTGAGCAGTCGGCCGCGCCAGGCGATCGGCATCCCGTCGGCAAGCAACAGCCATTCCAGCGGACCGGTGGGCCGTGCCGTGACATTCCGGAAACGGTACAAGTGGTCGAGGTTCACCGAGCCCACTGCCAGGCCGGCTGTCGCCGCGGATTGCAGGCGCGACGCGATGATCGACAGCACCTCGTCGAACCCGCGACGCTCGACGATGGTGCCGCCGATGACCATGCGCGCGCCGTCTGCGGCGACGTCCACGTCGCGCCCAACCACGCCTGAGGGATCCGGGGGGATGAGCCGCTCGGCGCTCATGTCCCGGCTTACCCGTACCCGCCGGCCGGCGGGCGTGTCATCACGGTGGGGACGATCCCGTATCGGGGTCCGACGGATCTGCCGGATCGGGAAAAAGCGCCCGGCATCCCGCCCAATACGCTGGGCGGCACGTTTGTCACGTTTTCGCCATTGAAAGCGGCGTTGGTCAATGCGGCCGCTGTGCCCGCCTTCGCCGCGGGGGCGACGCTGGTCCAGCTCGCCGGCACAGACATGGGGCCCAACGAGGTCGCCTTGCCCACGGAGCTCGTCACGCTCGACGTGAGCGACGGGGTAGCGCCCCCCGTGGCGGCCGGATTCGCCGCTTCGGCGGCCGCCGCCGCCCGTTGTTCCGCATTCGCCGTGGCCTGCATCCCCTGCCCGCTCTGGGCGATCGCAAAGCTGGAGGACAGCACATACAGCGGCGTCGCTGCCGCCATGAAATAGCTCGGAATTGCATACACCGGGGTGACCGCAAGGCTGACCAGCGCCGGCGACAGCGTCGCAAGGTCGGTGGCCCCGAACAGGTCTGCCAGCGTCGTCGGCGCGTCCAATGGGGTTACAACATTCGGCGTCGGTGCTGCGAGCTTCAATAGCGTTGTCGGAACCGAGGAAACGATGCTGGCCGCGTGCTCTGCCCCCGCGCCCGCCGCCTTACCCACCGCGGTGGCCTGGCCGACCACGCCGGCCGGGTTGGCGACCGGCGGCGCTGGGCTGAACGGTGTCACCGAGGAAGCGGCCGCCGAATTCGCGGCGTACTCATACATCGCCACGGCGTCCTGTGCCCACATTTCGCCGTATTCGGCTTCGGTGGCCGCGATGGCCGCCGAATTCTGGCCGAAAAAGTTGGAGGCGACCAGTGCGGCCAGTTGAGCCCGGTTGGCCATGACCGCCGGCGGTGGCACCGTCATCGCGAAGGCGGCCTCATAGACCTCCACGGCGAGCATGGCCTGACCGGCCGTCTCCGCGGCCCGCGCGGCGATCCCGGCCATCCACGCCGCATACGGCCCAAAAGCAGACGCCATGGACAGTGACGAGGCGCCCAGCCATCGTCCGGTGGTCAAACCCGCGACCACCGAACGGTAAGAACTTGCGGCGAAATGCAATTCGGCGGCCAAAGCGTTCCACGCCGCCGCGGCGGCCGCCAGCGATCCCGGGCCGGGACCGGCATACATCCTCGTGGAATTAATCTCCGGAGGCAGGGCGCCGAAATCAACCATTGCGACACCTTCGCAGCAAACCCATTATCGCCGCGAGGGTCGAATGTCCCCCGCGCGCGTCGGTTGGTCCCGAAATCAGGTGACGAAAGTACGCACGCGGGCCCCCAACCCACCGCGTGGATCCCTGCCCACGGCATCCGATGCCGGGCCGTACGGTGGCGGCGACCGGCGCCGAGAGCGCTTCTAGCGCCGCGATTTGGTGTGAGTATGACATTGGAACCGCCCACTCAATAAGATCCTCAAGAGCGAAGATAAACGGCGTTGAATCCGGGTAACAGGGGCCGGAAGTCCCGCAATCCGGTGACGAAAGTACGCGTGTGGATGGCTAACTCGTTATTCGTTGAATTCATTGCGGTCTCTGCAAGAGTTTCAGGGGCGGTATCGGAGTTCCCCCGGCGCCGCATTGGTGTCTGGATGTGCTCAACCGATCCCGGCGACCGTCGCGCATGATGGGGGTGTGAGTTCGGTGCCGTCGCGAAGGGCCAGCAAGTGGGGGAGCAGCGGGCTGGCCTATCTGACCGGCCTGCCCGACGGGCCCCCCGACTTCTCCCGCGCGAGCGTGCTGGCCCGCGCCGAGGAGGTGGCCGCAACCCTCGCCGACCGTCTGCACGTGGACGTCGACGCGGCCACGCTGCTGACCGGTCGCGCCGGTTTGCTCGGATTGACGCGTCGTGGCCGGGTGTCCGCCGGCGGCGCCAGTCGGCTGTTGGCGGCCAGCGACGGTTGGTGCGCAATCACGCTGTCGCGCCCCGATGACGTCGCCGCCGTCCCCGCGCTGCTGCAGGCCGATGGGGTGCCGCTCGACCCGTGGCCGTCGCTGCAGCATTGGGCCGCAACGCATTCGGTGCGCGTAGTCATCGAGCGCGCGACCCTGCTCGACATCCCGGCCGCCGGCCTCGGCGAGACCGCTGCCCGGCCTCCGCGAATACGGCCGCTGGGCTCGCGGTCCATTGCGCGCGACCTCACGGGCCTGTTGGTGGCCGACCTGTCGTCGATGTGGGCGGGCCCGCTGTGCGGGCAGCTGCTGGCGCGCGCCGGGGCGAGGGTCGTCAAGGTCGAAAGCCCGCGCCGCCCGGACGGCACCAGGCGGGGCAACAGCGCCTTCTTCGACTGGGTCAACAGCGAAAAGCTTTCCTACTGCCTCGATTTCGACGATCAAGCCGGCGAGCTGCGCGAGCTGCTGGCCGTCGCCGACATCGTGATCGAAGGCTCGCGCCCCGCGGCGCTGGCGAGGCGCCGGCTCGGGCCGGCTGACGCCGCGCCGCGGCCGGGCCGAATCTGGTTGCGCATCAAAGGCTATGACGACGACAGGCCGGCGTTCGGCGATGACGCCGCGGTGGCCGGTGGCCTCGTCGGTGTCGCCGCCGACGGGCCGGTGTTCTGCGGCGACGCCATCGCCGATCCGCTGACGGGGCTGGAGGCGACCCGGGCGGCGGTCGAATCGCTCGGCCGGGGCGGGGGCGAGCTGATCGAGGTGTCGATGGCCGCGGTCGCCGCGAGCTATGCGGCGCTGCCCTCGGAGGCATCGACCGCCGTGTGCCCGGCCCCGGCGCCGCCGGTTCCGCCGATATCACGAGCGGCCCCCGGGCTGGGCGCCGACAACGACGCCGTGCGCCGCCTGATCGCGAAAATACGTTGTCCGACATGATAATCAAGCAAGCCCGATTGCTGGACGGAACGATCACGGACATCCGGGTCGGTGCGCACATCGACGAAATGGGCGACGGCCTGGTCGCCCAGCGCGGCGAGGGCGTGCTGTACGCCGGCGGGGGCACCGTCCTGCCCGGCCTGCACGATCACCACGTGCACGTGCGCTCGGCCGCCTCCGCGCTGGATTCGTTCTTCGTCGGTCCGCCCGGGGTCAGCACCAAAACCGAACTGACGCAACTGCTGTCGAACGCAACACCCGGTCCCGACGGGTGGATTCGTGCCGTCGGCTACCACGAGTCGGTGGCCGGCGACCTGGACCGGGACGCGCTCGACGGCATGGTTCGCAGCGTCCCGGTGCGTATCCAGCACCGCAGCGGTGCGCTGTGGATCCTCAACTCCGAGGCGCTGGGGCGCGTGGGCCTTGCCGACCATCCCGACGGGCGCCTGCGCAGCGCGGACCACGGCTGGTCGGACCTGCTGCAGCGGCGCGAAAGCGACCTGGCCGAACTGAGCCGGCGAGTCACCGCCTACGGCGTCACCGGCGTCACCGACGCCACCCCCGACCTGGACGCCGACGACATGGTGTCACTGGTGGTGGCCCACCGGCACGGCGAGTTCCGTCCGCGGCCGAGCTTCCTCGCTCCGGGCAAGAAGATCCTGCACGACGACCGGCTCGACCTGGACGCGCTGACGGACTGGATCGCCCGCCAGCACGCCGATGACCGGCCGGTCGCCGTGCACTGCGTGACCGCGGCCCAACTGGTGGTCACCATAGCCGCGCTGCGGGCGGCCGGCAGCCATCCGCGGGACCGCATCGAGCACGCCGCCGTCGTGCCCGACGACAACCTGGCCGACCTGGCCGAGTTGGGGGTCACGGTGGTGACGCAGCCCAACTTCGTCGCCGAGCGCGGCGATCACTACCTCGCCGACGTCCCCGCCGCCGAGCATCGCCAGCTGTGGCGGGTCGCCTCCCTGATGGAGGCCTCGGTGCCGGTGGCGCTGTCCACCGACATGCCGTTCGGCCACGGTGACCCCTGGACCGCGATGCGTGCCGCCGTCCACCGCACCACCCCGGGCGGAACCGTGCTCAACGCCGACGAATGTGTCACAGCCCAAGCGGCTTTGACGATGTTTTTGGGCCGGCCGGAGCGGCCGGGGCAGGCGCGGACCGTAACGATCGGGCAGCCGGCGGACCTCTGTGTGCTGAGCGAGCCGCCGGCGACGGCGCTGGCCGAGCTGGATGCCGGGATGGTGGCGGCCACTATCATCGGCGGCGAACTCGTCTATTTCGCGATGTGACCGGCGATCACGGCGCGGTGGCAAGGGCGGCGCGCAGAATTTCGCACTGGCTTTCGAAAAACCGTTGCGACACTTGCGCCTTGGGCGCGATGAGGTCGAATCCGTGGAACGCGCCCGGAATCGTCTCGACCTGGCACGGCACCCCGGCGGCGGTCAGGCGCTCGGCGTAGGCCAGGTCCTCGTCGTGGAACAAATCGTGCGTGCCGACCCCGATCCAGGCCGGCGGCAGCCCGCTCAGGTCTTCGCGGCGCCCTGGCACGGCGACCTGCGGGTCGGCGTCGCCGAGGTACGCCGACCAGCCGAACTGGTTGCTGCGGTTGTCCCACAGCCGATAGTTCGAATTGCGGGCGGTGGCCGAGCTGCGGTCGTCGAGCATGGGGTAGGTCAGCAGCTGGAACGCGGGGCTCACCTCGGCGCGGTCGCGGGCCAGCAGGGCCAGGGCCGCGGCCAGGCCTCCGCCGGCGCTGGCGCCGCCGACCGCCACCCGGCACCGGTCCACGGACGGCAGGCCCGCCAGCCAGGTCAACGCCGAATAGCAGTCCTCCAGCGGCGCGGGATACGGATGTTCCGGCGCGAGGCGGTATTCCACCGACGCGACGGTGAGGCCCAGCCGCCGGCTGAACCCGGCGCAGAGCCGGTCGTCCTGCTCGGCGGTGCCGATCACGTATCCGCCACCGTGGATCCACAGCAGCGCCGGGGTCGGCTCGGCCACGCCGACCGGCCGGAACAGCCGGACGCCGGCCCCCGAGCCCAGCGTGATCACCTCGACATCGCGGACGGGCCTACCCAGCCGCCCGCGCAATGCGATCCCGACCCGCACTATCGGCAGGCTCCGGGGACCGACGAGTCGGCGTGGGGCGAAGCGGGCGATCCGCTGCAGGTCGGGGTGAACATCGGTGTTCGGCACCGCATCAGTATCACCGACTCGGAAAGCCGAAGGCGTGCGATCTGTGAATGCGACTTCCGCGAAAGCGGATCGTCAATGAACCGATCCGCTACCGCCCGCGTGCTCCAGGGGCGGTGGATTAGCCGGGTAAGGATCGGGGTATCGGTGGAATGCTGACGAGCGCGCCATGCGTCAGCGTGTTTGCGGGTTCGTCGTCGCAACGTCCCCTACCGGGACCGAGCGTGGGCCGCCCGGTCGGGCAGGACGCGAGGGACGTGAATGCTGGGGCATCTCTACGATCGGGCACTCGGCGGCGAGCGATGTTGGATTCGGCATGACGACGGCGAGCTGCGGCCGCTCCCGGCGCACCGCTGGTTGGGCGTGCGATGTCCGGACGGCGGATGTCCCGGTGACCGATCCGGGGACGCCTACGACGAAGTGTTCGACGAAGCCGTCACGCAGATGTGTATCGGGCCGACGATCGAATTAGGTTGCGGGCCGGGCCGATTGGTGGCCCGGCTGATTGCGCGGGGAGTACCGGCGCTGGGCATCGATCGCTCTGCGACCGCGATCCGGTTGGCGAGCCGCGGCGGCGCGCCGGCCCTGCTGGGCGACGTGTTCGACCCGCTGCCCGCGATGGGTCTCTGGCAGACGGTATTGCTGGTCGACGGCAACGTCGGCCTCGGCGGAGACCCGCTCCGCATCCTGGGGCGGGCGGCCGAACTGCTGGCGCGCGGCGGGCGGTGCGTGGCCGAGTTCGACGCCGAGAACATCGGCATCCGTTCGCGCTGGGTCCGGCTGGAGTCGGCGTGCGAGGTCGGACCCTGGTTCCGCTGGGCCTCGGTCGGGGTGGACAGCGCCGCGGCGCTCGCCGGTCAGGTCGGTCTGACGCTGACCGGTGTCCGCCTGATCGGCGGCCGGGTGATCGCGTGCCTGGCGGCGATGTGAGCGTGTCGCGACCGGCCACCACCCGCCGCGCATAGCTAACGACTCCGCGTCCGGGAACGGCGTGACCGTGCTCGGGCAACCGCGGGGCGGGGGTCTTCCAGACACCGGGTGTTCCACCGGCGCAAACGTCGGTTTTGGACCGGGGGCCGGGGGTACGCTGCCCTCACTCGACGGCAAGGAGGCCGACTATGAGATCGTGCGCAAAGAGGTTGCTGCGGGCGCGCCCCGGCGACTACGCGCTGGCCTTGAGCGCCGCGGGTGCTTCGCTGCCGGTGGTCGGCAAGCACCTCGAGCCGCTGGGCGGCCTCACCGCGATGGGCATCTGGGCCGCTCGCACCGCCCCCGACTTCCTCTCCGGAATGACCAAGGGACGGCCGCCGTCGGACGCCGAGGACAGCCCCCGCCTGGGTCGCGAGAGCACCCGGGACGTGTCGGTCGCGGCCCTGCGGGGGATCGTGTCGGCCGCCGATCTCGAGCTGGACTGGCCTGCGGCGCTACGGACGCCGCCGATCTGGGACGCGCTGCGTCAGCGCCGCTACCTCCACCGTCGCGCGGTGCATTACGGCGACCACCCCGCGCAGGTGCTCGACGTCTGGCGTCGCAAGGATCTGCCGGCGCACCCCGCGCCGGTGCTGATCTTCGTCCCGGGCGGCGCCTGGGTGCACGGCAAGGCCATGGGTCAGGGCTCCGCTTTGATGTCCCGGCTGGCCGAGCAGGGCTGGGTCTGCCTGGCGATCGATTACCGCGTCGCCCCGCAGCACCGGTGGCCGCGGCACATCATCGACGTCAAGACCGCCATCGCCTGGGCGCGGGCCAACGTCGACAAGTTCGGCGGCGACCGCGATTTCGTCGCGGTGGCGGGGTGTTCGGCCGGCGGCCACCTGTCCGCGCTGGCCGGGCTCACCCCCGACGACGCGCAGTACCACGCAAAGCTGCCGGAAGGCGCCAACACCTCGGTGGATGCGGTGGTCGGCATCTACGGTCGCTACGACTGGGAGGACCGCTCGACTCCAGAGCGCGACAGGTTCGTCGACTTCCTGGAGCGGGTGGTGGTCAGGCGAAGGATCGACCGTCACCCCGAGGTGTTCCGCGACGCGTCGCCGATGGCACGCGTGCACCGAAATGCGCCGCCGTTCATGGTGATTCACGGCAGCAAGGACAGCGTCATCCCCGTCGAGCAGGCGCGCAGCTTCGTCGACCGGATGCGCGCGGTATCCCACTCGATGGTGGGCTACCTGGAATTGCCCGGCGCGGGCCACGGGTACGACCTCATCGACGGGGAGCGGGCCGGCGCGGCGGCGCACGCGACTTCGCTGTTCCTCAACCAGGTTTATCGCACCAAGGCCAACGCGGCCAAAGAGGTCATCTGAGCTGCCGCTGCTGAGTATGGTCCCTCTATGGGTAAGGGGCAGCGGTGAAACGGCTGAGCGGGTGGGACGCGGTCCTGTTGTACAGCGAAACGCCGAACGTGCACATGCACACCATCAAAGCCGCTGTGATCGAACTCGATTCCGATCACCGTGACTTCGGCATCGACGCTTTCCGCGAAGTCATCCGCGGCCGGCTGAACAAGCTCGAGCCGTTCTGCTACCAGCTGGTCGACATCCCGTTCAAGCTCCACCATCCGATGTGGCGGGAGCACTGCGACCTCGACCTGAACTACCACATCCGGCCATGGCGATTGCCCGCGCCCGGCGGGCGCCGCGAGCTCGACGAGGCCATCGGGCGCATCGCCAGCACGCCGCTGGACCGCAGCCGCCCGCTCTGGGAGATGTACTTCATCGAAGGCCTGGCGAACCACCGGATCGCGGTCGTCGGCAAGATCCATCACGCGCTCGCCGACGGCGTCGCCTCGGCCAACCTGCTGGCCCGCGGCATGGACCTGCAGCCCGGCCCCGAGGGCGGCCCGTACGTTTCCGACCCGGCGCCCACCACCGGGCAGCTGTTGGGTTCGGCGTTCGCCGACCACCTGCGCCACGTCGGGCGGATCCCGCACACGATCCGTTACACGGCCGAGGGTCTGGGCCGGGTGCGGCGCAGCTCGCGCAAGCTTTCCCCGGAATTGAGCCGGCCATTCGAACCGCCGCCGACCTTCATGAACCACAAGATCACGCCCGAGCGCCGGTTCGCCACCGCCACGCTGGCGCTGGCCGACGTCAAGGAGACCGGCAAGCGGCTGGGGGCGACGATCAACGACATGGTGCTGGCCATGTCGGCCGGCGCGCTTCGAACGCTGCTCCTGCGTTACGACGGCCAGGCCGGCCCCCTGCTGGCTTCGGTGCCGATGAGCTACGACTTCTCGCCCGAGCGCATCTCCGGCAACCGGTTCACCGGCGTGCTGGTGGGCCTGCCGACCGATTCCGACGATCCGCTGGAGCGGGTGCGGTGCAGCCACGAGAACGCCATCGCCGCCAAGGAAAGCAACCAGCTCATGGGACCGGAGCTGGTCAGCCGCTGGGCGGCCTACATGCCACCCGCACCCACCCAGGCCTTCTTCCGGTGGGCCTCCGGCCGCGACGGGCACAACAGGATCCTCAACCTGAACATCTCCAACGTGCCGGGTCCGCGCGAGCGTGGAAAAGTGGGCGGCGCGCTGGTCACCGAGATCTACTCGGTGGGCCCGCTGACCGCCGGCAGCGGCCTCAACATCACCGTGTGGAGTTACGTGGACCAGCTGAACATCTCCGTGCTGTCCGACGGCGCCACGCTGAAAGACCCGCATGAGGTGACCGCGGCCATGGTCGCCGACTTCATCGAAATCCGCAGGGCCGCAGGCCTTTCCGAAGAACTGACCGTCATCGAGGCGGCGATGGCGCCGGCCTGATCTGAGGCCTGACCTGCGCCGCACGATCGGCGGCAAGGCCCGGCGGTAACGGGAATCTCGGGGGATGTTAACGTCATTTCCGCCGACCGCTACCATCTTCTCCGACAGCAGCCACCCCTACCCGAAGGAGCGGTGCGGCACGTGAGCACTGGGAATGAAGCAGCCGGCGAACCCGAAGTCCTGGTCGAACAGCGGGACCGGATCCTGATCATCACGATCAACCGGCCGAAGGCCAAGAACGCGGTCAACGCTGCGGTGGCCAACGGCCTGGCCGAGGCCGTCGACCGGCTCGACGGCGACCCGGGTCTTTCGGTGGGCATCCTGACCGGCGCCGGGGGATCGTTCTGCGCGGGCATGGACCTCAAGGCGTTCGCGCGCGGCGAACTGCCCATCGTCGAGGGTCGCGGCATGGGCTTCACCGAGCGCCCGCCCGCCAAGCCGCTGATCGCGGCGGTCGAGGGCTACGCCCTGGCCGGCGGGACCGAGCTCGCCCTGGCCACCGACTTGATCGTCGCGTCCAAAGATTCGGCCTTCGGCATCCCCGAGGTCAAGCGCGGGCTGGTCGCCGGCGGCGGCGGCCTGCTGCGGCTGCCGCAGCGCATCCCGTCGGCCATCGCCATGGAGCTCGCGCTCACCGGTGACAACCTGCCGGCCGAGCGCGCCCACGCGCTGGGGCTGGTCAACGTGTTGGCCGAGCCGGGCAAGGCGCTCGACGAGGCCATCGCGCTGGCCGAGAAGATCGCCGCCAACGGGCCGCTCGCGGTGGCCGCCACCAAGCGGATCATCGTGGAGTCCCGCGGCTGGAGCCCCGACACCATGTTCGCCGAGCAGAACACGATCCTGGCTCCGGTGTTCGCGTCCAACGACGCCAAAGAGGGTGCGATCGCCTTCGCCGAGAAGCGGCCGCCGCGCTGGACGGGCAGCTGAGCCGGCGGCCCCGTCTCTGGCCACCGCGTGGCTAAACTACAGTTAAGCATGACACTTTTGGCCAGCTTTGTAACGCGTTGATACCGGAGTGCAAGCGTGAGTATTTCGTTGCTGCTGGAGATGGCCGCGTCGAGCAATCCCGATCGCACGGCGGTTGTCTCCGGTGACCTGCGGCTGACGACGCAGGAGCTCAGCGATCTCGCCGACGGGGGCGCCGGCGTGATCGCGGGATCGGGCGCCGGGCACGTGGCCTACGTGGGCACCGGCGGCGCGATGCTGCCGGTGCTGATCTTTGCGTCCGCGCGCGCCGGGCTGGCCTTCACCCCGATCAATTACCGGCTGTCCGCCGACGGCATCCGGGCGCTCATCGAGCGCCTGCCCGAGCCCCTGGTGATCGTCGACAGCCGCTACCGGGACATGGTCGGCGACGCGTCCGGCCGGCTGATGACCACCGATGAATTCCTGGCGGCCGCGCGGGAGAACGAGCCGGCCGCGGAGTTTCCCGACCCGGACTCGGTCGCCATCGTGCTGTTCACCTCGGGCACCACGTCGCAGCCCAAGGCCGTCGAGCTGTCGCACAACAACCTGACCAGCTACGTGACCGGCACGGTGGAGTTCGAATCGGCCGCCGACAGCGACGCCGCGCTGATCTGTGTGCCGCCCTATCACATCGCCGGGGTGGGCGCCGCGCTGTCGAACCTGTACGCCGGGCGCAAGATGGTCTACCTGCCGAATTTCGATGCGCAGGAATGGGTTCGGCTGATCAACGCCGAGAACGTGACCACCGCGACCGTGGTGCCCACCATGCTGGACCGCATCGTCGCCACGCTGGAGGCCGACGGTCACGAGCTGCCGTCGCTGCGCAACCTCGCCTACGGCGGGTCCAAGGTGGGGCTCCCGCTGGTTCGCCGGGCCCTGGAACTGCTGCCCGGCGTGGGCTTCGTCAACGCCTACGGCCTGACCGAGACGAGCTCGACCATCGCGGTGCTGACCCCCGACGACCACCGGGCGGCACAGGCCGCCGAGGCGCCCGAGGTCGCCAAGCGGCTGGCGTCGGTCGGAAAGCCGGTGCCCGGCATCGAGATCGAGATCCGCGACGAGGACGGCAACGTGCTCGGGGCCGGGGAAACCGGTGAGCTGTTCGTCCGCGGCGAGCAGGTGTCCGGACGCTACACCGGGATTGGTTCGGTGCTCGACGAAAATGGCTGGTTCCCAACCAAAGACATCGCCATGCTCGACGAGGACGGCTACCTGTTCATCGGCGGGCGCAGCGACGACACGATCATCCGCGGCGGTGAGAACATCGCGCCCGCCGAGCTCGAAGAGGTCTTGGTCGAGCACCCGCACGTGCGGGACGTCGCCGTGGTCGGCGTCGAGGATTCGCAGTGGGGGCAGGCGATCGTCGCGGTGGTGGTGCCCCGCCCCGGTGTGGAACCGGATCCCGAGGAATTGCGCGAGCATGTCCGTAAAAGCTTGCGCGGGTCGCGAACTCCGGACCGGGTAGTGTTTCGCGACGAGCTGCCCACGACCCCCACCGGCAAGGTACTTCGCCGGGAGATCATCGAGATGCTAGAAGGGCTACGTGCATGATCAAGAATGGAACCCGCCTGGCCAGCCAGGTGTGTGACACGCAGGTGATCGTCGTCAGGAGCGCCGACAGCCTCGACGACTTGCGTTGCGGCGGTGCGCCGATGGTGCCGATAGGCGCCGAGCGTTCGGGCGAGTTGGACCCGGCGTTCGCCGACGGCACCGTGATGGGCAAGCGCTACGTCGACGAGACCGGCGCCGAGGTGCTGGTGACCAAGCCGGGCGCCGGTAGCCTGAGCGTCGGCGCGACCGCGCTGCAGCTCAAGGAGGTCAAGCCGCTGCCCGCCAGCGACTGAGGAGTTACTCCGCGAGCTTGTTGCGGACCACGAATTCCCTTGCCTTGATGAGGAATTCGAGCTCATCGCCGACCTGGCGCAACGGGTCGATGCTGCCGGTCGAGCGGGACAGCACGATGGCGCCCTCCAGCGCGGCGATCGACATCACCGCGAGCGAGGCGGCGCAGGGCTGGTCGAAGCCGTCGCGGGTGAACGCCCGGGTCAGCGCGGCGCACCAACGGCCCAGGATGGCACCGGCCTCGGCGCAAAGCGCGGCATCGTCGGCGTCCGAGCCGATTGCCGCGGCCACCACGGGGCAGCCGGCGCTGAAGCCGCCCTCGGTCAGCAGGCGCTCCCAGAACTCGACGAACTTGCCCAGCAGCACGCGGGCGCCCTGCTCGGCGGCGTCGTCGATCATCGCCGTGATGGAGTCACCGGAGTACCGCAGCGCCTCGATCAGAATCTGATTGCGGCCGTCGGGGAAGTGGTAGTAGACCGAGCCGCGCGGCGCGCCGCTGCGCGCGAGCACCGCATCGATGGTCACCCCGGCGGCGCCTCGTTCACGCATCACCTCGGCGGCGCTGGCCAACATCTTCTTGCGCGTGCCGCCGCGCTTCGTCCGGGTGGATTGCTGCACCGTTTCGCTGGTGGTCGTCACTCTCGTGCCTCCCGTGGCCAACGTCATGCAGCGTGGGAATGCCGCAGCACCGGCCAGTGCATGCTGCGTGGGCTGAAGCGGAAATTCCGGCGCTTCAGGTCGGGCATCTCGCGGGTGAATTGATAGCCGCCGATGTTCAGCTCGATGATCCACATGATTCTCTCCCGGCCCTAAGTGCAGCCCATGATTATGCTGAGAAGCATATAAGACAGCAGTCCAGTAAGCAAGTTTTATTGCCTAGGTAAATCCAGACGCACGGGAAACGTGGTTGACCGATGCCTGTTGACCGGCATTTACGGACGCGTAACAAGTAGGTTTCTATGCTTCCTTACATAATTCCAGGTCGTAAAGAGCAACGCCGAACGTGCCCCATCGCCAGACTTCTGCCGATCTTTCGCGGCGGGTGCACGCTCGGAGCGTGGGGTGTCAGCCCTCGACGGTGTGGCCCATCGGCATGAGCACGCTCTTCTGCTGGGTGAAGTGCTCCACGCCCTCGGGGCCGTTCTCGCGGCCGATGCCGGAGTTCTTGTAACCGCCGAACGGGCAACACGGATCGAACGCGTACCAGTTGATCGCGTAGGTCCCGGTGCGGATCTTCTCCGAGACCGCGATGCCGCGCTGGATGTCGGCGGTCCACACGCTGCCGGCCAGGCCGTACACCGAGTCGTTGGCGATCTTGATCGCGTCCTCCTCGGTGTCGTAGGGGATGATGGACAGCACGGGCCCGAAGATCTCCTCCTGGGCGATCGTCATCTTGTTGTCGACGTCGGCGAAGACCGTGGGCTGCACGAAGAACCCGCTGTCCAGGCCCTCGGGGCGACCGCCACCGCACACCAGCCGCGCGCCCTCCTCGATCCCCTTGGCGATGTAACCCTCCACGCGGGCGCGCTGCTTCTCGGAGATCAGCGAACCGATCTGGGCCGCCGGGTCCGACGGCAGGCCCACCGGGAGCGCCTGCACGAAAGCGCTTACGGCGTCCACGATTTCGTCGTATCGCGAACGCGGGGCCAGGATGCGGGTCTGGGCCACGCAGGCCTGCCCGGTGTTCATGATCCCGGAGAACACCAGCATCGGGATCGCGGCGGCCAAATCGACGTCCTCCAGGAGGATTGCCGCCGACTTGCCGCCGAGCTCGAGGGTGCACGGCTTGAGCATCTCCGCGGCGCGCCGGCCGATCTCCTTGCCGACGGCCGAGCTGCCGGTGAAGGAGAAGAGGTCGACGCCGGGGTTAGAGGTCAGCGCCTGCCCGGTCTCGACCCCGCCGGGCACCACCGACAGCACCCCCTCGGGCAGCCCCGCCTCGGCGAAGGCCTCCGCCAAAGCGTTTGCGCTCAGCGGGGTTTCGGCGGCCGGCTTGAGCACGACCGTGCAACCGGCCAGCAGCGCCGGGCCCAGCTTGTTGACGGCCAAAAACAGCGGCACGTTCCACGCGACGATCGCGCCCACCACGCCGATCGGCTCGCGGTAGACGATGCTCTGCCCGTAGCCGCCGGTGCGGATCTCTTTCCACTTGACCTGGTCGACGGCGGGGCCGGCGAAGAAGTTCAGCGCCCCGATCGAGCTCATCCAATGCATCGTCTCGATGCCGGTCGGCGGCTGGCCCGTCTCGGCGGCGAGCAGCCGGGTGAACAGGTCCTTGCGCTCCTCCATCAACTTGAGGGCGTTGGCGATCACGGCCGCCCGCTCCTTGGGCGGGGTCGTGGGCCAGGGCCCGTTGTCGAAGGCCGCGCGGGCCGCGGCGACCGCGGCGTCGACGTCGGCGGCCGCCGCCAGCGGCACCTTGCCGACGTACTCGCCGGTGGCCGGGCAGCGCACCTCGATCACCTCGTCGGTTGACGGCTCAGTCCACTTGCCGCCGATGAAAAGCTTGTCGTATTCGGTCTTGGCCGCAGTCTTGGTGTCGCTCATCTAGCGCCGCTCCTCCTCATTGCTGCGCGCTGCATCGTCGCCGGCGCGCATGGGCGCCACCCTACCCAAGCCGAAGCAAAACGAGAACATGTTTCATTCCCGCGGCGACAGCACCAGGACCAGATTGCTCACCAGGAACTCCCGCAGCAGCGGGACCGACGTCATCCACCACGCCCATCGGGGGTGGTAGCGGGGAAATGCGGCCATCGCCGCCCCGGTGCTCGCGGCCCACGCCAGGCCGTCGGCCGCGGACACGGCGAACAACGACGACCCGTAGTTGTTTTTCGCCGGACGCCCGTGTTTGCGTGCGTAGCGGGCCGCCGCGCGGGCGCCGCCGAGGTAGTGGGACATGCCCATCTCGTGCCCACCGAACGGGCCGAGCCAGACGGTGTAGGAAAGCACGGCCAGCCCGCCCGGCTTGGTCACCCGCAGCATCTCTCCGCCGAGTTGCCACGGCCGCGGCACGTGTTCGGCGACGTTGGAGGACAGGCAAATGTCCACCGAATCGTCGGCGAACGGCAGGGCCATGCCCGAGGCCCGCACGAAGTTTCCGGGACGCGCGGGGGGTGAGGGTCCGGGCGTGTGCATCTCGCTGGGGTCGGGTTCGACGCCCAGGTAGCGGACCCCGGCCTCGGCGAAGGCGGCGGAGAAGTAGCCTGGGCCGCCGCCGACGTCGAGCAGGGTGCGGCCGGCGGGGGGCTCGCCGCGCGCGGCCAGCCACAGGTCACCGACCATCGCCGCGGTGTCCGCCGCCAGCGCGCCGTAGAACCGGGCCGGGTCGGACTGCTCGTAGCGGAATTCGGACAGCAGCCGCAGCGCGCGGGTCAGGGTCGCCCGCCGCGCGAAAACTCGGGTGGGATCCGGGGTCGCGGCCACCGGCCAACCCTACGCAGCTCGGGCGTGCATCGACGCCGGGCTAGGCTGACCGGTGATGTCTGGTCTGCGCTCCGTACTCCTGCTGTGCTGGCGCGATACCGGACACCCGCAGGGCGGCGGCAGCGAGGCCTACTTGCAGCGCATCGGCGCGCAGCTGGCCGCGTCCGGCATCGCGGTGACGCTGCGCACCGCCCGCTATCCCGGCGCGCCCCGCCGCGAAGTGGTCGACGGGGTGTGCATTGACCGCGCCGGCGGCCGCTACTCCGTCTACGTCTGGGCCTTGCTCGCGATGGCGGCGGCTCGGCTGGGGCTGGGACCGCTGCGGCGGGTGCGGCCCGACGTGGTCGTCGACACCCAGAACGGCCTGCCGTTTCTGGCCCGGCTGGTGTATGGCCGTCGGGTGGTGGTCTTGGTGCACCACTGTCACCGCGCGCAATGGCCGGTGGCCGGGCCGGTGCTCGGGCGGCTCGGCTGGTTCGTCGAGTCCAGGCTGTCGCCGTGGCTGAACCGGCGCAACCAGTACGTGACGGTCTCGCTGCCGTCGGCCCGCGACCTGGTCACGCTCGGAGTCGATAACGCACGAATATCGGTGGTGCGCAACGGCCTTGACGAGGCACCGGAGCGAACGCTTTCCGGCCCGCGCGCCGCCGCGCCACGGGTGGTCGTGCTGTCGCGGCTGGTGCCGCACAAGCAGATCGAGGACGCGCTGGACGCCGTCGCGCAACTGCGGCCACGCATGCCCGGTCTGCACCTCGACATCGTCGGCGACGGCTGGTGGCGGCAGCGGCTCGTCGACCACGTCCATCGGCTCGGCATCTCGGACGCGGTGACGTTTCACGGTCACGTCGACGACGTGACCAAACACCATGTGCTGCAAAGCTCGTGGGTGCAGCTGCTGCCCTCGCGCAAGGAGGGCTGGGGTCTGGCGGTCGTCGAGGCGGCCCAGCACCGGGTGCCGACCATCGGCTACCGATCCTCGGGCGGCCTGTCGGACTCGATCGTCGACGAGGTGACGGGGATCTTGGTGGACACCCACGCCGAGTTAATGGATCGTCTCGAAGAGCTGCTGTCCGACCCGGTGCTGCGCGACCAACTCGGCGCCAAGGCGCACACGCGATCCGGCGAATTCTCTTGGCGGCAAAGCGCCGACGCCATGCGCACCGTCCTGGAGGCCGTGCGGACGGGCGAGTTCTCCAGCGGCGTGGTGTAGCCCCGGCGCCGCTCCGCGAGACATAACGCGTTGCGAAGCGCGTCGGCGTGTCGTCTCGCCTGGTTATGTGTCGTCGCGCCGCAGACGGCAAACCACCGCACCGGCGCCGCCCGCCATCAGCGCCGCCAGCCACGCCAGGTGCGCGATCAGCGTCGCCGTGCGCGCGCCGGCGGACACCCCGGCCGTGTCGCCGCCGATGCGATACAGCGCAATGTCGTCGTCGCGGTACGCCGGCGTCAGCGCAGCCAGGGTGCGGGCGGAGGACCCCATGTCGCCGGCGGTGTCCGACTCCACGACCAGCCAGCCCACGCCCGCCGGCGCCAGGGCGGCCGGATCGGGCCCGGCCAGCAGCAACTGCTGCACCGCGCGCGCGTGGTTGCCCTCGCCCGGGAGGACGGTCCCCGAGATCACCAGGTCGCCCGTGCTGAGCACGTCGGCGCGCACCCAGCGCGGCAACGGATCCAATACCGGCGCGCGACCCGACCACAAGTAGAGCCGCATGGTGCCGGCCGGCAACACCGCCACCGCCCCGGGCTGAGCGTTGATCGCGGCGGCCACCGCGGCCCACCCGCGCGGATACTGGACCGGCGACAGCTGGCCCCACACGCCCCAGGCCAGGTCGGGCAGCGCGAAGATCAGCGCGAGGCAGCAGACCGGCGCCGTGATCGCCGGCCACAGCCACCTTCGCAGCGTCATCACCGCGCCCGCGCCCGCAAGAGCGTATCCGGGCACGGCCAGCGCCACCCACTTCTGCCCGTCGCGCAGCACACCGAAGCCGGGCGCGGCGTCGACGACCGCGGCCAGCAGGTGCAGGCCCGGGCCGGTCGCCAGCGCGGCCGGCAGCAGCACGGCCACCACCGCCAACGCCAGCAGCGGCCGCGCCGCCGGCCGCCGCGCCACCGTCGGCAACCCGGCCGCCACCACGCCCAGCAGCACCACGGCCGACGACACCGCGAACAGGGTGGTCCGCGAAATCGGCACGGCCTCGCCGTTCCAGATCCCGCCGAGGCTGGCCAGGCTGGCGAGCGTGCCAAGGCCGGGCTCGGCGCGCGGCGCGAACGCGTTGACCCCCAACGTGTTCGCCGGCGGGTGGGAGGTCAACGACGCGCCCAGGGCCGACGCCGTCAGCCAGGGCGACGCCGCTACCAGCGCGGCGCCCAGCGTCGCCGCGGCGCACCACCGGCGCGAACGGCCCGCGCCCGGGACGGCCACGCACACCAGCGCCGCCGTTGCGGCGAGCAGCAGACCGGTCGGCGTCAGCCCGGCCAGCGCGATCCAGAACGCCAACCCGAAGAGCGGGCCGGAGGCCGTCCGCAGTCGCAGCACGGCCGTCGCCACCCAGGGCAGGCAGCCGTAGCCGACCAGCAGGCTCCAGTGCCCCTGCAGCAGCCGTTCGGCGACGTAGGGGTTCCAGACCGCCAGGGTGGTGGCGACGAACTGCGCGGCCACGCCCGCGTCGGGCAGCGCCGTCGCGACCAGTCGGGCCGCGCCCCATCCCGCGAGCCACAGCCCCAGGACCAGTAGCGCCTTGACCACGACGCCGCCGTCCAGCACGTGTGAGGCCAGCGCCACCGCGAAGTCTTGCGGCGTCGCCCGAGGCGCCGACGTCAGGCCCAACGCGGTATCGGTCACATACGAGCGCGGCGTGGACACGGCGTCGCGCAGCAGCAGGTAACCGGGCGCCAGGAGCGGCCCGACCACCAGCAGCGCCAAGGCCAACGCGTAGGCGGGCCGGGTCCAGCGCACGCGGCGGGCTATTCCCGTTCGGGTGGGCTGGGGTGCTCGGGCGGCCCGGACCCGGGTGGCTCATCGGGGCCCCGGGTGGGCGCGTCCGCGCCGGGATCCTGGTGCGGGGTGGGGCGCTGCGTGGGCAGCTTCTCGGTCTCCGCTTCGGCGCCGGGCACCGGCTCCTCGAGCCCGCTGCGCCCGAAGAAGTCCTGGTCGCCCCGGTCCAGGCCGGGATCGGTCAACGCGCTCTCGGTCCGCAGGCTGAACGAGGCCAGCAGGCCGCCACCGACCAGCGCGATCAATCCGACCGCGGTGAACGTGATCGGCAGCACCCGCGACCACAGCGCCAGCCGGTCCCGCTCGTCGCGGGCGGCGTTGACCTGCGACTCGACGGTGTCCTGGTTGGACGTGACCTTATAGTCGGCCAGCGTCAGCTCCGGCTTGAGCGGATCGCGGGCGAAGAAGTGGTTGGCGTGCTCGGTCTCCTTGACGATGGTGCCCGACACCGGGTCCACCCAGAAGGTCCGCTGCGCCGCGTAATAGCGGGTCATGGTGATCTGCTCGTTCGGGTCGCCGCCCTGCACGCCCCACATCGCCGCGGACGTGGTGACCTTGCCGTCCTCGTTGCCGGCGTACAGCGACGGGTACGCCATTGGAGCCACCAGCTTGCCGTCGGCGTTGTAGCCGACGTTCTGGGTGAACTTGTACGTGGTCAGGCCATTGACGTCTTCTTGGCTGTCGTAGTTGACGTCGAACGGCTTCTGCGCGATCGGATCGAAGTAGGGGTACGTCTTCTTCTCGGTGTGGAACGGGAACCGGTAGGCCAGGCCGTCGTGCCGCAGCGGCATCGCGGTGGGCGGATTCTCGTCGTTGAAGGCGCGCGGCTTCTGGACCGAACCGCCGGTGTGGGTGTCGTCCGAGACGGCCATCGCCGTCTTGCGGTTGAGGGTGACGGTGTCGACGATCGCCAGCAGCAGGCCGGTGTCCTTCTGCTTGTCGGTGCGCCGCACCGAGCTTCCGACCTGCAGCGTGACCACGTCGGCGTTGGCGGGCGACTCGACGCTGACCTGCTGCTGGGACACCAGCGGCACATTCTGGTTGACGACCACGTGATCGGTCGACAGGGACGCCGAGTCCAGCGCGGTTCCGGTGCCCTCGCTGATCAGCGTGGTGTCGATGTCGAGCGGGACCTTGGTGATCCGGGCGGTGGTGTAGGTCGACAGCAGCAGCGCGGCGATCAGCAGGGCGGCTCCGAGTCCGATGACCCCGCATGCGGCGAACCGCAACATGACTGCTCGGTTCACGTTGCTGTGCCCTCCTAGTGCTCTCCTGCGCCGTAGCCGCGACCCGCCCCGACCTGAGCAAGCACCGAGGCAAACCCGTTTGACCCTAACAGCAGAACGTAAGGCCCCGGCTTACGAACCTGTTGCCCCCGCGCGATCCTTCGGGTGTACCCATTCGTTCCCCCAACCCGGCAGATGCAAACTGTGGGGGTGACGGATGGCCGGCAGGTGGGCGGGACGCGCAGCTTCCTGCCCGCCGTGGAGGGGATGCGCGCCTGCGCGGCCATGGGCGTGGTCGTCACGCACGTCGCCTTCCAGACCGGGCACTCAAGCGGCGTCACCGGTCGGCTCTTCGGCCGCTTCGATCTGGCCGTCGCGGTGTTCTTCGCGTTGTCGGGCTTCCTGTTGTGGCGCGGGCACGCCGCGGCGGCCCGCGGCCTGGCACCGCGGCCGGGCACCGGCCACTACTTGCGGTCCCGGGCGGTGCGCATCATGCCCGCCTACCTGGTGGCGGTCGTCGTCATCCTGTCGCTGCTGCCCGACGCCGACCACGCCAGCCCGACCGTGTGGTTGGCCAACCTGACCCTCACCCAGATCTATGTGCCCCTCACCCTGACCGGCGGGCTGACCCAGATGTGGAGCCTGTCCGTCGAGGTCAGCTTCTATCTGGCCCTGCCGATTCTGGCGTTGTCGGCCCGGCGCCTGCCGCTCGGCGCGCGGGTGCCGGTGATCGCCGCGCTGGCGGCGCTGAGCTGGGCCTGGGGCTGGGTGCCCATCCATTCCGGTTCCGGCACCAACCCGCTCAACTGGCCGCCGGCCTTCTTCTCCTGGTTCGCCGCGGGCATGCTGCTGGCGGAATGGGTGCACAGCCCGATCGGCCTGCCACACCGGTGGGCGCGGCGGCGGGTCGTGATGGCCGTCGTCGCCGTGCTGGCCTATCTGCTGGCGGCCTCGCCGCTGGCCGGCCCGGAGGGCCTGATTCCCGGCACGGCCACGCAGTTCGCGGTCAAGACGGCGGCGGGCTCCCTGGTCGCGTTCGCATTGGTTGCCCCCCTGGTGCTCGATCGCGTCGACACCGGTCACCGGCTGCTGGGCGGCACCGTCATGGTGACGCTGGGGCGGTGGTCCTACGGCCTGTTCATCTGGCATCTGGCCGCGCTGGCCATGGTGTTCCCCGTGCTCGGGACGTTCGCGTTCACCGGCCGGATGCCCGCGGTGCTGGTGCTGACGCTGATCTTCGGGTGGGCGATCGCCGCGGTCAGCTACGGGCTGGTCGAGTCGCCCTGCCGGGAAGCGTTGCGGCGCTGGGAGAAACGCGAGAGGCCGGCCGATACCCCCGATACCGTGGACGCGGAGGCGGACGCGATCGCGCCCTAACCGGTGCGGTCCATCCACTCTTCCAGGGTGTCCGCCGACGGCAGGCAGATGGCCCGCTCGATCTTCTGGAACAGGTCGGCCCCGTATTCCACGGTGGATCGGACGAGGTTGCCCAGCGCCTCGAGGTGAATGCCGTCGCTCAGCAGGTAAGCGTTCTCGCCGACCACACCGACCTGGCTAGGTCGGGCGGTCTCGCGCACGAACGCCTTGGGCCAATGGGTTTCGCGATTCCAGTCGTTGACCAGTTCCATCAGCCGCGGCCGCTGGGTCGCGGGGTAGTACCCGGCGGGGGTGACGGAGATCTCGAAGACGTCGCGCCGCAGGCCGTTGATCCGCAGGTTCACGTGCAGCCTGCCGCGCTCGTAGCTGGGCAGCATCATGAACTCCTCGCCGTCGTCGCTGCGGAAGAACCGCAACTCACGCGATCGCAGGTACGCCTCGATCAGGTCAGTGCTCAACGGTTCGATCTGCATCGCCCGATGATGGGGGGTTGGCCTTGGAGGATTCTTGGTGCGACGGCGTCAGGCCGGCTCGGTGGCCTGCAGGCGCGCGATGATCTCGGCGCGCACCGCCGACCGCCGGGCCTTGCCGGCGTCGTCCCGCAGTGGGGTGTCGACGAATGCTATGAAGTCGGGGGTGGGCGGCACCTTGTATCCTGCGATGCGCTCGCGCAGGAATTCCTGCGCGCCCGCGGCGTCCAGCGTGGCGCCATCGGCCGTGTGCACCAGCGCGTAGGGCACCTGGCCCAGGTCGCCGGAATTCGGGTCGGGCACGCCGACGACGAGGCAGGACAGCACGTCGGGGTGCGCCGACAACGCGTTCTCGATCTCGGCGGGGTAGACGTTGCGGCCGCCAACGGTGAACATGTCCACCCGGCGATCCGACAGGTACAGGAAGCCGTCGGCGTCGAAATGGCCAAGATCCCCAAGGGAATCCCAGCCGTCGCGGGACTTGGCCGTGGCGCCGACGTAGCGGTAGGTGGGCGCGCCGCCGGGGCCGGGCCGCATGTAGATCTCGCCGACCACGCCGGGCGGGCACGGATTGCCTTCGTCGTCGAGGACCTGCATCTCCCCGGCGACCACCACGCCGACCGATCCGCGATGGGTCAGCCACTGGTCGCCGGAGATGAACGTGAGCGCCTGTAATTCGGTGCCGCCGTACAACTCCCACACCTTTTCGGGACCCAGCAGGTCGATCCACGCCTGCTTGATCGCCGGCGGGCACGGCGCCCCCATGTGCCAGAACCGGCGCAGCGACGACAGGTCGTAGGCCCCCGGGTCGGCGTGGTAGACCGGCAGCGTCCGCTGCATGATCGTCGGCACCGTCGTCAGGAACGTGACGCGGTGGTCGGTGATCAGCCGCAGGAATTGCCGCGGGTCGAATCGGCTCATCACCACCAGGTGGTGACGCATCAGCAGCGCGATCGTCGCGGTGGTGAAGCCGGTGTTGTGGGACAGTGGGATCGGCACCAGCGTCGTGTCGCCTTCCTGCGCGCCTAGCGGGTAGCCGATGGCGGGCGGTATGCGGGTGTCGCCCGCGGATTCGATGAGCTTGGGCCGGCCGGTGCTGCCGCCAGACCCCATCGCCTTCCACACCGGCGACACCGCTTCGGGCAGCGCCGCGTCGGACAACGCCGGTTTGGGAGTGAATCCCGCTGGCACGCTTGGGATTTGGGGGTGCTCACGGCCGACCAGCAGCGCGGGCGGGCGCAGGTCGAGCAGTCCCTGCAACTCGGCCTCCGGCAACCGCGCCGACAGCGGCTGGGGCACCGCGCCCAGTTTCCAGCACGCCACCGCCGCCTGGATCCACTCGACGGAGTTGGGCAGCACCATGGTCACGTAGTCGCCGACGCCGACGCCACGCTCGGCGTACGCGCGGGCCAGCCGGTTCGTCGAGGCGTCGAGTTCGGCGCGGGTGAGGGTCAGGCCGTCGCAGGTGACGGCGGGCTCGTCGGGCGCGAGTCGTGCCAGCGCCGCGATCTGGGTGCCGATCGGCGGGATCGGCTCACTCATAAGCGCCCTGCCGCTCGAAGATGCGGCGGGGATTGTCCACCAGCATGGTGTGCAGTTGCTCGTCGGTGACGCCGCGCTCCTTGAGTGCGGGGATGACGTCGTTGTGGATATGCAGGTAATGCCAATTCGGTGCGGCCACCGGCAACAGCTCCTCGGGCAGCGCGTCGAAGTAGCAGTTCGCGTCGTGTGACAGCACCATCTTGTCGGCGTGCCCGCGCTCGCACATCGTCGCCACGATGTTCACCCGGTCCTCGAACGGCGAGATCAGGTCGATGCCGAACCGGTCCATCCCGAGGTAGGAGCCGGCGGCGATGAGCTCCTCGAGGTAGCCGACGTCGGTGGTGTCGCCGGAATGGCCGATCACCACGCGGGTCAGGTCGACGCCCTCGGATTCGAAGATGCGCTGCTGCTCGAGCCCGCGCCGCAGCCCCGCGTGGGTGTGCGTCGAGATCGGCACCCCGGTGCGCTTGTGCGCCTGCGCGACCGCGCGCAGCACCCGCTCGACGCCCGGGGTGACGCCGGGCTCGTCGGTGGCGCATTTGAGAATCCCGGCCTTGACGCCCGTGTCGGCGATGCCCTCCTCGATGTCGCGCACGAACATGTCGGTCATGATCTCCGGGCCGTCGAGTGGCGCGCCCGGGCCCTGGTAGTGGAAACGGAATGGCACGTCGTTATACGTGTAAAGCCCGGTCGCCACAACGATATTCAGCTCGGTGGCCGCCGCGACGCGCGCGATGCGCGGGATGTAGCGGCCCAGCCCGATCACGGTGAGGTCCACGATGGTGTCCACGCCGCGGGACTTCAGCTCGTTGAGCCTGGTGATGGCGTCGGCGACCCGCCGCTCCTCGTCGCCCCAGGCTTCCGGATAGTTCTGCGCGATCTCGGTGGTCATGATGAACACGTGCTCGTGCATGAGCGTCACGCCGAGGTCGGCGGTATCGATGGGCCCGCGGGCGGTATTGAGTTCTGACACGGCACTGATGCTAGGTCGACACGGCGGCAACCAACAGGGGGTGTCAGGTCGTCGTGCGCACCACCTCGAGCCATTCCGTCGATTCGGGGGTGGGGGTGACCAAGCGTAATCCGGCCCGGTCGAACTCGCGGCGCAGTTCGGCGACCGTCAAAACCTCGAGATGGATGCATTGCCGCAGCTCTGATTCGTCGGCGATCAGCGCGTATTCGCCGTCGACGAGCCGGTCACGATTGCTGTTGATCGTCACGCGCGCCGCCACGTCGCCGAGCGATTTGCGTTCGGTCCAACCCGAGGGCCGGGCGGCCCAGAAGGCCGGCGGCTTCCACTGCACGACGGCCTTGCCCGTCGGTTTGAGATGGTGTGCGACCGTTGCCAGCACGGACCGCCGGAGATGGTCACCGCGGTAGTGAATCAGGTTGGTGATCAACAAGACCGCGTCGAACCTTTCCGCCAGCCGCACCTCCTCGATGCGGGCGCACACGGTCCGGGCGAGCCGGACTTCGGCCAGCATGCGCTCGGAGTCGTCGACCGCGGTGACGCGGTGGCCCATCGCGGCGAGCGGATCGGCGATCCGTCCGGTGCCGGCGCCGAGCTCCAGCACCGAGCTCCGCGGTTGCAGTAGCGCGTCGATCTGCTCGGGCTCACCGGTCGGGGGCATTCGACGGTAGAGCTCGATCAGGCTTCCGTCGGCCGTCCGTTCGTGGCCCGCATCGGCGCCGTGGTTTGCATCCGCCAGGCAATGACATAGCGACATGGTTCGTCCTTCCCTACGCGACCTCGTAGAAGCTCTCGCCGTCGATGTAGCGCAGCGTCCACAGGTCGCGGGCCAGCACTTCGCCGACCTCGTGCGCGAGCGTGACGAAGATCGGGTAGGTCAGGTCGTTGGTGGTGAGCGGCAGGTGTTCCCCGGGGCTGACCCGGATCCGCATGTCGTGGAAGCTGTCCAGCCCCTTGATGGCCTCCAGGCTCCGATAGGCGAGCAGCGTGCCGCTGCGCGGGGCGACCATCACCGTTCGCGCCACGTGCTGGTGCAGGCGGTAGGGCCGCCCGCGGTTTCGGGCGAAGCGCTCGGGTCGCGCATAGGCGTCCACCGCCCAGCCGACCTGCGACCGTCCGGTGGCCATGCGCGCGCACTCGGGCAGGGTGGCGCCCGCTATCCGTGCGCCCACTTCGACCAGGCACGGCCCGTCCGACGTGAGCTTGATCTCGGCGTGCGCCGGGCCGTGCCGGATGCCGAGGGCGTCGAGCACCTCGAAGGCGTACGCGGTCAGCTCGTCCTGCACTTCGCCGATCGACGGCAGCAGCCGCCAGGCCACCACGAGGTCGGGAATACCGTTGGCGTTGATGCGGTATGTCTCCCAGATGTCGCACACATGGTGCTCGCCGTCGCGGCTGACCGTGTCGACGGTGTATTCGGCGCCGACCAGGCACTCCTGCGCCACGACGCCGTCGTTCTGCTGCGCCAGCACGTTGTCGCGTCCGTTGAGTCGCCGGAAGGCTTGCACGGCGTCCTCCGGGCTGCGGCACCAGGTGACGCCGTCGTTGCCGGCGCTGCGCAGCGGCTTGACGACCACCATGCCCCCAATTTCGCTGTGCCACTTGCGGAGCTGGTCCTCGTCTTCCACCAAGATCTGCCGGGCTCCGCGCAGACCTTGTTGTTTGATCCGCTCGATCATCTGATACTTGTCGCGCCGTGCGGCGCTCAGCGCCGTCCCGTTGGTGGGCGCGCCGGTGATCGGGTGGAAAAATTCGCTGAGCGCGTCGGCCAGTTCCACTCCCGGTTCGGTGCCGGCCACCACGGCAACCGGGTGGAAGGCCGACAGCCGGGCCAGCGTCTCGTCCAGGTCGCCGCGATGCACGATGTCGACCTCGTAGGGGTACCGATCGGGTTGGCCGCGCAGCGCTATCGGCACCTCGGCGGTGCTTTGCACCCGCACCGGGGTGTACCCCGCGCTGCGGAAGCCCTGGGCGAGCTCGGTTCCGATGTTGGCATAGGTATCAACCAATACGACATGTCGTCCGGCATTGTCATGCACGTCGCGCCTCCTCCGTTCAGTACGCGGCTTGGTCTTCGAGATCGTGTTCGCGAGTCGGCAACAGAAACGTCCGCCGGCACGTGAGAAACAGCGTGCCGTCCGCCTTGACCCCACGGGTGGCGCATTTGACGATTCCCTGGCTGGGGCGGGATTTCGACAGGCGCTTGTCGAGGTACTCGGTCTCGGCATAGATGGTGTCGCCGACGAAAACCGGGGCGAGGAGCCGGATGTCGTCCCAGCCCAGGTTCGCCAGGCCCTTGGCGCTGGTGCTGGGCACGCTCATCCCCGAGACGATCGACAGCGTGACCAGACTCGACACCAAAGGGCGCTTCCACTCGGTCTTTTCGCAGTACGCGTTGTCGATGTGCAACGGGTGCAGGTTGTGCGCCAGCAATGACATCCAGATGTTGTCGGCCTCGGTCAAAGTTCGGCCCGGACGGTGCTCGACGATCGCCCCGACCTCGATGTCTTCGTAGACCAGGCCGCGCGACTCGCGCCAGCGCCGATCACCGACCTTCTTGTAAGCACCGATCTGGTCCATGGACAGCCTCATCCGCTGGTGGCGTATCGACGCTGTGGGTCAAGGGCTTTCGCCCGCCGCAACAGGCGGCGCGCAGCGGCGACCATGGGCGGACCGACCATCTGTCCGTCGAGGACGCCGATCTCCCCGGACCGTTCCTGCGCGATGTCGATAACGCGTCGAGCCCGTTCCACCTCTGCGGGCAACGGCGTGAAGCCGTCGTTGATCACCGCCACCTGCCGGGGGTGAACCGCGGCCTTGCCGCCGAAGCCGAGCTCGCGCGATCGGTTCACGTCGATCTTCAGGGCCAGTTCGTTACCGAGGTCGAAGGTGGGGGCGTCGATCGCCGGAATGCCGGCCGCGGCGGCCGCCGTGACGATACGCGAACGCGCGTACAGCAACGGTTCCCAGTCCATCGAGATGCCGAGGTCGGCCGCGAAGTCGGCCGCCCCGAAGACCAGCGCGCGCACCCGGGGCGTGGCCGTCGCGATCTGCTCGACGGCGGCGAGGCCGGCCGCGGTTTCGATCGTCACCAGGAAGTCGATGTCCGCGGCCTGCTCACCCAGCATGTCCTCGAGGATGAGCAGATCGTGTGCGCAATCGACCTTCGGAACGAGCAGGGCGTCGGGCCGGATGGCGCCGTACGCCAGGGCTAGGACATCGCGCAAGCCGTCGGTGGTGCGCAGGCTGTTGATCCTCAGGGCGCGGATGCATTCGGGTGACGGCCTTTTGAACAGTCGAGCGGCCACGCTGCGAGCCAGCTCGCGCCGGGCGGGCGGCACCGCGTCTTCGAGGTCGAGCGTGCACACGTCCGCGCCCGACCGCAGGGCCGTGGGGTACTGCCGCGGATTGATCGCACTCGTCATGAGCATCGTGCGAAACACCCACGGCTGGCCCGTGTTCCGCCGGCTCACGCCGAAACTCCTACCAGCTCCGCTGATTCCGGCGCCACCAGCTCTTCGACGATCTCGCACAATCGGCGGATGTCGTCGGGATCGTTGTCGGCGCGCAGCATGATGCGCAGCCCCGCATCGCCCCGCGGGGTGACCGGGAAGAAGACCGCCGACGCGTAGAAGCCGCGGTCGAACAGTTGGCGGGACAGGCCGATTGCCTTGTCGTCCTCGCCCGTCCGGATGACCCGGATCGGGGTGTCCAGGCCGGCCTGCGGGGTCGAGATCAGGCTGTCGAAGAGGGCGGCATTGTCGCGCAGCTTTTGCTGTAGCCGTGCCAGCTCGGGCGAATTGTGCACGCGCAACGAACCCAGGCAAGCGCCGACCGTCGGCGCGTTCGCCGGCTTGGACCAAGCCAGCGGACCGCCGAATCGCATGAGAATGTCATGGTGCTTCTCGGGGCCCAGCATGATGACCCCGCCGCTCGCGCCGTAGGCTTTGCCGAGCGAGGCGACGATGACGGTCAGCGGGTTGAGCTCCTCGGGCATCATGGATCGCACGATTCCTTCGCCCTTTTCGCCGTACATCGACAACGAGTGGGCCTCGTCGAAAAACAGGAACAGGCCGTAGCGGTCCTGCAGCTCCAGCAGCTCTTTGACCGGCGCGACGCCTCCCAACGAGTAGGCGCCATCGGCGACGTAGGCGACCCGCTTGTGCCTCTTGCACATGTCTTCGAGGTAGTTGAGGTCGTTGTGCGGGCAGGTGTAGACCGGCGCTTCGTCGGCGCAGATGGGCTTGATGTAGTTGAGCGAGAAGTGGCTGAACTTGTCGAACACCATGACGCGCGGCTCCCCGTCGTCCGTCAGGTGTCCCGAGGAGATCAGCGGCAGCACAGCCGAGCTGGCCACCGCCGTGGAGATCGCGGAAACACAGTGGGCACGCCACAAGGCCGAGAGTCCCGCTTCGAGCTCGTCGATGATGGAGAACCGGATGCGCAGACGTGAGGCGGACAGCGCGAAGGTTTGCTCCGTATCGATCGCCGTGCGAGCGCCGTCGAGCACCCATGGATGGGAATGCAATCCGAGGTAGGAGCACGAAATCATATTGATGAAACGGTGACCGTCGCTCTGCCGCTCCAGCAGGTCGTTGCCGATGTAGCGGACGCCGTTGTCCAGCAGCCCGTTGTCGGCAGCCGCCTGCCACGCGGGATTGCCGACTTCGATGGCCTTGGCGTTGTTCCGGAATCGGTGTATCAGCGACTGTTCGTCTGACTTCATCGCAGGTCTCCTCTGGTATGCGTCCAGGCGCGCAGGGGGCGCCGGCCGCCGAAATTGCATGCGCTGGACGGTAGAAGAAGCCACGCGCGACCGCCTCCGCCGATCGGCTCGGCGAAGTGATGATTCCTTTGTCATCCGATCGGGGGACGCGGGATTCCTCCCCCGCACTGGCCGCCCGGCCGACAGACACCGCCGCGTCCCGTCGGCACCGTTATCGCATGCTCTGCGTAACCACGACGCGCACCCGGGCGCTGGGCTCGCCCGGGAAGGTGGCCTGATGCCCTGGCTTGCTCTGCTCGCGGGCAACGGCTTGCACGCGGTGATCACCGCGCTGTTGGGATTGTCCTCGCTCACCGCCGCGGACAGCCTGATGATCCTGGCGATCGCCGCGGCCGCGTGCACGGTGCTCGGAGCCGTTGCGGCGCGGCGGAACCCGGCCGCGCGCGCACCCGCCGCCCGGTCCCTGGCCTGGTTGAACCTGTGGACCGCGGTCACCTTCGTCGCCTTCTTCCTGGGTGTGGCGATCTACGGCGCGGTGGTCGTGTTCACGCTGGGAGCCTCGTTCGCTCCGGTCGCGGTGACCGCCTGGTCGGGCGTTCAGGCCGGCCGCGACCCGGCTTCGACGCGCCCCGGTCGGGCGCAATGGTGGGCGGTGGGCCTGTTGGCCGTCCTGGGCTGCTTGCTGGTGGCCACGCAGGCACGGCCGGACTCCCGCGGGATCGCGCCGCTGCTGGCCGCGGCCGCTCTGGGCGTCATCGACGGCATGGCCGCCGGCGGGGCCGCCGTAGTCTCCCGTCGCCTGGGCCGCGACGGGGTCGGCGTGTGGCACGTGATGGCTCACCGCTACTACGCCACCACCGGTGTCGCTGCGATTGCTTTGCTGGTGCTGGTCCCGGCCGGAGTGCTCGCCGCGCCCTCGATGCCGCTGAGCGTGTCGGTCGCGGCCGCGCTCGGCTCCCTGGTGGTGCCGTTCTTCTTGATCCAGTACGCCATTCAGCGGCTGGCGCCTGTGCTGGTGACGACGACGCTGGCGTTGATACCGGAAACCGCGCTCTTCGTCGAGATGGCGGACGGGCGAGCGGTGAGCTGGCCCGCACTGATGCTCGGGTTGCTCATCGTGCCGGCCAGCATTGCCATATTCGCCACCGAGCACAAACGGCCACCGGCTGACCAGCCGGCGATCGGTGGCGAGGTTGTCAAAGCGGTCGAGGTGGTATGACGGCACGCGCCGTTCGTGGGCTATGCCGCGGCCACGCCGGTGGCGTACCGTCACCCTCGTCCTGACCGGATGCCCTGGGAGTCGTCATGTTGCTCAATCCCAACCATCTGCAACGCCGCTACCCGGACCGTCGCTCCCGGGAGATCATGGCTTCGACGGTGGGTTTCTTCGAAGCGCGGGGGAAGGCGCGGCTGAAGTCCGACGACCACGAACGGGTCTGGTACTCCGACTTTTTGGACCACATCGGACGCGAGCGCATCTTCGCCTCGCTGCTGACACCGTCCGCGTACGGCGCCTCGGACGATTGCCGCTGGGACACCTACCGGATCAGCGAGTTCGCCGAGATCGTGGGCTTCTACGGGCTGAGCTACTGGTACCCCTTCCAGGTCACCGCGCTGGGCCTGGGCCCGATCTGGATGAGCGGCAACGAGGGCGCGAAGCGCAAGGCCGCCGCGCAACTCGAGGCCGGCGAGGTGTTCGCCTTCGGGCTGTCGGAGCAGACCCACGGCGCCGACGTCTACCAGACCGACATGATCCTGACGCGCGCCGAAAACGGGTGGACCGCGAGCGGCGAGAAGTACTACATCGGCAACGCCAACGTGGCGCGGATGGTGTCGACCTTTGGCAAGATCGCCGGCTCTGACGAGTATGTGTTCTTCGCCGCCGACTCCCAGCACGATCGGTACGACCTCATCAAGAACGTGGTGAACTCGCAGAACTACGTCGCCAACTACGCGCTGCGCGACTACCCGGTCACCGAGGCCGACATCCTGCACCGCGGTCCCGAGGCCTTTCACGCCGCCCTCAACACCGTCAACGTCTGCAAGTACAACCTGGGCTGGGGAGCCATCGGGATGTGCAGCCACGCCATGTACGAGGCCGTCACCCACGCGTCCAACCGCGTCCTGTACGGCACCGTCGTCACCGATTTCAGCCACGTGCGGCGGCTGCTCACCGACGCCTACCTGCGGCTGGTCGCGATGAGGCTGGTCGCCACCCGGGCCTGTGACTACATGCGCAGCGCGTCCGCAGACGACCGGCGATACCTGCTGTACAGCCCGCTCACCAAGGCGAAAGTCACCAGCGAGGGGGAGCGGGTCGTCATCGCCCTGTGGGACGTCATCGCCGCCAAGGGGGTGGAGAAGGACACCTTCTTCGAGGCCGCCGCTCGCGAAATCGGTTTGCTGCCAAGGCTCGAGGGCACCGTGCACATCAACATCGGGCTGCTCGCCAAGTTCATGCCCAACTTCCTGTTCGCCCCCAGCAGCGAACTGCCGATCATCGGCCGCCGCGACGACGCGTCCGACGACTCCTTCCTGTTCGCGCAGGGACCGACCGGGGGCCTGGGCAAGGTGCGCTTCCACGACTGGCGCGCGCCGTTCGACGCCTTCGGGCACCTGCCCAACGTCGCGTTGCTGCGCAAGCAGATCGACGCGCTCGCCGACATGCTGGCCAGCGCGACCCCCGACGCCGCGCAGCAGAACGATGTCGACTTCGCGTTCGCCGTGGGCCAGCTGTTCGCGACGGTGCCCTATGCGCAGCTCATCCTCGAAGAGGCCCTGCTTTCGGACGTGGACGAAACCTTGATCGACGAGATCTTCGCCGTGCTGGTCCGCGACTTCAACGGCTACGCCGTGGAGCTGAGCGACAAGCCCGCGACGACGGACGAGCAGGCCCGCTTCGCGACGCGGATGATCCGCCGCCCGGTCCACGACCCCGCGCGCTACGCCCAGATCTGGAAGGAGCACATCCTCCCCCTCAACGGCGCGTACCAGATGCGGCCATAGGCGCCGGCCGTCGCCGGTTCAGCGCCCGGCCAGCCGGGCCTTGCGGTTCGAGCGCCCGTCTGGCCGAGCGTTCGGCGCAAGACGCCGACCCGACCCCTTGAGGTGTGACGCAGCTCACCGTAATATGACCAGTGGTCATCGATGCAAGGAGGCCGCATTGCCGACGGTGACTTGGGCGCGGGTCGACCCCGCCCGCCGCGCCGCCATCATCGAAGCCGCGGAGCAGGAGTTCGGAGCGCACGGGTTCTCCCGGGGCAGCCTCAACGTCATCGCGCGGCGCGCCGGCGTCGCCAAGGGCAGCCTGTTCCAGTACTTCGCGGACAAACGTGACCTGTTCGCGTTCATCGCCGACATCGGCAGCCAGCGGGTGCGCTCCTACATCGAGGAGCTAATCCGCGAGCTCGACCCGAGCCGGCCATTCTTCGAGTTTCTCACCGACCTGCTCGACGCCTGGGTGGCCTACTTCGCCGAACACCCGCACGAACGCGCCCTGCACGCCGCGGCGACCCTGGAGGTCGACACCGACGCGCGGGTCAGCGTGCGCAGCGTCATCCACCGCCACTACCTGGAGGTGCTACGGCCGCTGGTCCGCGACGCGAAGCTGCGCGGCGACCTGCGCGCGGATTCGGACACCGATGCGCTGTTGTCGTTGCTGCTCTTGATCTTTCCGCACCTGGCGCTGGCGCCGTACATGCGCGGCCTGGACCCGATTCTCGGCCTCGACGAACCCACCCCGGAGCAGCCGGCCCTGGCCGTGCGCCGGCTCGTCGCGGTGCTGGCGGCCGCGTTCTCAAGCCACCCGGTCAAGTCGGCCGTCAAACAATCCGAGGAGGTCACATGACACGCACGCATTCGGGCTCGATGGTCAAGGGGGGCCTCAACTGGGACAGCCTGCCGTTGCGGCTGTTCGCCGGCGGCAACGCGAAGTTCTGGGATCCGGCCGACATCGACTTCTCCCGCGACCGCGCCCACTGGGAGCAACTCTCGGACGACGAACGCCACTACGCCACCCGGCTGTGCGCGGAGTTCATCGCCGGCGAGGAAGCGGTGACCGAGGACATCCAGCCGTTCATGTCGGCGATGCGGGTGGAGGGCCGGCTCGGCGACGAGATGTACCTGACCCAGTTCGCGTTCGAGGAAGCCAAGCACGTCCAGGTGTTCCGCATGTGGCTGGACGCCGTCGGCGTCACCGACGACTTGCACCAATACCTCGACGACATCCCCACCTACCGGACGATCTTCTACGAGGAATTACCGGACTGCCTCAACGCCTTGACGGTCGACCCGTCACCGGCCGCCCAGGTGCGGGCGTCGGTCACCTACAACCACATGGTCGAAGGCATGCTGGCGCTCACGGGCTACTTCGGCTGGCACAAGATCTGCGTGGAGCGCGGAATCCTGCCCGGCATGCAGGAATTGGTGCGGCGCATCGGCGACGACGAGCGACGCCACATGGCGTGGGGAACCTTCACCTGCCGCCGCCATGTCGCCGCCGACGACGCCAATTGGGGCGTCTTCGAGACGCGCATGAACGAGCTCATGCCGTTGGGGCTGCGCCTCATCGAGGAAGGCTTCGCCCTCTACGACCCGATGCCCTTCGGCCTTTCGGTGGACGAGTTCATGGCCTACGCGGCCGACAAGGGCATGCGGCGCTTCGGCACGATCGCCAGCGCCCGCGGGCGACCGGTCGCCGAGATCGACCTCGACTACTCGCCGGTACAGCTGGAGGACACCTTCGCCGACGAGGACGAGAGGGCCCTGGCCGCCGTCTCATAGGGCGTCGAGCGTGGGCCTTACGGACGAAAACTGCCCCCCGAATTCGTCCATAGGCCTCATACTCGCCGGCTACTCGACCTTTGTGTTGCCCGACGCGGAGCCGCTCTCCGACTCGCCGACCCAGACGGTCTTGGCGTTGCAGAACTCGCGGATCCCATGGCCCGCGAGTTCGCGGCCGTAGCCGGATCGCTTGATGCCGCCGAAGCCAAGCTCCGGGTAGGACACCGTCATCCCGTTGATGAAGACCTGGCCGGCCTCGATCTCGTCGATGAAGCGCTGCTGCTCGGCCTCGTCGCGGGTCCAGGCGTTGGAGCCCAGCCCAAAGGTGGTGGCGTTGGCGATCTCGATGGCCTCGTCGATGTTGGCCGCACGGTACATCGACGCGACCGGGCCGAAGACCTCGTCGGTGTAGAGCGCCATGTCTTTGGTGATGTCGGTGACCACGGTCGGCGGGTAGAACCAGCCCGGCCCGTCGATGGGCTTGCCGCCGAGGCGGATCGTGGCGCCCGCCGCAGCCGCGTCGTCGACCTGCTTGGCGATGTCGTCGCGGCCCGACTCGGTGGCCAGCGGCCCCACGTCGGTGTCGGGGTCGGTCGGGTCGCCCACCTTGAGCGCGGTCATCCGCTCGGTGAACTTGTCGACGAATGCGTCGTAGATGTCGGCGTGGATGATGAACCGCTTGGCGGCGATGCAGGACTGGCCGTTGTTCTGCACTCGCGCGGTGACCGCGGTCTTGACGGCCTCGTCGAGGTCCGCGGACGGCATCACGATAAAGGGGTCGCTGCCGCCGAGCTCGAGCACGGTGGGTTTGATCTCGTCGCCGGCGATGGCGGCGACCGACTGGCCGGCCGGCTCGCTGCCGGTCAGGGTGGCCGCGGCGACGCGGGGATCGCGCAGGATGCGCTCGACGGCGCTGGAGGGGACCAGCAGCGTCTGGAAGCAGCCGTCGGGGAAGCCGGCGCGGGCGATGACGTCGGCCAGGTACAGCGCCGTCTGCGGCACGTTCGAGGCGTGCTTGAGGATGCCGACGTTGCCGGCCATCAGCGCCGGCGCGGCGAAGCGGACGGCCTGCCAGAGCGGGAAGTTCCACGGCATCACCGCCAGCACCACGCCGAGCGGCTGGTAGCGGGTGTAGGCCTTGGCGGCGCCGACCTTGGCGGCGTCGGCCGGCTCGTCGGCCAGTAGCTGTTCGGCGTTTTCGGCGTAGTATCGAAAACCCTTGGCGCACTTGAGCGTTTCGGCCTTCGCCGATGCCAGTGTCTTGCCCATCTCCAGGGTCATCATCGCGGCGACCTCGTCGGCCTCCTTCTCCAACAGGTCCGCGGTTGCGTTTGCCCACTGCGCGCGCTGGGCAAAGGTGGTGTTATGGCGGTAGTCCTGGAACCGGGCGTACGCGCGGGCGATGGCCGCGTCGACTTCCTCGTCGGTCGCCGGGGTGAAGGTCTTCACTGTCTCGCCGGTAGCCGGGTTGATGGTGGCGATGGGCACGCTGACATCCTTCGCTTCGGGGTTGGTAAAAGGTCCAACACCCAGCCTGCCACTATCGTTCCCCCTAGGGAGGTGCCGGATGAGTAAAGCCGCCGAGCTGATGGTCAAGTGCTTGGAAAACGAGGGCGTCTCCGTGGTCTTCGGCCTGCCGGGGGAGGAGAACATCCGGTTCGTGCAGGCGCTGGCGTCGTCGAGCATCCGCTACGTGCTCACCCGGCACGAGCAGGGGGCGGCGTTCATGGCCGAGATGTACGGGCGGGTCACCGGGCGGGCGGCGGTGGTGTCGAGCACGCTGGGTCCGGGCGCGATCAACATGCAGCTGGGCGTGGCCGACGCGACCACCAACAGCACGCCGTTGGTCGCCGTCTCCGCGCAGGTGGGTCACGACCGGCAGTTCAAGGAGTCGCACCAGTACGTCGACCTGGTCTCGATGTTCGCGCCCATCACGCGGTGGGCCGCCGGGGTGCCCACCGCGCGCGCCATACCCGAGATGTTCCGCAAGGCGTTCAAGGTCGCCGAGACCGAACGCCCGGCCGCGGTCTATCTGGCCGTCCCCGAGCACATCGACGCCGACGAGACCGACTACGACCTGACACCGTTGCCGCGCAACGTCGTTCGCCCCGACGCGCCCGCACCCGGTCAGATCGAGCGGGCGGTCGACATCCTGCGCAATGCGAAGCGGCCGGTGGTGCTGGCCGGGCACGGCGCAGCCCGCGGCAATGCGACCGCGGCCCTGGTCCGGTTCTCCGACGAATTCGGCATCTCGGTGGCCAACACCTTCCACGGCAAGGGCGTGATGCCCGACGATCATCCCAACAGCATCGGGACCATCGGGTTCATGCGGCACGACTACGTCAACTTCGGCTTCGACAACGCCGACGTGGTCATCGCGGTCGGCTACGAGCTGCAAGAGTTCGATCCGGTCCGGATCAACCCGCAGGCCGACAAGAAAATCATCCACATCCATCGGTTCCCGGCCGAGGTCGATGCGCATTATTCGGTGGATGTCGGGATCATCGGCGACATCAGCGCCTCGTTGCAGGCATTGACCGATGCGCTGGACGGACACACCTACGAGGCCGATCCGGAGGTTCCCGGCCACGGCCTGCTCGCCGAGGAATTCGCTCGCGGACAACAGGATTCACGCTATCCACTGGCACCGGCACGGGTGGTCGCCGACACCCGCGCCGCCCTGGGTCGCAGCGACGTCGTCCTGGTCGACACCGGCGCCACCAAGATGTGGATGGCGCGGCTTTACCCGACGTACGAATGCAACACCTGCCTGGTGTCAAACGGCTTGTCCACCATGGGGTTTGCACTGCCGGGCGCTCTCGGTGTCAAGCTGGCGCGGCCCGACTCGAAGGTGCTGGCGGTCGTCGGGGACGGTGCGTTCATGATGAACTCGCAGGAGATCGAGACCGCCGTCCGCGAACGGATACCGCTGGTGGTGCTGATCTGGGAGGACGACGGTTACGGCTTGATCGAATGGAAGATGGACCTCGAGCTCGGCGCGCACTACTACGTGAAGTTCGGCAATCCCGATGTGGTGAAGTATGCCGAAAGCTTCGGCGCCAAGGGGTACCGGATCAACAGCGCCGACGAGCTGCTGCCGACGCTGCGGGCCGCGCTTGACGACGCCGGTGTCTCCCTGATCTGCTGCCCGGTCGACTACTCGGAGAACCTGCGGCTGACCGACCGGCTCGGCGAGCTGGACGAGACGCTGTAATTCACGGGCACCCCCAAGAAAGGGGCCTGGAGGCTTATGTACCAACGGTGGGGCATCGCTCCGGAACTAGCCCAAGACACGCAAGGCGGGTCGGGCATGTTCAGCCACGTTCCCAAGCGCGTGGGTGGCGCCGCCGTCTCTGTGGCGGTCCTCTTCGCCGTGGGGACAGCCGGGACGGCCAGCGCCGTGTACCCCGGTGTCCCGGAGTGGTATGCGCAGGCCCGAGAACATCTGGCCAACACCAGAGAGTTCATGCAAGCGGTGGTGGACACGGTCGAAGCCAACGACGTCGGCGCTCTGCGGTCAGCATGTTCAAGGGTCCACGACGAACAAACCATTGGCCTCCAGGCGCACCTGCCTACGCCCGACCCGGCGCTCACCACCGCCCTGCAGGCCGAGATCAACGACTTTGACGCCGCGATGCACCTCTGCATGTCCATCGGGCCGAACACCACCCCGGCCGATCTGGAGCGGGCCGACGCGTTCTTGCAGCGGGCAATTGAGGACCTGCGGACGGTCAACGACATCCTGGTCGAAGACCTGAGTTGAGAGCCCGGCCCGTCCCACAGAGGCCGAATTGCCCTATCTCCATCTCCCGCGGTGCCGGATACTGGTGGCACTGGAAGCGCCGCGGAGCTTGTAAGCACGGAATCGGGTTTGTCCACAAGCCTTATTCGCAGGTCCTGCGGTGGTTTGTGTTTCGTTTGCGGGGGCAACCATGAGGCTGATCGATTTCTCGGCGCGGAAGATATCACCGGCAAAGATCCGGTCCGCCGGCTATGACGGTGTGATCGGTTACGTGTCGGAGTCACGCCCGGGCGCTCAGTTCGGGGCGAAGCCGCTGACTCGTGAATACGCCGATGTGCTGCGCGGGGCGGGACTGGCGATTGTGAGCAACTTTCAGTATGGCCAGCGGGGGGGATCGGCGCCGTCGGACTTCACCCGCGGCTTCGACGGCGGCGTGGCCGACGCGCAGACGGCGACGCGTCTGCATGAGAATGCCGGCGGTCCGGATGATGCGCCGATCTTCTTCAGCGTGGACGACGACATCGATCTCTCGACGTGGAACCGCCTTGGTGTGGAGTGGTTTCGGGGCATCAACTCGGTGCTCGGCGTGGACCGGACCGGCATCTACGGGCACTCCCGCGTGTGTGCGTGGGCGATCGAAGACGGCGTGATCGGGTTCTCGACGACGCCGGGGCGACGGTGGGCATGGCAGACAAAGGCGTGGTCATACGGTGAGCGTGAGCCTATGGCGGTGCTCTATCAGTCTGTGATCGATACGGCGTCCAATCCGGGCCCGGTGGTAGACGGCGTTCATGTTGACGTCGACGAGGTCCTGGCGGCGGATTTCGGCCAATGGCGTAGTGAGAAATCCACGCGCGCACGGGCTATCGCACCAGAGTTCGTGGAGCACACGGACATACGCAGCCCCTACAACGGCTCACGAAACGGCGTCGACGTCGCATGGTTCGTGCTGCACACCGAAGACGGGTACAGCAAGTCGGCGCGCAATCTCGCCAATTACCTGTCCAACAATCCGTATGAGGTCTCGTATCACTACACCGTTGACAATGCCGGGCAGCTGTACAACATCGTGGACACCGACTTCTACGCGAATTCGGTTTTGCAGCCGGGCAATTCGAAATCCATCAATCTCGCCTTTGCCGGATCCTTTACCAGCTGGCCGCGCCAAACATGGTTCGAGCAGATGCAAGATGCTATCGACGTCGCTGCGTTTATCGCGGTCCGCGACGCGCAACGCTACGGCCTGCAACCACGAGTGATCAGTCCCGAACACGCGCGCCGGGGTGCAACCGGAATCACCGATCACAACGGAGTGCGGATCGCGACGGGCCGTGGCGACCACACCGATGTCGGCCCCGGCTTCCCCTGGGACTACTTCGCCAACAAGATGTGCGAATTCGCCGGCGTGCGAACGCTTTCTGGGCCGGCGGTGTTGGCACGCGCTTCTCCCAGCTATCCGGGAACCACAATTGCGCAGGGCTCGGCCGGCCCGCACGTCGTGCTGATCCAGAAACGGTTGAACGACGTTGCCGACGCGGGACTGCTCACCGACGGCGAATTCGCACCGTTGACGGGCCGTGCGGTGACCGGCTTCCAGAACAGCTGCGGTCTGGTCGCCGACGGGCAGGTCGGGCCGCAGACATGGGCGACCTTGTTCTCGTATCGCGATCGCATCTCCCCGCCGCGGACCGAGAAGGGCTTTGTGGCATCCACAGATGGCCAACCGCGAGCGCCGCTACGCTACTGGCCACTGGGAGCCGGACGCCGGGTGACGAGCCCGTTCGGCTGGCGCGACGGCGAATATCACACCGGCATCGACTTTGGCCGCCAGGGCGGGTCAGCCGACATGCCCGTGTACGCCTGCCAATCGGGCACCGTGATCTACGCGGGGGCGGCCCAAGGTTACGGCGGGCCCGATCCCGCGGGGTGGCTCGTCGTCGACTCCTCTGATGACCAAGGTTCCGGTTGCTTCGAATACGGGCACATCGTCCGCGAGGTCGCCAAGGGCGACGCCGTCGTCGCGGGCCAGCGCATCGGGCGGATCAATCCCGACTCTTCAACCAACGGTGGAGTGGCGCCCCATCTGCACCTCAGCTTCATGCCGCGCGAGTACAACCCGGGCAGCAAAACCGATCCGGCCCCGTGGCTGCGCGACGCCCTCGAGCCCGAAGGAACGAAATCGGCGCCGACGAGGTCGTCTCGGAGCCGCCCGGCGCCCGCCCGGAAAGGAGCACCAAAGCGCTCCAGGCGGAAGGCCGACGCGCGCAGCTAGTCTGTGCGCTGTGGCGTCGCTGCCGGCAGGGCCATCGGACGGACATAGCCGCCGATCAGCGTCCGATGCCACCAGGCCCGCTCACGGCGCAGCTCGGCCGGCGTCGTGAAGCGATATTCGTAGAGTCGCGCGCGCACATACCGCGGCGGCGAGTCCGGGAACGGGTTGTGCCGCAGCAAGCGCAGCGTGGGCCGATCGTTGCGCAGCAACCGCTGCAGGAACGGCGTCAGCCACGGCTGCGCGTAGGCGGGCGAGATGGCGGCGAACCACATCAGCCAGTCCAGGCGCAGGTGATAGGGTGCCCACTGTCTCGGCAGCCGGCGCACGGCGCCGGGCTTGCCCTTGAATTCGTACTCCTTCCAAACGGTCTGGTCGTTCAGGTGCGTCTCGTCGGTGCCTTCGATCACGACCTCGCGGCGCACCCGGCCGATGCTCCCGAACGCGCCGTAGGTGTTCACCAGATGAAAAGAATTGAACGACATGTTCATTCGCTGCCGCGACGAGAGCATGTTGCGTACCGGCCAGTAGCTCAAGTACAGCACCGCCGCGGCGAACGCGATCACCGGGGCGGCGAACCAAACCGGCGTCACCGAAAACGCCGGGCGGTCGGTGCGGAGCACCAAAGCGATCGACGAGTCGTCGATGGCGCTGCACGCCAACAGGATCGTCAACCAATTGAGCCAGGCGAAATTGCCCGACGCCACCAGCCACAGCTGGGTGACGACGATGATCGCCGCGGCGATGCCGGCCACCGGCTGCGGCGCGAACAACCCGAACGGCACGATCAGCTGCGCGAAGTGATTGCCCGCCACCTCGATTCGATGCAGCGGCTTGGGCAGGTGGTGGAAGAACCAGCTCAACGGCCCCGGCATGGGCTGCGTTTCGTGGTGGTAGTACAAGCACGTCAGGTCGCGCCAGCACGGGTCGCCGCGCATCTTGATCAGGCCGGCGCCGAACTCCACTCGGAACAACAGCAACCGGGCCATCCATAACGTGAGCACCGGCGGCGCCACGTGATCGTTGCCGAGGAAAATCATCAGGAAACCTGTTTCCAGCAACAGTGACTCCCACCCGAAGGCATACCAGGTCTGCCCGACGTTGACGATCGAAAGGTAAAGGATCCACAGCGTCAGCCACATCAGCATCGCGGCCCAGAGCGGCACCGCATCGGCCGCGCCGGCGGCGATCGCCGCGGCCAGCGCCGCGCCGAACCAGGACACCGCAGAGAACAGGCGATCGGAGTAGCGCAGATGAAAGAGGCTGGGTGTGCGCCAAAACGACTGCCGGGCCAGGAAACGGGGGACGGGCTGCATTCCGTTCTCGCCGATGAGCGCCCGGAACTGCGCGGCGGCCGCGACGAACGCGAGCAGGTAGACCACCGCGACACCCCGCTCGAGCACCTCTCTGCCGAGCCAATATTCGGGTGCGGAAAACCAGCCCATGGCCGTAACTCCTCGGACGGTCGCGGTCACACAGACCCGCGTATCCAGTCAATCAGCCGGTAAACGGCTAGCCAAGAGCCGGGCGGCTATTCGTCGCGTTCCGCCCGATCCTCGGACCGCAAAGTCACCGCGGAAGCGGCGAGCACCGCAAGCGAAATCAGCGCCAGCAGCTGGACATTCGCGGAATGACCCGCATAGCCGTCGACCGACCGCCACGGATGCCGCGACAGCGCCGCCCCGGCCAGGATCAGGCCGCCCGCGCTCAGCACCACCCTTGCGCGGTCCAAGCGCCGACCGCGCAAGGCGTACCGCAGGCCCAGGGCGGCGGCGACCACGACGACCCCGGCCGCACCGGCGATCACCGCCCCGCAGGCGACCACCGCGACCGCCGCCCATGCGCCCGGCCGCCACGGCCGGGCGGGCGCGTCGTCGGCTCGCCTGCTTCGCGTGCGCCACAGCGCGAGCATGGCCAACAGCGGCAGCAGGGCCAGCCCCACCGCCAGCCCCACCCGGTACGGCGCGTTGGACGGGAAGGTCAGCGTGATGGTGCCGGGGTCCCCGGGCGGCACCACCCAGCCCTGCTGCCACCCGTTGACGGCCACCGGGGTCAGCCGGGCCCCGCTGCTGGTGCGCGCCACCCAACCGGGGTTGATGCTTTCGGGGATGACCAGCACCCGGGGCGCGACCGACGGCGGCGCCTGCACCTCGCGACGGTCCGGACCCCACACCCGCCACGCCGGAACTCCTACGGGGGCGGGCTGCGGGGCGGCTGTGGCCGGCGCGGTCAGCTGGGCGCCGTCGACGACGAATTGGGCGCCCGGGCTGATCAACAGCTCCTGCTGGCCCGCCGGCAGCGCGATCGGGTCGCGGTCGCATGGCCGCGCGGCGACGGGCTCGTCGTTCAGCAGCGCGCCCACGGTGGTTCGGATCGAGGTGTGCTCGAACCGGCCCGCGACCGCGATCACCGGGCCGTGGTCGCAGTCGACGGTGATCTCCCGCGCGCGATCGCGGGCGGCGTCGGCGGGCGCGATCGGTTTGCCGTCGGCGCCGAGCGCCGCCACCTCGGCCAGCCCCGGCGGCTTGAGCTGGTCGAAACCCAGCGCGTTGCGGTCGATGACGTCTTCCCAGTCGAGCAGGCTGACGGTGACGCTGTCGGTCACCCGGGGATTCAGCGAGAGCGTCTGCGATTCACCGGGTTTCACCGAGCGCACCTGCGGGCCGTCGCCGAGATTGACCGCCACCATCGTCGGGTGGGCGGGCAACGCCGACCGGCTCGATACCAGCCGCAGCCCGGTGACCTCGGTGGGCCGCGGCAAGGCGAGCGTCAGCGTGGGCGGGGTCTTGTGTTGCACCACCGGCTGCGGCGCCGTCCACGCGGTGGCCGGGTCGCCGTCGGTCGCCGCATACGCCGAGCCGAGGACGTCGACCAGGTCGGCGTCGCCGTGTGCCCGGGTGGTGTTCGGCTCGGCGATCAGGTCGGCCAGCTTGGGCCCCTGCCGTGGCCGCACCCACACCAGCGGGGTCACCGACATCGGCGCGGGAATGGTCAGCGTCCTGCTGAGATTGACCGGCTCTTCGGGCGCGAGGGCCATCGACGGCGCGCAGCGCACGCCGCCGGGCGCCGTCGCGCAGCCCGGCCTGCCGAGTAGTTCGGAACCAAGGTCGAAGCCGGTGATCGCCGATCCAGGCGGCGGCCCGGGAACCCGTACGGTGTGCCGCAGGTCGAGCGGGTGGGCAAATCCGGACGCGTCGTACTGGGTGATCGACAGGTCGGTGATGCCGAATTGCACACCGGGAGAACCGTCGTCGGTGCCCGCGGCGGTGATGCGCACCCACGGCGTTTCGCCGTAGGGCAGCGCGGCGGCGAGCGGCTTGCCGGGCTGGTCGAACCGCAGCGTGGTGCTGCCGGTCGCGGTTTCGATCAGGATGCGGCGCACCTGCGCGCCGACCGCGGTGGCGCTGGGCGTCAGGGTGATCGCCGCGTTGGTCACCGGGTGGTCGAAATCGACCTGCAGCCACTGGCCGACGGCGGCCTGCAGCGAGTTGGACACCCACGCGGTCGCCGGGTCGCCGTCGATGGCGGCGACGGGGGAGGTCGCAGGCGCCACGTCGGGCATCGCGGTGGAGTCCGACGACGAGCTCGAAACGCTGATCCGCCCGCCGGTCCAGGTGCCGGCGACCGGGTCGGCCCCGGGCACGGGATAGTCGGGCACCCGGTTGTAGGTATGCCGGGCGTCGCCCGCGGCGCGGACGGCCGACGAATGATGGTCCACCCGGCCGTAGTCGGTCTCACGGGCCACCGGGGTGTCGGTGACGGTCACCGCCGGCACCGGCAAACCGGCGGCGCGCGCGTCGGCGGTCATCAGCACCGGGCCCAGCGCCGGCTGCCCCTGCAGCCGGCGCCGCTCGTCGAGGCGCAGCAGCACTTCCGGTCCGCCGTCGACCCGGGGCAGCCGGTCGACGTCGGCGAAGTAGGGCGCGCCCGAACCGCCGGCAACCCGGTAGATCTCGACGGCCGGGTACCGCGGGCGCAGTCCGCTGTCGGCGACGAAGCCCGCCAGGGTGCCGGGTCCGACCGGCTCGCCGAACTGCGCCACCTTCTGCAAACCCGGGGACCCGTCGACGGCGCGGTGTACCAGGAGGGGGCGCGCCGAGCGCGACGCGTCCGGGTCCAGGTCGTTGCGCACCACCACATACGAAATGCCTTGTCGGGCAAGGGTATCGGCGAGTCCTGCCGAAGGGCGCCCAGCGGCGAACAGGCGTTGCACCGAATCCAGCGCACGGATGGTTTGCGGTGGGGTCAACGGGATGGAGTCGCGCACGCCCCAGGGGCTGCCGCCGAGCACCTGCAGCGGCTCGTCATGGCTGGTGCCCCACACCTGCGTGGCGAACGGCGCCCCCGGGGCCACCAGCACCCGGCCGGGCACCGGGGTCCCCGTGTTGTGCCGGTCGAGCCAGTCGGCGGTTTCCTGCCAGTACCGGGGTATCGCGCTGAAGGTGCCGGGCGGAGTCAGCCGGCCGGTCCACGCCAGCGAGGTGCTCACCATCAGCGCCGTCAGGACGACGATCGCGACCGCGACCCGCTTGTCGCGCTCGGGGTGGGCGAACGCACGCAGCCAAACCGAGACGGGCCGCGCACCGGGCAGCGGGACGCGACCGAGCACGTGGACGATGCCCAGCACGATCGGGATCCGGACCACCGACCCCAGCTTGTGCACGTTGCGCAGCGGCGCACCGCCGGCGTCCAGGAACGCCTGCACCGCGTGAGCCACGGGCGAGCCCAGCCCGCCGCTGTAGCCGACGGCCATCAACGCGACGCCTACCAACAGCATCGTCACCAGCCGTCCGCGGGCCGGCATCGTCGAACCGGCCAGCCCCGCCAGCCCGGCCGCCGCGACCAGGCAGGTGGCCAGGACGGCCGCCGAGCCGGTCACCAGCGGCGCACCCGCGGTGGCGGTCGGCGCCACGTACGGGGTCCAGCTGTCGGTGCCGCGCAGTATCTCGGTGAGCGACGACCATTGCGTCGTCACACCGGAGGATTCGATGAAGTCCAGGAAGGGCGGGCTGATGGCCCGCAGCATCACCAGGGCGACCACCCACCACAGCATCGCCAGGAAAAGGGCGACCGACCACCATCCGGTGTAGCGCCACCACAACCGGTTCGGCCGGTGGCAGGCCCACCAGATCACCGCCGGCAGGCAGCCGGCCAGCGTGGCGATCGCGTTGACCGCGCCCATCAAGGCGACGGCCAGACCGGCCTGCGCGGCCAGCGCCCGAACCGACCGGTTGGCACAGGCGCGCCCCCCTGATTTCAGCGCCAGGATCGTGGGCAGCAACACCCACGGCGCCAGCATCATCGGCAGCGTTTCCGACGAGATGGAGCCGAGCGTGGTCAGCACCCGGGGCGACAGCGCGAACGCCGCGGCACCGATCACCCGCGACGCGGGGCTGCCGATGCCCAGCGCCTCGGCCACCCGCAACAGTCCCCAGAAGCCGACGGTGAGCAGCAGCGCCCACCACAGCCGTTGGGTGATCCACCCCGGCACCGAGAGCAGATGGCCGATCGCGAAGAAGGTCCCGTGCGGGAACAGGTAGCCGTACGCCTGATTCTGCGCCTGTCCGAATGGCAGCTCGCTGTTCCACAGGTTGGTGGCCCGGGCCAGGAAGCGCAGCGGGTTGACGGTGAGGTCAAGTTTGGTGTCGGGGGAGACCCGCCCCGGCGATTGCGCGAACGTCAACGCCAGCGCGATCGCCCCGACCAACCACAGCCACCGGCGCGATGCGGGCGCGGCCGGCGGACAACCAACCGGTGCGCCGGCCTCCGCTTCCGGCGGGCTAGCTACGGTTGCCGTACTCGACCCGGTTGAGCACTGACGACTGCGGATCGCCCCCGGGGAGTGGCGGTTTCGTGTCCTGTTGCACCATCAAGGTGATCCCGAAGATCGCTGCCGCGCCGAGCAACAGGCCAACCACCACGCTCGCGGCGGCGGGCGCAATGATCCGGTTCATCAACGGCTCCTTACAGCATCTTCGAAAACGTAGCGGCGGCCTAGCGCCAACCTAGCAGAAGGGCGGTCGGCGCCCCGGAGCGCTCGTCAGGGCAGACAGTGCCCATGAAAACACCGGTCGCCGTACTGCACCTGATGCGGTCCCAGCGGAATCAGCGCGGCCGGACGGACGCGCACCGGTGTCACACCGTGGTCGGCGACGGCCAGCGTCACTCCGAGGGTCGTCGCGACTCCGACCGACAGACCCACCGCGATACTGGCCGCGGCGGCCAGGGTAAAACCGGTCATCGCTGGCTCCTTGATCTCGCCCCCCGCTAGCCCAGCTAGCACCTGCCCACGAATGCCCAGGCGGCCGAAGAAGGAAACCTCGCCGCTCCCCGGACCCGGAGGCCGGGACCCCGCCGTGCAAACATGGCCCGATGTCATTCTCGCGCGCCATGACCGCCATGGGGGCCGTGCTCCCCGTCGTGTCGGCTTTGGTGGCGGGCTGCGCTCACCACGCCGCCAGGCCACCCGGCCCGTCGACCTCGGTCAGCAAGCCGACGGCGGCGCCCGCGGCGCCGGAGTGCGGTGACGTCACCAAGATGGCGGTCCGCGACAAGCTGGCCCAGCTGCTGATGGTGGGCGTGAAGAACGCCGATGACGCCCGATCGGTGGTCAACGACCACCACGTCGGCGGCATCTTCATCGGCAGCTGGACGGACCTGTCGATCTTCCAGGGCCCGCTGGCCGACATCGCGGCCAAGGCCGGGCCGCTCCCGCTGGCGGTGAGCGTCGACGAGGAGGGCGGCCGGGTGTCGCGGTTGCGGTCGCTCATCGGCTCGGCGCCGTCGCCCCGGGAGCTGGCACAGACCCAGACCGTCGCGCAGGTCCACGACCTGGCGGCCGAGCGCGGCAAGAAGATGCGCGACCTGGGCGTCACCATCGACTTCGCCCCCGTCGTCGATGTCACCGACGCCACCGACGGCGTCATCGGGGACCGCTCGTTCGGTGGCGACCCGAACACGGTGACCGCCTACGCCGGCGCGTACGCGCAAGGCCTGCGGGACGCCGGGCTGCTGCCGGTGCTCAAGCACTTCCCCGGCCACGGGCACGGCTCGGGCGATTCGCACACCGGCAGTGTGGTGACGCCGCCGCTGAGCGACCTGCAGAGCCTCGACCTGGTGCCCTACCGGACGCTGGTGACCGCGGCGCCGGTCGCGGTGATGCTGGGTCACCTGCAGGTCCCCGGGCTGACCGGCGACGACCCCGCGAGCCTGAGCGCCGCGGCCGTGCGGCTGCTGCGCGACGGCGTCGGCTACGGCGCCCCGCCGTTCAGCGGCCCGGTGTTCAGCGACGACCTGTCCAGCATGGGCGCCATCTCGGACCGGTACGGCGTCGCCGAGGCGGTGCTGCGCACGCTGCAGGCCGGCACCGACGTCGCGCTCTGGGTCACCACCGACGAGGTGCCCGCGGTCCTGGACCGGCTGCAGAAGGCGGTGGCCGCCGGTGAACTGCCCGCACAGCGGATAGACGACGCGCTGGCGCGGGTCGCGGCGATGAAGGGCCGTAGCCCCGCCTGCGGCCACTGAGGCGCGTGTGCGGCCACCGCGCGTTGCTTACTCTGGAGTCAGATAGGCGGGCTAGAGAGGCAAGCGATGGCGGGTGGCACCAAGCGGTTACCGCGCGCTATCCGCGAGCAACAAATGCTCGACGCCGCCGTGCAGATGTTTTCGGTCAACGGCTACCACGAGACCTCGATGGACGCCATTGCCGCCCAGGCGCAGATCTCCAAGCCGATGCTGTACCTGTACTACGGCTCCAAGGAGGACCTGTTCGGCGCCTGCCTGAACCGGGAGATGGGCCGGTTCATCGACGCGGTCCGCGCCGACATCGACTTCACGCAGAGCCCGAAAGACCTGCTGCGCAACACCATCGTGGCCTTCATGCGCTACATCGACGCGAATCGGGCGTCGTGGATCGTGATGTACACACAGGCCACCAGCTCGCAGGCGTTCGCGCACATGGTGCGAGAGGGGCGTGAACAGATCATCGAGCTGGTCGCCGGGCTGGTGCGGGCAGGCAGCCGCACCCCGCGGACCGAACGTGAGCACGAGATGATGGCCGTGGCGCTGGTGGGGGCGGGCGAGGCGATGGCCAACCAGCTCAGCACCGGCGACATCGACGCCGACGAGGCGGCCGAGCTGATGATCAACCTGTTCTGGCACGGCCTTCGGGGCGCGCCGGAGGAGCGCGAGGCCGCCGCCAGGGCGCTGCCCGAGAAGGGCGAGCCCGGCGCCGCCGGGCGCTGACCCCTACATTCGTCATGTGGCTCGACCACCCGCCCGGCACAACCTCGACTTCTTCTGCGCCGTAATCATCGTCGGGCTGTTGGCCGGGGTCGCCGGATTGGCGACGACGTTCGTGCTGCGCTTCGTCGAGCACGTCACGTATCACTACACCTTCGGCGCGCTGCTGGCCGGCGTCGCCGGCAGCGGTCCGGTGCGACGCGCGGTGGGGCCGATGATCGGCGGCGCGCTGGCGGCTATCGGGTGGTGGCTCTTGCGGAGCAGGACGCAGGTGCCGCCCCTGGCGGAAACCATCGCAAGCGGGCAGCGGATACCGCGGCTCGCGTGGAGCGTCGACGCCATGCTGCAGGTGCTGCTCGTCGGATCCGGGGCATCGCTGGGCCGGGAAGGGGCCCCACGCCAATTCGCTTCTGCGCTAAGCGATTTCGGGACCGGTTGGCTCAAGCGGCTGTCACCGCGCGACCGCGAGGTGTTGCTCGCCTGCGCGGCCGGCGCCGGGCTGGGCGCGGTCTACGCCGTTCCGCTGGCCGGTGCGCTGTTCTCGCTGCGAATCCTGCTCCGCACCTGGCATCCGCGGGCGGTGGGCGCGGCGTTCATCTCGTCGAGCCTGGCGGTCGCCGTCGGTTCGGCCATCACGCGCGACGAACCCAACCTGGGATGGCCGAGCGGGGAGTCGACCTACCTGCTGACCGCGCACGGGCTGCTGCTGGCGCCGCTGACCCTGGTGGTGGGGCTGGCGTTCAACCGCTTGATGGCCGCGGCGAAGCCGGCCAAGCAGATGCAAACCTGGGTGCTGGTTCCCGCGCTCGCCGGAGCCGGGTTGGTGATGGGCATCTGCTCCCATTGGTGGCCCGAGCTGCCCGGCAACGGCCGAAGCATCCTGACGGTCGGCTTGTCCAGTGGCATGACGCTGATGTCGGCGCTCGCGATCCTGGCTTTGAAACCCTTGCTCACCGCGCTATTCCTGCGTGCCGGCGGGGCGGGCGGACTGCTGACACCGTCGCTGGCTACCGGTTCGGCCGCCGGGGCGGCGCTGGTGCTGACGATCAACTGGGCGGCCGGGATTCACCTGCACGTGCCGGCGGTGTCGCTGGCGGGCGCCGCCGGCGTGCTCGCGGTGACGCAGGGATCACCGATCTGGGCGGCGATCTTCGTCTGGGAACTGGCCCGCCCGCCGCTGTGGTTGTTCCTGCTCTTCCTGCTGACCGCGACCAGCGCTCACGGGTTGAAAGTCCTTGCCAAGGGCCGAGGCCCGACGCACTCGGGCTAGCGGGTCGCCACCGAAAGCACTAAAGCGGCCGGACCGTGCCGGTCAGGTGCGGATAGCCCTTGGCGATGTTGCGCAGCGAGATCTCCCAGCCGGCATCGGCCTCGTCGATGTAGAGCCCGGCGGTGGCGGGCAGCACCAGCGGCTTGCCGAACCGCACGGAATACTTCACCGCGTCCGGGAACCGGGCTTCGATGTTGGCCAATACCGCTGCCGCGCTGAACATTCCGTGCGCGATGACGGTGGGGAAGCCGAACAGCCTGGCCGCGATCGGGTTGGTGTGAATGGGGTTGTGGTCGCCGCTGACCACTGCGTAGCGCCGGATCAGGCCGGGGCTGATGCGCACGACGGTGCTGGGCGGGGGCAGCTTGGGCTGCTTCTGCGGTGGCGGCTTGGGCTCGTCGGACAGGCTGGTTCGTTGCTGGTGCAGAAAGGTCGTCACCTGATGCCACGCGGTGTCGTTGCCAACGCTCACCTCGGTCACCAGGTCGACCAGCAGCCCTTTGCGGTGCTCACGCAGGTTCTCGGCGTGCACGCGCACGCCGACGGTGTCGGTGACCGCGATCGGCCGGTACTGCGTGATCTGGTTTTCGACGTGCACGGAACCCATTGCGGCGAAAGGAAAGTCGAACCCCGTCACCAGCGACATCATCGTCGGGAAGGTCAACGCGAAGGGATAGGTGAGCGGCACGTTGTTGCCGTAACGCAGGCCGGTGACCGCCGCGTACTCGGCCACGTTCGCGCGGTCGATGGGCAATTCCTCCACTGTCACGGTGCGCGTGGGCAGCTGTGTCCCGCGGGACACCACCGGCAGCGCGCCGGCCGCCGCGCGCAGCATGTTCCTCAGGCCGCTTGGCTGGTTCATCGCGTTCTCTCCTCGCAGCTATGCGCCCAGCATGGCCTGGCCGCAGACGCGAATGACGTTGCCCGTCACCGCGTTCGAGGCCGGGTTGGCGAAGTAGGCGATGGTCTCCGCGACGTCGACCGGTTGGCCCCCCTGCAGCAGCGAGTTCATCCGGCGCCCCACCTCGCGGGTGGCCAGCGGGATGGCGGCCGTCATCTGCGTTTCGATGAAGCCGGGCGCGACGGCGTTGATCGTGATGCCCTTGCCGTAGAGCTCCGGCGCCAGCGCCTGGGTGAGGCCGATCATCCCGGCCTTGGTGGTCGCGTAGTTGGTCTGGCCGCGGTTGCCGGCGATGCCGGCCATCGAGGATAACCCGACGACGCGGCCCCCCTCGCCGATGGTCCCGTTGCCCACCAGCCCTTCGGTAAGCCGCAGTGGAGCAAGGAGATTGACGGCCAGAACCGCGTCCCAGCGGGCGTCGTCCATGTTGGCCAGCAGCTTGTCGCGGGTGATGCCGGCGTTGTTTACGAGCACGTCGGCGCGCCCGCCGTGGTGCTCGCGCAGGTGCTCGGTGATCTTGTCGACGGCGTCGGAGGCGGTGACGTCGAGCCACAACGCGGTGCCCCCGACCCGGCTAGCCGTCTCGGCCAGCGTCTCGGCGGCCGACTCGACGTCGATCGCGACGACGCGGGCGCCGTCGCGGGCGAAGACGTCCGCGATCGTTGCGCCGATGCCGCGGGCCGCGCCCGTGACGATCGCGACCTTGCCGTCCAGCGGCCGCTCCCAGTCGGCCGGGGGCGTGGAGTCGGCCTCGCCGATGTAGAAGACCTGGCCGTCGACGTAGGCGGACTTGGCCGACAGGACGAACCGCATTGTCGATTCCAGGCCCGTCGCAGCGGGTTTGGCGTCGGGCGAAAGATAGACCAGCGCCACCGTCGTGCCGTTGCGCAGCTCCTTGCCCAGCGAGCGGGTGAACCCCTCCAACGCGCGCTGGGCGATCCGCTCGTGCGGGCCGGCGGCGGCATCGGGCGTGGTGCCGACCACCACGACGCGCGCCGAATGGCCCAGGTTGCGCAGCAGCGGCGTGAAGAACTCGTACAACCCCCGGAGCCCCTCCGGCGTGGTGATGCCGGTGGCGTCGAAGACCAGCCCGCCGAACTGGTCGGCCCAGCGCCCACCCAGGTTGTTGCCCACCAGGTCGTAGTCCTTGGCCAGCGCGGCGCGCAGCGGCTCGACGATGCGCCCCTCACCGCCGATCAGCAGGGACCCGGCCAGGGGCGGATCGCCGGGCCGGTAGCGGCGCAGCGTCTCGGGTTGCGGGACACCGAGCTGCTTGGCGAGAAACGATCCAGGACCGGAATTGACGATCTGAGAGAACAGATCGGACGAGACCTTGGGAGCCACCGGAGTTACCTTCCATGTGCTTTCGAAGTCGGGGTGTGCCTACGCACAACCGTATCCAGGACGAACTTACTTCAGAGTAAGAACAGTGGGTAGTATGGCCCCAGACGGGCATCCCGAAACCGATAGAGACGCACCTACACGGAGAAGACAGTGGCCCCTGCAAGTTCTGAGGCAAGCAACCAGCGCACTTCGCAGCGGCGACGCGTCGCCGTGCTCGGCGGCAACCGCATCCCGTTCGCCCGATCCGACGGCGCCTATGCCGAGGCGTCCAACCAGGACATGTTCACCGCAGCGCTCGGTGGGCTGGTGGACCGCTTCGGGCTGGCCGGCGAGCGGCTGGGCGCGGTGATCGGCGGCGCCGTGCTGAAGCACAGCCGGGACTTCAACCTCACGCGCGAATGCGTGCTGGGCTCCGAGCTGTCGTCGTACACGCCGGCGTTCGACCTGCAGCAGGCGTGCGGCACCGGCCTGCAGGCGGCCATCGCCGCGGCCGACGGCATCGCCGCCGGGCGCTACGACGTGGCCGCCGCCGGCGGGGTGGACACCACCTCCGACCCGCCGATCGGCCTGGGCGACAACCTGCGCCGGACCCTGCTCAAGCTGCGCCGGTCCAAGTCCAACCTCCAGCGGCTGAGGCTGGTGGGCACGCTGCCCGCGACCCTGGGCATCGAGATCCCGGTCAACAGCGAGCCGCGCACCGGGCTGTCCATGGGTGAGCACCAGGCGATCACGGCCAAGCAGATGGGCATCAAGCGCGTCGGCCAGGACGAGCTGGCCGCCGCCAGCCACCGCAACATGGCCGCCGCCTACGATCGGGGCTTCTTCGACGACCTGGTCACCCCGTTCCTGGGCCTGTACCGCGACGACAACCTGCGCCCGGACTCATCGGCGGAGAAGCTGGCGAAGCTCAAGCCGGTGTTCGGCGTGAAGTCCGGCGACGCGACGATGACGGCCGGCAACTCGACCCCGCTGACCGACGGGGCCTCGGTCGCGCTGCTGAGCTCCGAGGAGTGGGCGGCCGCCCACTCCCTGACGCCGCTGGCCTTCCTGGTGGACGCGGAAACCGCGGCCGTCGACTACGTCAACGGCCGCGACGGCCTGCTGATGGCGCCCACCTACGCGGTGCCGCGGCTGTTGGCGAGAAACGGACTGAGCCTGCAAGATTTTGACTTCTACGAGATCCACGAGGCCTTCGCCTCGGTGGTGCTGGCGCACCTGCAGGCGTGGGAGTCGGAGGACTACTGCAAGGAGCGGCTGGGCCTCGACGCCGCGCTGGGTTCGATCGACCGGTCCAAGCTCAATGTCAACGGTTCGTCGTTGGCCGCCGGCCACCCGTTCGCCGCCACCGGCGGGCGGATCCTGGCCCAGGCGGCCAAGCAGCTCGCCGAGAAGAGGGCGGAGCACAAGGGCGGCGCGGGCAAGCCGCTGCGGGCCCTGATCTCCATCTGCGCCGCCGGTGGCCAGGGCGTGGCCGCGATCCTCGAGGCCTGAACCGCCCGCCGGGTCGGCGGGCTCATGAAATCGCTCACAACCGGTTAGTAATTTGGGCGGCTGGGTATCCGAGTGCCCGGATGGCCCCGTGTTGCGGTCTGACCCCCCGACCCCGACGGCGATACGGGGCATCCCTGAAACGATCGCCGGTCAGCGCGGACCGGCGTGCGAAGAGGGCCGCCGCTGGAGTGAGGGGATCCAGCGGCGGCCTTTTTCGTGCCCCTGAAGAGCAAAAACCCCGCTCCCATCAGGAAGCGGGGTTTTCGCTGTTGCGGTCAGAAGGCGGCTTCGTCGAGCTCCATGATGTCGTTGTCCAGCGTCTCGATCACCTCTCGGGTGCTGGCCAGCAGCGGCAGGAAGTTCTTCGCGAAGAACGAGGCCACGGCGACCTTGCCCTCGTAGAAGGACCGCTCCTCACCGCTGGCGCCGGCGTCCAGCGCAGCCACGGCCACCGCGGCCTGACGCTGCAGCAACCAACCGATGACCAGGTCGCCGACGCTCATCAGGAAGCGCACCGAACCCAGCCCCACCTTGTAGAGGCTCGTCACGTCGTCCTGCGCCGCCATCAGGTAACCGGTCAGCGCGGCCGCCATCGCCTGGACGTCGGCCAGGGCCTTGGCCAGCAGCTCGCGCTCGGACTTCAGCCGGCCGTTGCCGGACTCGCTGTCCACGAACTTCTGGATCTCACCGGAGACGTGGGCCAGGGCCACACCCTTGTCGCGGACGATCTTGCGGAAGAAGAAGTCCTGCGCCTGGATCGCCGTGGTGCCCTCGTACAGGGAGTCGATCTTGGCGTCCCGGATGTACTGCTCGATCGGGTAGTCCTGCAGGAAGCCGGACCCACCGAACGTCTGCAGGCTCTCGGTGAGCTTGGCGTAGGCCTGCTCGGAACCGACACCCTTGACCACCGGCAACATCAGGTCGTTGACCTTGACGGCCAGTTCGGCGTCCACACCGTGCACCGCCTGGGCGACCGCCGCGTCCTGGTAGGTCGCGGTGTAGAGGTACAGCGCGCGCAGACCCTCGGCGTAGGCCTTCTGGGTCATCAGCGACCGGCGCACGTCGGGGTGATGCGTGATGGTCACCCGCGGCGCGGTCTTGTCGGTCATCTGCGTCATGTCGGCGCCCTGCACGCGGGACTTGGCGTATTCGAGCGCGTTCAGGTAGCCGGTCGACAGCGTCGCGATGGCCTTGGTGCCGACCATCATGCGGGCCTGCTCGATGACCTCGAACATCTGCGCGATGCCGTTGTGCACCTCGCCGACCAGCCAGCCCTTGGCGGGCACGTCGTGCTGCCCGAAGGACAGCTCACAGGTGGCCGAAACCTTCAGGCCCATCTTGTGCTCGACGTTGGTCACGAAGACGCCGTTGCGCTCGCCCAGCTCGCCGGTGGAGAAGTCGAACAGGAACTTGGGCACGAAGAACAGCGACAGCCCCTTGGTGCCCGGACCGGCGCCCTCGGGGCGGGCCAGCACCAGGTGGAAGATGTTCTCGAACAGGTCTCCGGAGTCGGCCGAGGTAATGAATCGCTTCACGCCCTCGATGTGCCAGGAGCCGTCGTCCTGCTTGATCGCCTTGGTGCGCCCGGCGCCGACGTCGGAACCGGCGTCCGGCTCGGTGAGCACCATGGTGGAGCCCCATCCGCGCTCGGCGCAGATCACGGCCCACTTCTTCTGCTCCTCGGTGCCGAGGTGGTACAGGATGTTGGCGAAACCGGCGCCGCCGCCGTACATCCACACGGCGGGGTTGGCACCCAGCAGGTGCTCGTGTAGCGCCCATACCAGTGCCCGGGGCATCGGCATGCCGCCGAGGGCCTCGTCGATGCCGACCTTGTCCCAACCGGCCTCGGTGACGGCGCGGACCGACTTCTTGAAGGACTCCGGCAGCGTCACCGAGTGCGTCTTCGGGTCGAAGACCGGCGGGTTGCGGTCACCCTCGACGAACGACTCGGCGATGGGCCCCTCGGCCAGCCGGCTGATTTCGGACAACATTTCGCGCGCGGTGTCGACGTCCAGATCGCTGTAGTCGCCGGCGCCCAAAGCCTGCTCAACGCCCAATACCTCGAACAGGTTGAACACCTGGTCGCGGACGTTGCTCTTGTAGTGGCTCACTACGGTTCCTCCTCGTTGAGAATGCCACTTGTGGTTGGGTACTAGGTCTAAGTTACCCACCAGTAACTCCGTTAAAATATCGCTCTCGGACAGTTCAACGCAAGTCAATGTGAGCTAGATTTCACGGTCTAACCAACCAACTGGTTGGCGCGCCGTGGCGGCCCCTCTGACCTGCGGCGATGATGGATCGGATCTCAAACTGTGGGATGCATCACCACCCTGCCCGTGGTGGATTTGCGCAGCTCCGCGGCCCAACTGAGCGGGGTCCTGCGTGAGGCCGCTCACGAGGTGGGTTTCTTCTACCTGACCGGCCACGGCGTGCCCGACGAGTTGTGCCGCACGGTGCTTCAGGCGGCGCGCAGCCTGTTCGCGCTGCCCGAAGCCGAGAAGGACGCGATCGCCATGGTGCGCAGTCCGCATTTCCGTGGCTACACCCGGCTGGGCGGCGAGCTGACCCGCGGGCAGGTGGACTGGCGGGAGCAGATCGACATCGGCCCGGAACGTGCCGCGGTCGGGGGGCCCGGCAGGCCCGACTACCTGTGGTTGCAGGGGCCCAACCAGTGGCCGGCCGCGTTGCCCGAACTGCCGGGGATCGTCGCCGAGTGGGACGCCGCGCTGTCCGCGGTGGCCCGCACCCTGCTGCGGCACTGGGCGGCCTCCCTGGGCAGCCCGCCGGACGTCTTCGACGCCGCCTTCGCCGAAACACCCGCCACGCTGATCAAGATCGTGCGCTACCCGCGAAGCGCGGCCACGCCGCAGGGGGTGGGCCCGCACAAAGACTCCGGCGTGCTCACGCTGCTCCTGGCCGAGCCGGGGAGCCGCGGCCTGCAGGTGCGCCCGCCCGGCACGCAGGAGTGGATCGACGTGCCGCCCGCCGACGGCGCCTTCGTCGTCAACATCGGCGAGCTGCTAGAGGTGGCCACGGGCGGTTACCTGCGGGCCACAGAGCACCGGGTAACGCTGGCCGGGCAGCCGGCGGACCGGATCTCTGTGCCGTATTTCTTCAACCCGCGGCTGGACGCGCAGATCCCCGTGCTGACCCTGCCCCCCGAGCTGCGGGCGCGCGCCCGCCGCGTGACCGACCCCGCGGATCCGATCTTCTCCGTCTACGGCCGCAACGCCTGGAAGAGCAGGTTGCGCGCACATCCGGATGTGGCTTCAGCGCACGGGCATTGGGCAGGTAGGGTCGGGGACGAGAATCCCGTTCTCGGCTCAAGGGGCGAATGAATTCCGGTGAACTCGAACAAGCATCTGACACCGTCCACGCTTCGTGAGGCCTTCGGCCACTTCCCCTCCGGGGTGGTGGCCATCGCCGCCGAAGTCCAGGGAACCCGGGAAGGCCTGGCGGCCAGCACCTTTGTCCCCGTCTCCCTGGATCCGCCGCTGGTGTCCTTCTGCGTGCAGAACACCTCGACGACGTGGCCCAAGCTCAAAGACCTGCCCATGCTCGGCATCAGCGTGCTCGGCGAGGCGCACGACGAGGCCGCACGCACGCTGGCCGCCAAGACCGGGGACAGGTTCGCCGGCCTTCAGACGGAGTCCAGGGAGAGCGGCGCCGTATTCATCAAGGGCACCGCCCTGTGGCTGGAAAGCGCGATTGAGCAGCTCATCCCGGCCGGGGACCACACCATTGTGGTGCTCCGGGTCAACGAGGTGACCATCGACGCCGAAGTCGCACCAATCGTGTTTCACCGCAGCGTGTTCCGGCGCCTCGGCGCCTGAACGGGACTACGGGCGGCGGCTGAGTTCCGCCCGAAAGCCCGCTATGCGCTGCTCGATCTCGGCGGCGTCATCTTCGCGGCCTTCCTTGCGCGCAAGATCGGCGCGGACGGACAACTCGCGGATCGCGGTTCGAATTTCGCTGACGCTAGTGGTTTCTCGCATATCTCCCACGCTGCCTTTCACCAGTTGAGGGCAGACGACCGTCGGGTGCCCACCCGACAGGGTTCATGTGGGGTACCCGGCGTGCCGGGCGGGCTAACGCTCTAGCGGCGGAACAGCTTGTTACCCAGCCACACCAGCGGGTCGTAGCGGCGGCCGGCGACGCGCTCCTTCATCGGGATGATGGCGTTGTCGGTGATCTTGATGTTCTCCGGGCACACCTCGGTGCAGCACTTGGTGATGTTGCACAACCCGAGCCCGGCATCGTCCTGCGCCAGATCCCGCCGGTCCGCGGTGTCGAGCGGGTGCATCTCCAGCTCGGCGAGCCGGATGAAAAGACGGGGGCCGGAGAATGCCTTCTTGTTCTCCTCGTGATCGCGGATCACGTGGCAGACGTTCTGACACAGGAAGCACTCGATGCACTTGCGGAACTCCTGCGAGCGCTCGACGTCGGCCTGCGCCATCCGGTATTGCCCGGGCTGTAGGTCTTTGGGCGGCGCGAAGGCGGGCATCTCGCGCGCCTTCGCGTAGTTGAAGGAAACGTCGGTGACCAGGTCGCGGATCACCGGGAAGGTCCGCAACGGCGTGACGGTCACCACCTCGTCCTCGGCGAACGTGGACATCCGCGGCATGCACATCAGCCGGGGATAGCCGTTGATCTCCGCCGAGCAGGAGCCGCACTTGCCGGCCTTGCAGTTCCACCGCACCGCCAGATCGGGCGTCTGCGTCTGCTGCAGGCGATGGATGATGTCGAGGACCACCTCGCCCTCGTTGACCTCGACCGTGAAGTCCTGCAGCTCGCCGGTGGCATCGTCACCGCGCCACACACGCAGGGTCGCGTTGTAGGTCATTAGCCTCTCCGTCCTGGATGCTGGACCAGCTCGTCGTCGGTGTAGTACTTCTCCAGCTCGGAGATCTCGAAGAGCTCCAGCAGATCGGGTCGCATCGGCACCTGGTCCTTGCGGGTGATGCTGATGTCGGGAATCACTTCGTCGCCACCGGCGGCCTGGCAGACGAGCAGCACCTTGCGCCACCCCGAATCCATCGACGGGTGGTCGTCGCGGGTGTGCCCGCCGCGGCTTTCGGTGCGCTCCAGCGCGGCCTTGGCGACGCACTCGCTGACCAGCAGCATGCTGCGCAGATCGATGGCCAGGTTCCAGCCCGGGTTGTACTCGCGACCGCCCTCCACGCGGATGTTCTTGAACCGCTCGCGAAGCTTGTCGAGCCGCCCGAGGGCCTCGGAGATCTCGTCGGCTTTGCGGATGATGCCCACCAGGTCGTTCATCGACTGCTGCAGCTCGAGCTGCAGCGTGTAGGGGTTCTCCGCCGGGGCGCCGCTGGTCGGCCCGTCGAAGGGGGACAGCGCCCTCTTCGCGGCGGTCTCGACGGCCTCCGCCGAGATGGTCGGACGGCTGCTCAGCGCCCGCACGTAGTCGGCGGCGCCCAGGCCGGCCCGCCGGCCGAACACCAGCAGGTCCGACAGCGAGTTGCCGCCCAGCCGGTTGGAGCCGTGCATGCCGCCGGAGCACTCGCCCGCGGCGAACAGGCCCGGGACCGTCGCCGCCCCGGTGTCGGCGTCCACCTCCACACCGCCCATGACGTAGTGACAGGTGGGACCGACCTCCATTGGCTCCTTGGTGATGTCGACCCCGGCTAGCTCCTTGAACTGGTGGTACATCGACGGCAGGCGTCGCGTGATCTCCTCGGGCGTCAACCTCGACGCGATGTCGAGGAACACGCCGCCGTGCGGGCTGCCACGCCCGGCCTTGACTTCCGAGTTGATCGCGCGCGCGACCTCATCGCGGGGCAGCAGGTCGGGGGTGCGCCGGGCCGAGTCGTTGTCCTTGAGCCACTGGTCGGCCTCTTGCTCGGTCTCGGCGTACTGACCCTTGAACACCGCCGGGATGTAGTCGAACATGAACCGTTTCTCGTCGGAGTTCTTCAGCACACCGCCGTCGCCGCGGACACCCTCGGTGACCAGGATCCCCTTCACGCTGGGCGGCCACACCATGCCGGTCGGGTGGAACTGGACGAACTCCATATTGATCAGCGACGCACCCGCCCGCAGGGCCAGCGCGTGCCCGTCGCCGGTGTACTCCCAGGAGTTCGAGGTGACCTTGAACGACTTGCCGATGCCGCCGGTGGCGAGCACCACCGCCGGCGCCTCGAACAGAACGAACTGGCCCGTCTCGCGCCAGTAGCCGAACGCCCCGGCGATCGCGTCACCGTCCTTGAGCAGCTCGGTGATGGTGCACTCGGCGAACACCTTGATCCGCGCCTCGTAGTCGCCGAGTTCGGCGTCATCCTCCTGCTGCAGCGAGACGATCTTCTGCTGCAACGTGCGGATCAACTCCAGGCCGGTGCGGTCCCCGACGTGCGCCAGCCGCGGGTAGGTGTGCCCGCCGAAGTTGCGCTGGCTGATCTTGCCGTCCTTCGTGCGATCGAACAGCGCGCCGTAGGTCTCCAGCTCCCAGACCCGGTCGGGCGCCTCCTTGGCGTGCAGCTCGGCCATCCGCCAGTTGTTCAGGAACTTCCCACCGCGCATGGTGTCGCCGAAGTGGGTCTTCCAGTCGTCCTTCGCGTTGACGTTGCCCATCGCCGCCGCGGCACCGCCCTCGGCCATCACGGTGTGGGCCTTGCCGAACAGGGACTTGCACACCACCGCGACCTTGAGGCCGCGTTCCCGCGCCTCGATGACCGCACGCAGCCCCGCGCCGCCGGCACCGATGACGACTACGTCGTAGGCATGCCGCTCGACCTCAACCATGAAAACCCTCGCTAAATTCTGGTTATCTTCAAATGGCCTGTCAGCCAACAAATCTCAAATCGGGGATGGCGCCACCGGCCACCAGCGCGATGTAGAAATCGGTGAGCATCAGGGTGCCCAGCGTGATCCACGCATACTGCTTGTGCCGGGTGTTGATATGGCTGACCTGGGTCCAGATCCAGTACCGCACAGGGTGCTTGGAGAAGTGCTTGAGCCGCCCGCCGGTCACGTGCCGGCACGAGTGGCAGGACAGCGTGTAGACCCACAGCATGACGACGTTGCCCACCATGATCAGGTTGCCCAGGCCGAAGCCGAAGCCGTGCGGGCCGGAGTCGGAGTGGAAGCCGACGATCGCGTCGTAGCTGTTGATCACCGAGATGATGCCGGCGATGTAGAAGAAATACCGGTGGCTGTTCTGGACGATCAGCGGCAACCTGGTCTCGCCGGTGTAGTGCACCCGGGGCTCGGCCACCGCGCAAGCCGTCGGCGACTGCCACACCGTGCGGTAGTAGGCGCCACGGTAGTAATAACAGGTTAGCCGGAACAGCAGCAGGAACGGCAGCGTCAGCGCCGCGTACGGCAGCCACCACACGTCCGGCAGGATCTGCGGCCAGAAGTCGCCGGCCTCACCGCACGCCTTGGCCACGCAGGGCGAGTAGAACGGCGTCAGGTAGTGGTACTTCGGGACGAAGAAGTAATCCTGCTGGAACGCCCGCGCCAACCCGTAGATGAGGAACGCGGCGAAGCCCAGGTCGATCCGCAGCGGCGACATCCACCACCGGTCGGTGCGCAGGCTGCGCTGCGGGATGCGGGCGCGCGTGGGTGAAAAGACACCTGACGCAGGACGGTTCGCCGTGGGTGCGCTCATCTAGTGTTCCTCTTCGAACGGGCTGTTGGTCGAAGGGTACACAGAGAGCACCCCCCCTATTTCGAGGGGGCTTGGGTTGTCAGGACCTGCTGTGACCGCCGACACCCTCGTCGTCGACATCGCGCCAGAATTCGCTGTCGTATTGGGTGTCGGGAATGACGATTTTCTCGCCGGACTGCTGCACGGTGGCGCGCGTCAGGTCCAACTCGGACACGTCGGTGTCGAGCAGTTCGACGTCGGACAGGATGCGGTCGGCGTCGATGACGATGCGCCGCATCGCCGGGCTGTCGCCGTAGCGACTCTTCAGTGAACTCACGCACCGCCGCAGGCCGCCGATGAGGTGGTGAAGTTCGGCGAGTTCAGTAGTGCCGGCAGGGGGCGTCAACGGAGATCTCCTCGGGCGGACGGTGTTACGGATCACAGTACGTCCCCGATACTATCCACGGCACCGCCTCACGTCAGGCGACTCACTTCCTTTACCACCACGGAGCAAACCCGCCCATGACAGGCCAGACCGCCGCCGAACGTGCCAAAGCGCTGCTCGCCCTGCACCGCCCGGGCGACCCCGTCGTCCTGCCGACCGTGTGGGACGCCTGGTCGGCGCGCCTGGCCACCGACGCCGGATTCGCCGCGTTGACCGTGGGCAGCCATCCGCTTGCAGACTCCATCGGCAAGCCCGACAACGAGGGCATGTCGTTCGACGACGTGCTCGCCCGGGTCTCCCAGATCACCGCCGCGGTCGACATCCCGGTGTCGGTGGACGTCGAATCCGGCTACGGGCTGGCGGCAGAGCGCCTGATCGACGGGCTGTTGAGCGTCGGCGCCGTCGGATTGAACATCGAGGACACCGTGCACTCCGAGGGCAAGCGGTTGCGTTCGGCCGGCGAACACGCCGAACTGGTCGGGGCGCTGCGGTCGGCCGCCGACGCGGCCGGAGTGCATGTCGTGGTCAACGCCCGCACCGACCTGTTCCTGCGCCAGGACGGTGACGCGGCCGATCGGGTCGACAGGGCCGTGGCGCGGCTGACCGAGGCGGCGACCGCGGGCGCCGACGTGCTATACCCGGTCGGCCGCCACAATCCGGAGACATTGCGGCGCTTGACCGCAGAGCTGCCGTTACCGGTCAATGCGATCGCGCTGCCCGACCGGGACGATCCGGCGTCGTTCGGGGCGCTGGGCGTCGCGCGGATCAGCTTCGGCCCCTTCTTCCAGGCCGCGCTGGCGACCCGGGCCGCGGAGCTGCTGGCCCGCTGGGGCTAATCCGGGGGAAAGCCTTTGTGCGGCAGAGGAATCCGGCGGGGTCGCCTGACCCCGCCGGACCGTGCTCTACCTATTACTTGGTGATCTCGATGCGCTTCGCCTGGTTTCCGGCGTATGCGCCGGCCACCCGCACCGTCAGTACCCCGGCGTCGTACGAGGCCGTGATGGCCTCCCCGGTGACGTGCGCCGGCAGCTGGAACGACCGGTGGAAGGCTCCGTAACGGATCTCGCGCAGGCTGCGCCCGTCTTTCTCCTCGACGTGCTCGTCGCGACGTTCGCCGCGGATCACGAGGCGGCCGCGGTCGACCTCGACATTGACGTCCTTCTCGACGTCCAGGCCGGGCAGTTCGACACGTACGACCGCGTCCTCGCCGTCCTTCACGATCTCCGCAGCGGGGTGGAAACCGCTGGTCGAGGGCTTGTACCAGTCAGAAACGGCGGCGGGGCCGAAGAAGTCGCGCAACCACCGGTCGGTGTCCCAGGCCGGTCGCGACCACAATGCGAGGTTACTCATGGGGATCTCCTTGCACTTCCTTGAGCTTTGTTGTGGATTTGCTGTGTCCGGCGCCCTTCCGGCCGGCTATAAGGAAAAACATGAGTCGACCACGCTTAAGTTCCACCTAGGCGTTCGCCTTGGGCGAACGAATAATCACAGGGCTCCCTGTGAGTTGTGAGATCCTCGTCATAGGACCGTCACATTGGGCGAAATCGCGGTAATTTCTGGCCGCTAGCCTCAAAGCCATGGCTGCAGACGGGATTTCGCACGCGCACTGTGCGGGCCGTCACATCGTCGTAGTCGGTCATGGCATGGTGGGGCACCGGTTGGTCGAGGCGCTCCGGGCGCGTGACACCGAAGGATTGTGGCGCATTACGGTTTTCGCCGAGGAGGCCGACGCGGCTTACGACCGCGTCGGGCTGACCTCGTACACCGAAAGCTGGGATCGCAAGCTGCTGGCGCTGCCGGGCAACGACTACGCGGGTGACGACCATGTCCGGTTGGTGTTGAACACCCGCGTCACCGAGATCGACCGGGAAGCAAAGTCGGTTGTTACGGCCGACGGACAGCGGCACGGCTACGACGCGTTGGTGTTGGCCACCGGGTCCTACGCGTTCGTCCCGCCGGTGCCCGGCCACGACCTGGCGGCGTGCCACGTTTACCGCACGCTCGACGATCTCGACGCCATCCGGGCCGACGCCCGGCGCACGGTGGAAGCCGGTCGCGCCCCGGCGGGCGTGGTCATCGGTGGCGGCCTGCTGGGGCTGGAAGCCGCTAATGCGCTGCGGCAGTTCGGGTTGCAGACACACGTCGTCGAGATGATGCCACGGTTGATGGCCCAGCAGGTCGACGAGGGCGGCGGCGCGTTGCTGGCCAAGATGGTCGGCGACCTGGGCATCGCGGTGCACGTGGGCACCGGTACCGAGTCGATCGAGTCGATCGATCACCCCGATGGGGTGTCGTCGGTGCGGGTGCGGCTGACCGACGGTGAGGTCATCGACGCCGGGCTGGTCATTTTCGCGGCCGGTATCCGACCGCGCGACGAGCTGGCCGGGGCCGCGGGGCTGACCCTCGCCAAGCGCGGCGGCGTGCTCACCGACTTGGCATGCCGCACAAGTGATCCCGACATTTACGCGGTCGGCGAGGTCGCCGCTATCCAGGGCCGGTGCTATGGCCTGGTGGGGCCCGGTTACACCTCCGCTGAGGTGGTGGCCGACCGCCTGCTGGACGGCGCCGCGGAGTTCGGCGAGGCGGACCTGTCGACCAAGCTGAAGCTGCTCGGCGTCGACGTCGCCAGCTTCGGCGACGCGATGGGCGTGACCGAGAACTGCCTCGTGGTCGCCATCAACGACGCGGTCAAGCAGACCTACGCCAAGCTGGTGCTCTCCGACGACGCGAAGACCCTGCTGGGCGGCGTCCTGGTGGGCGACGCCTCGTCCTACGGGGTGCTGCGGCCGATGGTCGGCGGCGAGCTGCCGGGGGATCCGCTCGCGCTGATAGCCCCGGTTTCCGGCGACGCCCCGGCGTTGGGGATCGGCGCGCTGCCGGATTCGGCGCAGATCTGCTCGTGCAACAACGTCACCAAGGGCGACCTGAAGTGCGCGATCGCCGACGGCTGCGCCGACGTGCCGTCGCTCAAGTCGTGCACCGCGGCCGGCACGTCGTGTGGTTCCTGTGTGCCCCTGCTCAAGCAGCTGCTGGAAGCCGAGGGCGTGGAGCAGTCCAAGGCGCTGTGCGAGCATTTCAGCCAGTCGCGGGCCGAGCTCTTCGAGATCATCTCGGCCACCGAGATCCGCACCTTCTCCGGCCTGCTGGAGCGGTTCGGCCGCGGAAAGGGTTGCGACATCTGCAAACCCGTGGTCGCGTCCATCCTGGCCTCCACCGGCTCGGACCACATCCTCGAGGGTGAGCAGGCCTCGCTGCAGGACTCCAACGACCACTTTTTGGCCAACATCCAGAAGAACGGCAGCTACTCGGTGGTGCCGCGGGTGCCCGGCGGCGACATCAAGCCCGAGCACCTGATCCTGATCGGCCAGATCGCGCAGGACTTCGGCCTCTACACCAAGATCACCGGCGGCCAGCGGATCGACATGTTCGGTGCGCGGGTGGACCAGCTGCCCCAGATCTGGCGGCGGCTGGTCGAGGGCGGCATGGAGTCCGGCCACGCCTACGGCAAGGCGCTGCGCACGGTGAAGAGCTGCGTCGGCACCGACTGGTGCCGTTACGGCCAGCAGGATTCGGTACAGCTGGCCATCGACCTGGAGCTGCGGTATCGGGGCCTGCGGGCACCGCACAAGATCAAGATGGGCGTCTCGGGTTGTGCGCGGGAATGCGCCGAGGCACGCTCCAAGGACGTCGGCGTCATCGCCACCGAAAAGGGCTGGAACCTCTACGTCGGCGGCAACGGCGGCATGACGCCCAAGCACGCCCAGCTGTTGGCCAGCGACCTGGACACCCAGACGCTGGTCCGCTACGTCGACCGGTTCGTCATGTACTACATCCGGACCGCCGACCGGCTGCAGCGCACGGCCCCCTGGGTCGATTCGCTCGACGGCGGTCTCGATCACATGCGGGAGGTCGTGTGCGAAGACTCGCTGGGCCTGGCCGAAGAATTCGAGGCCGCAATGGAGCGGCACGTGCAGAACTACAAGTGTGAATGGAAGGGCGTGCTCGACGACCCGGACAAGCTGTCCCGGTTCGTCTCGTTCGTCAACGCCCCGGGTGCCGTCGATTCGACGGTGGAATTCACCGAGCATGCCGGGCGCAAAATCCCTGTGTCCATTGGAATGCCGAAGATCCGTGCGGGAGCGGGAGAAAAATCATGACACTTCTCAACGACATTGCGGTGTGGACGACGGCCTGCGAGTACGACCGTCTGATCCCGGGTCGCGGGGTCGGGGTTCTGCTCGACGACGGCTCTCAGGCGGCGTTGTTCCGGCTGGACGACGGCTCGGTGTACGCGGTGGGCAACGTCGACCCGATCTCCGGAGCGGCGGTGCTCTCGCGCGGGATCGTGGGAGACCGCGGGGGCCGGGTAACGGTTCAATCGCCGATCCTCAAGCAGGCCTTCTCGCTAGAAGACGGTGCCTGCCTGGACGATCCGACCTTCTCGGTGCCGGTGTATGCGGCACGCGTCACCGCGGACGGGTTCGTCCAGGTCGGTCGGATCACCGCCTAGCGCGTGATATCGCCGACGAGGTAGCGCTGCATCGTCGGGCCGATGGCGTCGACGATGGCGTCGACCGGCATCGAATGCAGCGGCTCCGAACGGATGCCGTAGCGCATGATGCCCAGGCCCACCAGCTGTGAGGCGCACAGCGACGCCCGCATGGCGGCCTTGTCCGCCCCCAGGATCTTCAGCAGGGGTCCGAAGACCGGGCCGATGAACATGCTTTGCACGGTTTCGGCCGTCTTGGCCATCCCCGTGGAAGCTATCGCGCTCGCTGCGAAGGGTCCGCCGCCGGCGGCGTCCCACGTGGTGATCAGCATGCGCAGCGTCTGACGGCCCACCTGGTTGACCCCGCCCGTGACGATCCGGTCGATGAATTCCGGTGTGCCGAACGGCAACCGCAGCATCTTGGCGACCGGATCAAGGAGCCCATGCGACGGCTCTTCGCGACGGGGCATGGTGTCAGGATCGTCGGTATCAGATCAAAGATCAAGCGTGGCCTGTCGTCGGCGCGCCTGTTCGGCCGGTGTCGTCAGGCCGTTCTCAGGCCGCCGAATTCGGCCGCACGACGCGGCCGTGAGCCAACCGCTGCGCGCCCGGTCGGCGCGAAGCGTGGCGGGCGGTGGGGGCGAGGACCGGCGGCATGGCGCGCCGGAATCGGCTGGCGATCAGACGTGCCAGGCCGGGATGGGTGCCCAGCGACTTGCTGACCAGGTCGGCACCGCAGGCCCGCAGCCGCTCCTGGAACAGGCCATCGGCGAGCAGGTAGGACGCGACCACGACACGCGCGTTGCCGCGCGCATGGCGCCTCGCCTCGTCCACCGCTTCGGCCAACGGCGGATCCCCGGTCGCGGCGAACGCGAGGCTCACCCGCGACCCGGTCAGCGCCGACACCAGCGTCGCGGTGGTGTGCAGGTCGGCGCGCGCCCTGACATCCGAGGTGCCCGCTGCCGCGAGAATCACCGAATCGCCGGGGCGCCAACCACATTTGACCAACTGATCGCCGACGATCCGGGCGATGTGGCCACTCGGGCCCAGGGCCGGTGCGACGACGACGTTGGGGTGCCCGCTTTGCTCGATGTGAGCCGGCAGGTCGGCGCGGACGTGATAGCCGCGCGACAGGAACGCCGGCAGCACGATGGCTGGGCGGCCGGTGGCCCGCGCGAGCACCTCGCTGGGAGTGGGGCCCAAGACGTCGACGAACGCGACTTCCACCGGGCGGCCGGCCAGCGAACTCGCCTGCGCGGCAAGCTCTTCGACCATAGCCACGCCTTCCGGCCTGCGGGTGCCGTGCGCTACCAGGATCAGGCTCATGGGGAGTCCGCCCGCTGTTCGGTCGCGAGCCGGTAACCACGTTTGACCACCGTCGCGACGATGTTCTTGTCACCCAGAGCCGTTCGCAGCCGCAGCACGGCGGTGTCGACGGCGTGCGGGTCGTTGCTGTTGCCCGGCAGTGCGCGTAACAGGTCACCGCGGGCGACCACGTCACCCGGACGTTTCGCCAGCGCGCGCAGTATCCCCATGCCGGACGGCGACAGCACCTTGATCGCGCCGTCTACCAGCACGCAGGTGCCGCGAATGTCGACCGTGTGACCGGCCGCCCGCACCGTGCACGAACCCAGTACCGGTAGCTCCTCGGCGACGTGACGGGCCAAGGCGCCCAACCGCATTCGTTCGGGCGACGACGTCGGCACGTTTTTCCGGATCAACGGCTTGGAGGTCACCGGGCCGACGCACATCGCGTGCACGTCACTGCGCAGGGCTGCCAGCAGTTGCTCTTCGACGTCCAGCTCGCGGGCGCGCTCCAGCACCGCCGCGGCCGCGGGGGCCGACGTGAAGGTGACCGCGTCGAACTGCCGCCCCGCGATGCCCATCACGAGCTGATCGAACGTGCCGCCCAACGGCGTTGGCTTCCACCGGTACACCCGCACGGGCACCACCTCGGCCCCCGCCAACCGCAGCCCCCCGAGAAACTCCGGGAAGGGATCCCAAGCGTCGGCGGCGCCGTGCAGCTGGACCGCCACCCGCAGCCCGGCCACCCCCGACTTCTGCAGGTATTCCAGGACTTCCTGCGAGGACTCGGAATCCGGTGACCACTCCTCGTGCAGGCCGGCGGCGCGCAACGCGCCGGTCGCCTTCGGCCCGCGCGACACGACCCGGGAGGACGACAGCGCCGCGATGAGCGGGTTGACCAGCCCCCACCCCTCGGCCGCGGCCAGCCACCCGCGAAAGCCGATGCCGGTGTGTGCGACCAGTATGTCCGGCGGCTCGGCGATCAATGCCTCAGTGTTACGGTGCAGTTCGTCGTCGTCGGGCAGGGCGATCATGTTGATCGCCGGCGCGCTGCACACCTCGGCGCCCTGGCGGCTGAGCAGCGCGCACAGCTCCTCGGAGCGCCGGGCCGACGTCACCGCGATGCGGTAACCCGTCAGCGGCAGGGTGTCGGGCTGGCCCATATCACCTGTGTATGCCTATCAGATTTCCGTTGCGTTACCTGGCAATTGCTTGCGCATTGCCCGCAGTGAGGCCGCGCTCACACGCGGGCCAGCGCGTCTGCCGTCTCACTGTCCGCCGCCCCGGCGGGCAGGACCGGGCGGCGCACGTACGCCATCCACGTGATGATGGCGGCCACGACGTAGGAAGCCAGGAACGCCCAGTATGCCGACGTCTCCGTCCCGGTGGCGAGGTAGGACTGGCGCAGGGCGAGGTTGATGCCCACGCCGCCGAGCGCGCCGACCGCGGAGCAGATGCCGATCAACGATCCCGACTTGGCGCGCGCCCAGTGGCGACGTTCCTCCTCGCTCGTCTTCAGGCCGCGGCTGCGCGCCTCGTAGACCGAGGGGATCAGTTTGAACACCGAACCGTTGCCCATCCCGGACAGGATGAACAACACCAGGAAGCCGGCTACGTAGCCGACCATGCTGGTTGAGCGCGCCCCGGCGTCGCGACCGTCGAAGGCGCTGATGGTGGCTAGCAATCCGGCGCCCAGGGCCATGCCGGCGAGCACGCCGAACGTGACCCGGCTGCCGCCCTTGCGGTCTGCCAGCCGGCCACCGTAGATCCGTGCCAGCGAGCCCAGCAGCGGTCCGACGAAGGCCACCTGCGCGGCGTGCAGGGCCGCATGCTTGGCGCTTTCACCGTTGGCCAGGAAGTTGACCTGCAGCACCTGACCGAAGGCGAAGGCGAACCCGATCCAGGAGCCGAAGGTGCAGACGTAGAGCAGCGAGATCACATAGGTGTCGCGCTCGAAGAGGATCGAGCGCATCGTCTTCAGTTCGGTGCCGTGGCCGACGTTGTCCATGAACAGCACGGCCGCGACACCCACCATCGCCAGCACCACCAGGTACACCGCGCACACCCAGTACGGCGCCTCGTGCCCGGCCGTGGCGAGCACCAGCAGCCCGACCAACTGGATCACCGCCACCCCGAGGTTGCCGACGCCGGCGTTGATCGCCAGCGCCGAGCCCTTGAGCCGCTGGGGGTAGAAGGCGTTGACGTTGGCGAGCGAGGCCGCGTAATTGCCGCCGGCCAGCCCGGTCAGCGCGGCGCACACCACAAAGGGCCACAGCGGCAGGCCGGGATTGGCCAGCAGTACGATCGTGCCGGCCGCCGGGATCAGCAGCACGAACGCCGAGAAGGCGGTCCAGTTGCGGCCGCCGAAAGCGGCGATGCCCAGGGTGTAGGGAATCCGGGCCAGGCCGCCGACCAGGGTGGCGACGGCGCCCAGCAGCAGCTTGTCGCCTGCGGTGAAGCCGTAGACGTGCCCCGGCATGAACAACGCCATGACGGGCCACAGCGTCCACACCGAGAAGGCGACGTGGTCGCCCGCGACGGTGCACAACAGGTTGCGGCGGGCAATCTTGGAGTTGCCGGCCTCCCAGGCCGCCGTGTCTTCTGGATTCCAGTCCGCGATGCGGTGATTGCGGCCCATCCGATCGTCACCTTTCGTCACCGATGAATCCGACTGTGCCGCTTCGGTTTATGCGAGGGAGCCGGCGGCATGCGACTCCCTATTGTCAGGCTCCGCTCACCGGCAGCGGGAACAGATGCGGGCATCGGCGAATGAAGAGGGATGCCCCGCGGTGTATTTCGATGCTCACATTCGGGACGGGAACGGGTCAACTCGAACCGGCCCGAATCGCCTGTAAGTTGATTACCAGTTGTCTGGTAAGTCCCTGTAGGGCCGCAAATGGCGAAATGGCCGCCTATTTCAAGAGATTCGAGCCCGGCGCGGCGTTTATTGTGAGCTGGAATACGTTTCGGTCAGGAAAACGGCCAGCCGGCCGCACCCGACTGCGGATGGGCGCCCGCCAAAACCCTCGGGCGTGACCAGCGCAGGCGCACAGACTGCCCCGGGCGCACCTGGGCGATCTTGTCGATGTCCTCGTCGATCACCACGCCCACCACGGGGTAACCGCCGGTCACCGGGTGGTCGGGCCCCAGGATCACCGGTAACCCATTGGGCGGCACCTGAATTGCGCCGCGGGTGGTTCCCTCACTGGGTAGCTGCCGGTCCAGGTACCGGTGCTGCAGTGGGCGGCCGGCCAACCGCATTCCCACGCGGTCGCTGCGGTCGGATGCCACCCAGTGGTTTTGCACCAGGACATCGGGATCGACGAACCAGTCATCGCGGGGGCCGGGCACCACCGCCAACTCGACCACGTCGCCCGTGATGGCGGCTACCGGGGCCTGGTCCAGTTCGGGGTAGTCGGGGGTGTGCTCGCCGACGGGGAGCTGACCTCCCGCCCGCAGCGGTGCCGGGCCGATCGCCGACATCACGTCGTAGCTGCGCGAGCCCAGCACCGGTTCCACGTCGATCCCGCCCCGCACCGCCAGGTATGTCCGCAACCCGGCGCGCGGCGTCCCCAAGGAGATCACCTCGCCGTCGCGAACATGCTGAATGCTGTTGCTGCCGAACTTCTTTCCGTTGACGGCCGGGTCGGTGTCGGCTCCCGTCACCGCGACGTCGATGTCGCCGCCTCGGACCCGTGCCGCGAAACCGCCGAACATGACTTCGACGGTGGCGCGGTCATCGGGGTTGGCCACCAGCCGGTTCGCCAGTTGGTGCGCTCGGCGGTCGGCGGCCCCCGACCGGCTCACGCCGAGGTGGGCCAGCCCCGGCCGGCCCAGGTCCTGCACGACGGCCAGCGGTCCGGTGCGAAGAATCTCCAGGTTTGGCACGGTGATCTCCTTGCTCAGACGGCCCGGAACTGAACCCACATGCCCTGCGTCAGCAGCGCCGGCTGGGGCCGTCGGAGGTCCCACAGGACCGCGTCGGTGCGGCCGATCAGTTGCCAGCCGCCGGGCGATTGGCGGGGGTAGACCGCGCTGAACTCGCCGGCCAGGCCGACCGAGCCGGCGGGCACCGAGGTGCGTGGCTCCGCGCGGCGGGGCACCCGCAGGCGGGCGTCGCCGTCGACCAGATACGCAAATCCCGGGGCGAACCCGCTGAATCCGACCCGCCACAGGCAGCCGGTGTGGGCGTCGATCACCTGCGCGATGGTCAGCCCGGTGTGGCCGGCGACCTCGGCGAGGTCGGGCCCGTCGTAGACGACGTCGATGACCACATCGGCGCGGCAATCCGGCGCCGCGAGGTCGTCGACGGTCACCCGCATCTTGCGCAGCCGCTGACGGATCACCCCTTGGAAGCGGGGGCCGGCGAGCTTGACCAGAACCGTGCGGGCGGCCGGGACGATGTCGAGGACGCCCGGCAATGCCGCGTCGCGCAACTGCGCCGCCCAGGCCAACACCTCGGCGGTGCTGCCGCATTGCAGCATCAGCGCGCTGTCGCCGTAGTCCAGAACCGTGTTGCCGACCAGTTCCGGCGGCAGGTCCCTGGACACGTTGTCCGTAAGGTCCGTCACGCTCATTACTCGACGGTAACCTCCCCAGCGCGCGCCGGGCGAGGGGCGAGCGACGGATTTTCGAACACTGCCAGAGCTGCCTTAGCAAACGCTCAAACAGCCTGGGGCGGCCGGGATCTAACCGAGGATCTTGGCGAGTTGCGGGGGCAGTTGATCGGCCACCAGGGGGTAGCTCAGCGGCGACGCAAAGGCGATCGCGCCGGCCTGATCCTTGGTGGTGAAGATGTGCCGGTTCTGCGCGGTGGCCTGTGATGCCGCCACGTCGGGGTCGGCGAGCAACGCCTTCTGGTCATCGGGGCTCTCGGTCGTCCAGATGACCACGTCGGCGGAATCGAGCACCGCTTTGACGTGATCGCGGGGGATGACGGCGCGGTGATCGGTGCCGAAAGGCTTGATGCTGTCGGCGATTACCAGCCCCATCTGGTTCAGGAAGTCCGTGCGCCAGCCGGCCATGGTCGCGACGACGGTGCCCTGCCACAGCGTGCCCTGCATCAGCAACGCCTTCTTGCCCGTCCACGCCGGGTGCTCCTTGGCTACCGCGGTGAACTTCTGGTCGACGGCGTCGATCAGCGACTGCATCTGGTCGGCCTGGAACACCGCCTGGCCGATGGTCCTCGCCTGCTCCTTCCACGGCTCGAAGAATGCGTCACCGTCCGACTGCGGCACGGTCGGGGCGATCGCGGAGAGCTTCTGATAGGTATCGGCGTCGACCCCGGCGTTGATGGCCACGATGAGATCCGGCTTGAGGCCCGCGATCTGGTCGACCGGAATGCCGTTGTCGAGGTTCAGCACCACCGGCCGGGCCCCGCCGAGCTTGGGCTGGGCCCACGGCCACACCGCGAACGGCTGGTCACCGAACCAGTCGGTGACGGCGATCGGCACCACCCCGACCGCGAGGAGGTCGTCCTGCTCGGTGTAGCCGGCGCTGACGACGCGCTTGGGCGGTCCCTTGATGACGGTCTGGCCGAAGAGGTGGTTGATGGTGACCGATTTGCCGGGCGAGGTATCCGAACCCGGTTTGCGTGACGAGCACGCCGCCGGAGCCCCGGCGACCGCGGCGGCCGCTGCAGCCCCTGCGAACTGCAAGAATCCCCGTCGATTCCAACGCTGCCGCATCGCGTGAGATTATCGCGTTCCGCGCCCGCGAGGGCATCGCCGCGCGCGCCGGTCAGCCCAGCGGCATGCCGGCGTCCAGGAAGTCCAGTGCCCGGTAGATGGTTTCGGCCGTCTTCGGCGCGCTGTCGAACGCCGCCATCATGGCGCCGACCATCGCGCCGACGAACACCCGGACCTCGAAATCGCCTGCGGGACGGCCGATTCGGCGACCGATGGCCTCCGCCATGACGTTCACCGTGCGGTAGTACTCGTCGTAGAGGGCGGCTTTGAGCTCGGGTATCGAGAAGATCAGCCGCTGGCGGGTGTTCTCGAACTCCAGCTGCTCGGCTGACAGGCCGGCCATCGTGGTGGCGTAGGCCCGCCGGATGGCCGCACTCGGCGACAGTTCGGGCGGCTGGGCCTCGAACGCCGCCAATATCAGCGGGTCGAGGTCGTCGGCGAGCAGCAACGACTCCTTGGATCCGAAATACCGGAAGAACGTGCTGGGCGACACCTCGGCGGCGTCGGCGATCTGTTCGACGGTGGTGGCGGCGTAGCCGTTCGCGTCGAACAGGCGGAACGCCTCGCGCCGAAGTGCGTGACGGGTCTTGATCTTCTTGCGTTCCCGCAGACCCAGGGGCTGGTCAGTCGCCTGCATGCGGCGATTCTCCCGCATTCGGGGGACAAAAAGATCTGACAGGCGGCGAACGGCCGCTGCGAGATCCATGTATCTCCGGCGTAACTGCGCCCACGCAGGCCGGTAACAGTCCGTCCATAGCGTCGGGGCGTGACTACGACGACTTCCATGGAGCCGACGGCTCCGGTCCTGGCGCCCCCGCGCCCGGCCCGGCGGGGCGGGCACTGGATTGACGACTGGCGGCCCGAAGACCCCGCGTTCTGGGAGACCACCGGCAAGCCGATCGCCCGCCGTAACCTGATCTACTCGATCTTCGCCGAGCACGTCGGGTTCAGCGTGTGGATGCTGTGGAGCATCGTGGTGGTCCAGATGACCGCCGGTGCTCACGGGCATCCGTCGGCGTCGGGCTGGTCGCTGACCGCCAGCCAGGCCCTGTGCCTGGTCGCCGTGCCCAGCGGCGTCGGCGCCTTCCTGCGCCTGCCCTACACCTTCGCCGTCCCGCTGTTCGGCGGCCGCAACTGGACGACCATCTCGGCGGCGCTGTTGCTGATCCCGAGCGTCCTGCTGGCCTGGGCTGTCGGCCACCCCGGCCTCTCGTTCGGCGTCCTGGTGGCGATCGCGGCGACCGCCGGCTTCGGCGGCGGCAACTTCGCCTCGTCGATGGCCAACATCTCCTTCTTCTACCCGGAGAAGGACAAGGGCTGGGCGCTGGGCCTGAACGCGGCCGGCGGCAACCTCGGCGTCGCGGTGGTGCAGAAGATCATCCCGCCCGTCGTCGTCGCCGGGGGCGGGGTGGCGCTGTCGCGCGCCGGGCTCTTCTACGTGCCGCTGGCCGTGGTGGCCGCGGTCTGCGCATTCGCGTTCATGAACAACCTGTCCGAGGCTAAGGCCGACGTGACGCCGGTTTGGCAGGCGCTGCGGCACCCCGACACCTGGGTCATGTCGCTGCTCTACATCGGCACGTTCGGATCGTTCATCGGCTACTCGGCGGCCTTCCCGACGCTGCTCAAGACGGTGTTCGGACGCGGCGACATCGCGCTGACCTGGGCCTTCCTCGGCGCCTGCATCGGTTCGGTCATCAGGCCCATGGGCGGCAAGCTGGCCGACCGGATCGGCGGGGCCCGAATCACCGCCGTCAGCTTCGTCTTGCTCGCCGCTGGCGCCGCGGTGGCGCTGTGGTCGGTCCACGCCAAGAGCCTGCCGGTGTTCTTCGCCAGCTTCATGTTCTTGTTCGTCGCCACTGGCATCGGCAACGGCTCTACCTACCGGATGATCTCGCGGATCTTCGTGGTCAAGGGCGAACTCGCTGGCGGCGACCCGGACACCATGGTGCACATGCGCCGCCAGGCCGCGGGTGCGCTGGGCGTCATCTCGTCGATCGGCGCCTTCGGCGGGTTCGTCGTGCCGCTGGCGTATGCCTGGTCGAAGTCGCAGTTCGGCAGCATCGAACCCGCGCTCCGGTTCTACGTGGCGTTCTTCCTCGCGCTGCTGGTCGTCACCTGGCACTGCTACCTGCGCAAGAACAACGCCGTCGCGCGGGCCGGCGTATAGCGGGGCCTCAGCTCGACGGCTTCTGCTTTCCCCCGTATCCGTCCCAGGGGCTGTAGTCGGCGATCAGCTCTTCCTGCGCCGGTCGCTGGTCGACGGGCACGTGCCGCAGGTTGATCCGGATCCGGTACCAGATCGAACTCGGCCCGCGCATGCCGTCGACCAGCACGTCGGCCGGTTGCAGCAGCCCGGACGCGGCCGGGTGGCGGCCGCGCCAGGTGTCCAGCGCGGCCAGCGCCTCGTCCTTGGTCTTGGTGCGGGCGATCTCGATGAGCGGCATCACCGACCGGCGCCGGCCGTCGGGCGTGCCGGACCCCTTCGGCGCACGCTCCGGGGGCCCCATTTCCTCGGCCAGCACCAGCAGCCGGTCGAGCTCACCGACCGCGTCGTCCATCCCCGCCCACGGATCACCCATGGCGGCGAACCGGCCGGGCACGGTGTCGATGGTGAACTCCTCGGGGCGGCGCTCGGTGACTTCGTCCCAGCGCAGCGGCGTGGACACCCGGGCGTCCGGCGTCGCCCGCACCGAGTACGCCGAAGCGACCGTGCGGTCCTTCGCGTTCTGATTGAAGTCGACGAACACCCCTTCGCGCTCCTCCTTCCACCAGCGGCTGGTCGCCGCGTCGGGCACTCGCCGCTCGACCTCGCGGGCCACGGTCTGCGCGGCCAGTCGCACCTGCCGGAACTCCCAGCGCGGGGCGATCCGGGCGTAGATGTGAAAACCGCGCGACCCGGACGTTTTCGGCCAGGCGACCAGGCCGTAGTCCTCCAGCACCTCACGGGCCACCAACGCCACGTCGACGATCCGCCGCCAGGGCACCCCGGGCATCGGGTCCAGGTCGACCCGCAACTCGTCGGGGTGATCGAGGTCATCCGCCAGCACGGGGTGCGGGTTGAGGTCGACGCAACCCAGGTTGATCGCCCACGCCAGGCCGGCCGCGTCGTGGATGACGGCCTCCGCGGCCGACGTGCCCCGCGCGTAGCGCAGCTCGGCGACGTCCACCCAGTCGGGCCGGTTCTTCGGCGCGCGCTTCTGGAACACCGCTTCCTCGGCAATGCCCTTGACGAAGCGCTTCAGGATCATCGGCCGGCCGGCCACGCCGCGCAGCGCCCCCTCGGCCACAGACAGGTAGTAGTGGACCAGGTCGAGCTTGGTGTGCGGCCCCGTGCCGTCGTGGGCTTCGAACACCACCTTGTCGGGATGGGTGATGGTGACGTGACGCCCGGCCACCTCCAGCGACACCGGACCCATGTTCATCATCGTAAGTCGGTGGGTACTTACCCCACGTATTGCGACGGGCGTCACATAGGGTGGGATGCATGCCTAATCTGATTGACCTGCCCGGGCAGGCGGTTGCCAAGGTTCAGCAGTACCTGGAGCGCGGCTCAGCCGAATTGCATTACGTGCGCAAGATCTTCGAAGCGGGCGCCTTCCGGCTGGAGCCACCGCTGAACTACGCCGCGATGGTCAACGACATCTACAAGTGGGGCGAGTTCGGCATGCTGCCCTCGCTGAACGCCCGACGGCATCCCGACCGCGCCGCGTGCATCGACGAAGAGGGCGAGTTCACCTTCGCCGAGCTCGACGAGGCCGCCCATGCGGTGGCGAACGGATTGCGGGACAAGGGCGTCAAGGCCGGCGACGGGGTCGCGATCCTGGCGCGAAACCACCGCTGGTTCCTCATCGCCAACTACGGCGCCGCCCGCGTCGGCGCCCGCATCATCCTGCTCAATAGCGAGTTCTCCGGCCCGCAGATCAAGGAGGTGTCGGAGCGCGAAGGCGCCAAGGTCATCGTCTACGACGACGAGTACACCAAGGCGGTCAGCAAGGCCGAGCCGGAGCTGGGCAAGCTGCGGGCCCTGGGCACCAACCCCGACGCGCACGAGCCGTCCGGGAGCACCGACGAGACGCTCGCCGACCTGATCGCCAAGAGCAGCAAGTCGCCCGCCCCGAAGGCGGACAAGCACGCGTCGATCATCATCCTGACCAGCGGGACCACCGGCACCCCCAAGGGCGCCAACCGCAGCACGCCCCCCACCCTGGCGCCGGTCGGCGGCATCCTGTCACACGTTCCGTTCAAGGCCAACGAGGTGACGTCGCTGCCGGCGCCGATGTTCCACGCGCTGGGCTACCTGCACGCCACCATCGCGATGTTCCTGGGCTCGACGCTGGTGCTGCGGCGCAAATTCAAGCCGCCGCTGGTGCTCGAGGACATCGAGAAGTACAAGGTGACGGCCCTGGTCGTGGTGCCGGTGATGCTGTCGCGAATCCTCGACGCGGTCGAGAAGATGGACAAAAAACCCGACCTGTCCAGCCTGAAGATCGTGTTCATCTCCGGCTCGCAATTGGGCGCCGAGCTGGCCAGCCGCGCGCTGAAGGACCTGGGGCCGGTCATCTACAACATGTACGGCTCGACCGAGATCGCGTTCGCCACCATCGCCGGACCGCAGGACCTGGAGAAGAACCCGGCCACGGTCGGGCCGGTGGTCAAGGGCGTGAAGGTCAAGATCCTCGACGACAACGGCAAGGAACGGCCGCGGGGCGAGGTCGGCCGGATCTTCGTCGGCAACGCGTTCCCGTTCCAGGGCTACACCGGTGGCGGCCACAAGCAGATCATCGACGGCCTGATGTCGTCCGGTGACGTCGGATATTTCGACGAGCACGGCCTGCTGTATGTCAGCGGCCGCGACGACGAGATGATCGTCTCCGGCGGCGAGAACGTCTTCCCGGCCGAGGTCGAGGACCTGATCAGCGGGCACCCGGACGTCGTCGAGGCGACCGCGATCGGCGTCGAGGACAAGGAATGGGGCCACCGGCTGCGCGCCTTCGTCGTGAAGAAGGATGGCTCCGACGTCGACGAGGACACCATCAAGCACTACGTGCGCGACCACCTGGCGCGCTACAAGGTGCCGCGCGAGGTGATCTTCCTCGACGAGCTGCCGCGCAACCCGACCGGCAAGATTCTCAAGCGCGAGCTGCGCGAGATGGAGGTCGACTAGCCGCTTACCCGTCGAGGGTCAGCGCCGGTCTTTGATGGCCCGGGTGATCTGCGCCGCGAGTTTTGGGTCGATCAGAAGTTGGTCGATGAGCGCGCTGAGTACCTCTTGTCCGGTCACCCGGGCGACTCCCAGGCGGTCGGCCGCCTCACGCTGCCAGATGTCCAGCGCCCGGTGGGTGGCCGCGGGGAGGTCGACGGTGCGGCGTGTCCGCTGAACCCGCCCCGCCTGGTTGGCCGCCGGCTGGGCACTCCGCTGGCGGCTCTGCTGGCCGAGCCCGGTGAGGCGCTCGGTCGGCGCGGCGTCTCCCGCCGATGCGGCCGACGGACCGGGGCGAAACGTTCCGCCGCCGGGTCCGATGTGGCTGGGGTTGAAGTTCACTGCGGCGGTCGCCCTCCGATGAGTGGCCAATCAGTAAATCAGCGCTCGAGTGTGTCAATACTGATTCTTCCACCGACGACGGCGCAAGTCCCGCCGCCGGGCGGCGGACGGGGCGGGCCCGCCCGACCCGCGGGCCAACCCAGCTTCTTATAGCAAATTCCTTGGGTTAGCCAATCAACGGCCTATTCGACATAGTCGTGTGTGGGTGACCGACCAGCCCCAACGGAAATCGATATTCTATAGATCAGTCGATGTGCCGATACGCATACGCGCAAGCCAGTATGTCAGTAGACGGGACGTTACCTGCGTCTTTTGGTAGTTCAGTACTGGTCAATGTCCTGATATGCGAGAGTCATCATTTTCGCGTTTGGGAGCATTCATATATTATTCCAGAATGGCTGTTACATAATTCACAGGACAATTCTTGTGTGCATAGATTGTTTGCCTGGAAAATTCTGGCTAACGTTTTGTTTGTCGGCATCAGGTCCTGGAAGGAGCTCCTGCGATGACGGTCCCCTTTGCGATCGTTGCGCGGCGCGGCCGTGGGCGCAGCCGGTGCTTCAGCGGTGGCCGGAGCGCTGCTGTTCGGCGCCGGCCCCACCGCGAAGGCGGCCCCGGTGCCAGGTTTCGACACCAGCTTCACCATCGCCGGTCCGCACGGCGCACCCGGTGGACCCGGAATCCTTCCCGACCGTCCAGGAGGGGGTCATGGATGGGGTGGCCACGGATGGAACGGGGGTCATCGTGGCCAAGGTTGGGGTAACCGCGGATTCTGCGGCCCCGGGCACTGGTGGAACTGGTGGTGGTGAACCACCTCCCCGTGGTAACCGGTCAGTCTCGACGTGCCGATCCACAGAGGCTGAACGGCCCACGGGATTGGGGGGGAAACCATGCCGGCCTGACCACCCCTCAGGTCGGCATGGCCCTCTCTCCAGGGCCAAATCTTCAAGTGGCGGTTAGGGATCGCGAGGAAGGCCGAGCAGCCGCTCGGCGATGATGTTCAGCTGCACCTCCGAGGTGCCGCCGTAGATGGTCGTGGCCCGGCTCGCCAGCAGGTATTCACCCCACAGGCCGGGCGGTTCGCTCGCGTCGCCGATGGCGGCGTCGGCGCCGAACGAGGACACCGCGAACTCCGCATATCCCTGGCCGGTACGCATCGAGAGCAGCTTGGAGATGGCCGCCGACGGCATGGCATCCCCGCCGGCCAGCGTCAACAGCGTCGAGCGTAGGTTCAGCACCTTGGCGGCGTGGCCCTCGGCGATCAGCTGACCCGCGCGGTGCTGTGCGACCGGGTCGAACTGACCGTCCCGGACGAACTCGACGAACTGGCCGAGAGTGGCCAGGAAGTTCGCCTCGCTGCTACCGATCGAAACCCGTTCCGCGGTAAGGGTGTTGCGGCTGACCTCCCACCCCCGGTTCACTTCGCCGAGCACGCATTCGTCGGGCACGAACACGTCGTCGATGTAGACGGTGTTGAACATCGCGTTCCCGGTGAGCTCGCGCAGCGGCTTCACCTCGACACCCTCGCTCCTCATGTCCAGCAAAAAGTAGGTGATGCCACTGTGTTTCGGGGCGCTGGGGTCCGTCCTCGCCAGCAGCGCGCCCCACTGGGAGAGCTGCGCCGCCGTGGTCCAGATCTTCTGGCCGGTGATGCGCCAGCCGCCGTCCGTCCGGGTCGCCTTCGTGCTCAGCCCGGCCAGGTCCGAGCCGGCGCCCGGCTCGGAAAACAGCTGACACCAGATCATCTCGCCGCGGAAGGTCGGCGGCAGGAACCGCTGTTTTTGCTCTTCGGTCCCGAAGGCGACGATCGACGGGATGATCCATGTCGCGATGCCCATCTGCGGCCGCCTCACCCGGCCGGCGGTGAACTCCTGGGCGATGATGATCTGCTCGATCGGACCGGCGGCCCGGCCCCATGGCTTCGGCAGATACGGCAGCGTCCAGCCGCCCTCGGCGATGGCGACCTTGCGCTGCTCGCGCTCCATTGCCTTGAGTGCGGCGACTTCGGCCCGGATCTCGTCCCGCAGCTTCTCGGTGGCGGGGTCGAGGTCGATGTCGACCGCCCGCATGCCGGTGCTAGTGGCGGTGTGCACCACTTTCTGCGGGTACTCCGAACCGCGGCCGAAGGAGGCGGCCAGCATCAGCGCCCGGCGGTAGTACACGTTCGTGTCGTGCTCCCAGGTGAAGCCGATCCCGCCGTGCACCTGGATGCAGTCCTGCGCGCACCCTTGAGCGGCCGCCGGCGCCAGCGTCGCCGCCACGGCGGCCGCGAACTCGACATTGGAACCGGTAATGTCCCAATCGTTTTCGCGCGCCTCGTCGATCGCGCGGGCGGCGTCCCACACCGCCGCGGTGGCGCGCTCGGTGGTGGCGATCATCTCCGCGCACTTGTGCTTGATGGCCTGGAACTGGCCGATCGGCCTGCCGAACTGCTCACGGATCTTGGCGTATTGCGATGCCGTGTCGGTCGCCCAGCGCGCCACCCCGATCGCCTCGGCGGACAGCAGCGTCGTCATCAGCGCGTGCGCGGTCGCCATGCTCAGGTTGCCCAACGCGGCGTCGGCGCCGACCTCGACGGCGTTGGCCCGCACATGGGCGATGGGGCGCAGCGGGTCGATGCTCTTCACGGGCTCGATCTCGAGCTCCTCGGCGCGCAGCACCACCCATTCCTCGCCGCTGTCGATCGCGACCGGGAGCACCAGCACGGAGGCTTGCGCCGCCGCGGGAACGGCCCGGACCTCGCCGCGCAGCACCAGCGTGTCGCCCTGCCGGGTGGCGGTCAGCCCGCAACAGTCCATCGCGTAGGCGGCGATGGCGGCGCCGGACGCCAGCTCGGAGAGCACCTTGGCCTGCGGGTCGCTGGCGGAAATCAGCGCGCTGGCGATCGCCGACGGCACGAAGGGTCCGGGCACGGCGCCGTAGCCGAACTCGGCCAGCACGATGGCCAACTCGAGGATGCCGAAACCCTGTCCCCCCACCGATTCGGCGAGGTGCAGACCCTGCAGTCCCTGTTCGGCCGCCGCCTGCCAGTACGGCGGGGGATTGTCGATCGGCGCTTCCATTGCCGCGTGCAAGACTTCGGACGGCGCGATGCGCGCCACCAGTGACCGCACCGAATCGGCCAGGTCTTGATGCTCAGGAGTGATAGCGATCGGCATTGGTCGCCTTCCCATGCTCTGGGGTTCCGTCTCGGAAAAGCAGCTTCCAAACTAACAACCGGTCGGTTGGTTGACCACAGGGGTTACTGGCGGGAACCCTCAGCGGAACCGTTTGGTGATCCACTTGGTGATCAGGTCGGCTTGCTCGCCGCGCGCGCCCGGGGTGGTGAAGTAGTGGTCGGTGTCGACCGACGCCAGCGTCTTGTCGGTGCTGGCGAGCGCGGCGAAAATCCGTTGGGCGTCGGACGGGAACACGCCGGTATCGGCCTCGGCGTTGATCACCAGGGCGGGGCAGGTGATCCGGGCCAGGTGCGGTTCGGCCCGAGTCTGCGCGGTCCGCAGGCTCCACATGCCCAGCCAGCTGCGCAGGGTGCAGGCCGCGGCGATGCCGTGCGCGGATCGGTTCGCCTTGGCCGGGAGGCCCGCATAACACATGTTCGGTTGGCGCTTGGTCGGCTCGATACTGGCGTCGACCATGCGGGGATCGGCCCAGGTGCGCGCGACGCTGAACGGACGGTCGGAAAACCCCGCCGCGCGAACGCGTTTGAGTTCCTTCTCGGCCCAGTCGGTGATGGCGTGATTGCGCGCGGTCTGCGCGCGGCGGTACCGGGTGAGGAACTCCGGCCCGTACGGCGGGCCATTGCGCTCGTTGAACAGGTCCAGGTCGGCGTCGGTGGCGACGGGGTCGTTCTCGTCGACGACGGCGGCATCCATCCACGCCGTCAGCACGTCGGGTCGCCCCGGATGGGCGGCGGCCGCCACATAACCGTCCGCGACGGGCAACTCGGTCACCCCCGCCGCGGGCCGCATGCCGTCCAGCGGGGTCACGTTCGGCTCCACGGCCTGCGACTGGTACGCGGCCATCAGCGATCCGCCACCCGAATTGCCAAGCAGTACAACCGTTTCAACTCCCTGCACTTCGCGGAGCCAGCGCACCCCGACGCCGATGTCGACCAGCGCGTGGTCGAGCAAAAAGCTGCTTTCGAAGCCACGGAACCTGGTGTTCCAGCCGAGAAAGCCGACGCCGCGGGTGGCCATGTAGTCGGCGAGGTAGTGCTCGGAGAAGTCGATCTGGTAATGCGTGGCGATCATCGCCACCTTGGGCTTGCGACCCACCCCGCGGTGGTACAGCCCCTGGCACGGATGCCCACCCGCACCGGCACGCCCGGCGGTGCGCGACGGCAGCCCGACGAACTCGCGGACAACTCCGGCGGCACCGGTGTGAAGAGTCATTTCGGCGCCCCTGCTGGCGATGGACATCTCGAAAGAAAACTGCAGCTGATGTTAGATTCAGAATCAGATCTTGGCCAGGCCAGCCGGGCACCGAGGGGAGCCGCGCGATGATCAAGCCGCACAACACCAACACGGAATTCGAACTCGGCGGGATCAACCACGTGGCGCTGGTCTGCTCGGACATGGCGCGCACCGTGGACTTCTACACAGGAGTCCTCGGCATGCCGTTGGTCAAGTCGCTCGACCTGCCCGGGGGTGCGGGGCAGCACTTCTTCTTCGACGCCGGCAACGGCGACTGCGTCGCCTTCTTCTGGTTCGCCGAGGCCCCCGACCGCGTACCGGGCGTCTCGTCGCCCGGCGCCATCCCCGGCATCGGCGACATCACCAGCGCGGTGAGCTCCATGAACCACCTGGCCTTCCACGTGCCGGCCGAAAAGTTCGACGGCTACCGTCAGCGGCTCAAGGACAAGGGGGTGCGCGTCGGCCCGGTGCTCAACCATGACGAGAGCCCCATGCAAGTGTCCGCGACGGTGCATCCCGGGGTGTACGTGCGGTCGTTCTACTTCCAGGACCCTGACGGTATCACCCTCGAATTCGCTTGCTGGGTCAAGGAATTCGGCACCAGCGATACCCGGGCCGTGCCCAAGACCGCGGCGGACCGCCGGCCTCCGGTGGCCGCCGGTCGCTGATGACCCTGACCGACGAGCAGATCGCGGCGCTCACGCCCGGTGAGCGGCGCGACCTGATCACCCGGCTGGAACAACCCGTGAGCGACGTCATCGACCCGGTGTTTTTGGCCCGCGTGCGACGCATCCGATTGAGCCTGATGATCGGCGGCTCGGCGGTAATGATCCCCTGGCTGGGATATCTCTCCACGACGCTGCCGGAGGACTACGTCGCGCACAACTGGCCTCTCACCTGGGTGGGCTTCGACGTGCTGTTGATGGTGTTCATGGTGGCGACGGCAGTTCTCGGTTACCTGCGCCGTCAGGTGCTGGTTCCGGCCGCGTTCACCACCGGGGTGCTCTTGACCTGCGACGCGTGGTTCGACCTCATGACCGCCGGGCCCAAGGATGTCTGGTTGTCGGTGGCCACCGCCGTGCTGGTCGAGCTGCCGCTGGCGGCCTTCATGGTCATCAGCGCGCTGCGGCTCATGCGCCTGACCATGGAGCGTTTCTGGCTGCTGGATCCCGGGATGAGGCTGTGGGATCTACCCCTGTTGCCGTGAGGCGGTAGCGGTTTGGCCGGTCCGGCTGAAACCGCACCCGAAAATTTTTCGAAAAACCGCAAGATCGGCGCCGTAGTCGACTACTGTCCAACAACAGCGACAAGGGGGGGTACGAAGCGGCACCGTAAGTTCAGTCCAACATCCGCAAATCCGTCGCAAAGATCTCCGGTCGAATTTGAATTCATGCTGCCCAGAAGAGCCATTCTCGAATGGCTCTTCCGGTACCTCTTTGCCGCACAACAAATTTCGACATTTCACAGAGTGAGGATCAAGAAATGGTCGCACTGGGAAACATCTACGAATGGCAGCCGCCGCACGGCCCGCTGACCATGTGGATGGCAGCACCTTCGGCCCACGAAGCGGCCCGTGCCGCGCGGCGAAGCGACCTAGCTCCGAGCTATCAACAGAGTCAACATCTTTGGACCGCCTACCAGGCCAAGGCCATCGACAGGCAGCTACCCCGCCTGATGGTCGTGGCCTGGGACATTCCCGGCATCTGTGACGTCCAGGCGATGACGTCGGCGGTCAATGCGCATGTCCGCCGGCAGGATACCTACCACAGCTGGTTCGATTTCGAGGACAACGTCATCGTCCGGCGCATGCTCGACGACCCGGAGGCGATCGAGCTCGCTCCGACGGAGTTCGGCCATCTGAGTGCCGACCAAGTGCGCACACATGTCTTGACGACGACCCCGGGAACGCTCGAATGGGGTTGCTTCACTTTCGGTATCGTCCAGGCCGCGGACCATTTCACGTTCTATGCCAGCGTGGACCACCTGCACATCGACGGTATCTCCGCCGCCCTGATCTTCGTGGACATCCACGTGCTGTACCGGGAATTTTCGCAGGGCGCGCAGCCCGACACGGTCGCCACGCCTCCCGAGGTCCGGAGCTATTCCGGCTACTCGGTACGGCAGCGCGAGAAAGCCGCCGCCTTGACCCTGGCATCCCCGGAGATCAAGGAGTGGATCGCGTTCGCCCAAGACACCGATGGCGACTGGCCGAGTTTCCCGTTGCCGCTCGGAGACGCGTGGGCCAGCAGCAAGGGCGACCTACTGACCGTCGATTTGTTGGACGCCGAAGAGACGGAGGCTTTCGACACCGTCTGCTGCGCGGCCGGCGCCCGATTCATCGGGGGAGTGCTGGCCTGCACCGCGTTGACCGAACGCGAGTTGACCGGCAAGGAGAACTATCATGGGTTCACGGCGAGGGACACCCGCACGCAGAGCATCGACACGATGACAGTGGGCTGGTTCGCCAGCCTGATCCCGGTCACCGTGCCGACCTCCGGCGGTTCGTTTCCGGAGGCGGCCCGGGCGGCCCAGAAGTCGTTCGACGCCGCCAAGGACCTTGCTGATGTGCCGGTGGAACGGGTGCTCGAGTTGGCGGCACTGGACGAACTGGGAATCAAGCTACCCACGCGTCTGCCGATGATGTTGTCGTTCTTGGATTTTCGGAAGATCCCGCTCGCCGGGGTGTGGGCGGCGATGAATTTCGGCACCTACGGCGACAGCCTCTCGGCCGGCGGCGTCAACTTGTGGATCAACCGGCATGCGGAGAAGACCACCGTGACGATCTCCTTTCCGGACAACGCGATAGCGCGTGGGTCGGTAAAGCGCTACGTCGCGACCCTGATCCGGACGTTCGCACGCGTCTTGAACAACACTCCGGACCAGCCCGACGTGGTCGCGGCATAGCAGAAACGCATGGGGGGCCGAAACATGAGCAACGTGCTGGATCTGGCCGATCAGACCCTCTTTCTCGGCGAGCGAGCGACAGCCGCCACCAGTGTGCTGCAAACCATCTGGGTGTACGACCACGCCATCGACATCGACGGTGTGCGCACCTTCCATCGCCATCTCTGCCGGGGCCGGTTGCGGCGCCGCATCGAACGGTCCGCCTTGCCGTTCGGCCGGCATCGCTGGGTGGCGCCCACCGATCAGTCGGGCCTCGAGATCGTCGCGACGTCCCGGCCACGCGATGAAATCGACGACTGGCTGGACGAACAGGCGAACACGCGGCGGCCGGATGCCGAACACGGCCCCGGATGGCACCTCGCCGTGCTGCCGTTGACCGATGGCGGCGCGGCGGTGAGCCTGGTCGTCACCCATTGCCTCACCGACGGTGTCGGCCTGTGCGAGGCGTTGGCGGACGCGGCGTGCGGCCGCGACGACACGATCGACTGGCCCCCGGCGGCGTCACGGCGACGGTGGCGGGCACTGCGCGAGGACGCCCGCCAAACCGCGCACGACACGGCGGATGTGGGCCGCGCCGTTGTCGCGGCGGCGCGCATGGCCCGCGCCGCCCGCAACGCCGCAGTCACCGCCCCGCCGGCCAGAAAGCGACCCGCACCGCCCACCGGGCCGGAGGAACACATCAGGCTCCCCATGGCCATGATCTTCGTCAACGCCGACGAGTGGGACGCGCGCGCAAACGCCCTCGGGGGAACGAGCAACGCGCTGCTGGCGGGGCTGGCGGCCCACCTCGCCCGGCGCGTGGGGCGGGTCGCTGCGGACGGCACGGTCAACGTGGGCATGCCCGTCAACGAGCGCACCCCGGGCGACACCCGCGCCAACGCGGTCATCAATGTCGACATCACGGTCGACCCCACACCCGCGACGACCGACCTGCGCGGGATCCGCGCCTCGATCAAACACGCGCTGACGCGCCACGAGGACGAGCCCGACGAGCGGTGGGCGTTGCTGCCGCTGGTTCCCCTGATTCCACGACGCGTCATGCGGGCACTGATCGGGGTGGTCACCGGCAGTGCGACCACCGTCGTGTCGTCGAACCTCGGGCCGTTGGACCCGGCCGCCAACCGGCCGGACGGCACCGACGCGGATCACTTCGCCATGAGGTCCGTGTACCCGGGGGTGACCACCGCGACGATGTACCGCACCAACGGGGCGCTGGCGTTGCTGTCGGGACGGGTCCACGGACAGGTCTTCGTCTCGTTGCTCGCCTATGAGCTCGGCCGCCATAACTCTGAAGTCGAATTGCGGCAGCACATTTCGAGCGCGCTGTGCGAACTCGGGCTCACCGCCACCACGGGCTGGCGCGCGGCCTGCCCGGCGTGACGCCCGGCTAGGTGTCGGCGTCCGCCCGTATTTCCTTGGTTCCGTAGAGCTTCGGCTCGGCGAGCTCATCGAGCAGCGCGGCCAAATGGTCGACGAGCTGGTCCGGCTCGAGGCGGACATCGCCGGCGAGCCAGGCGCTGATGGTCTGCCCGACGCCGCCGACCACGAAGTGCGCCGCGGCCTTGATGCGGTCGTTCGCCGGCACGCGGAGCACGTCTCCGACGTGCTGGCCCGACAGCATGGCGAACAGCGCGCTGGATTCGGCGCGCTTGCGCACGATCACGGGATCCGCCAGCTGCGTGCTGAACAGCAGCCGCCCGAGGCGGGCGTCGCCGGCGATGGTGCGCACGATGTTCGTCATACCCGCGCGCGTCTGCTCCTCCGGCGGCACCGCCGCCACTGCGGCCTGTGTGGTGGCGGCCAGCTCGGCGACCACCCAGTCGAAAACGCTGGCGACGAATTCGTCTTTGTCGGCGAAGCTTTCGTAGAAGTAGCGGGCCGCCAGGCCGGCCCGGCGGCACACACCGCGGACGGTGACCGCGGAGATGCTCTGCTCCTGGGCCCCGAGCAGCTCCAGCCCGGCGGCCAGGAGCCGGCTGCGGCGGGCGGCCAGTCGCTGCGACGCCTCGACGCCGCGGTAGGGCCGCGCGCTCGAGGTCTCAGTCATGCCAACCATCTTGACACCGACGCGGCGCCACGACAATATCAGGAAACAAGCGTTCTCACATTAGCGGACCGTGCCGCGGGAGGGGTCTGACGATGGCAATACAACAGCCTGTGCAGGAGCGGGTGCCGCACGTCGAGCGCGCCATCACCGATCCGCCACGGCGGTCGCCTGCGCGGCGGCGCCGGCGGCACGCGCTCGGCATGGACGAAGGGTTGATGGGCGTCGCGCTGTTGGCCGGCCCGGCCAACGTGATCATGCAGTTGGCGCGGCCCGCGGTCGGCTACGGCGTCATGGAGAGCCGCGTCGAAAGTGGCCGCGTCGACCTGCATCCCATCAAGCGTGCACGCACCACCTTCACCTACCTGGCGGTGGCGACCAACGGTAGCGACGCCCAGAAGGAGGCCTTCCGACGGGCGGTGAACCGCGCCCACGCGCAGGTCTACTCCACCCCCGGAAGCCCGGTGCAGTACAACGCCTTCGACCCCGACCTGCAGCTGTGGGTGGGGGCCTGCCTGTACAAGGGCGGCGTCGACATCTACCGCATGTTCATCGGCGAGTTGGACGGTGCGGACGCCGACCGGCACTACCGCGAGGGCATGGCGCTGGCCACCACGTTGCAGGTGCCGCCGGAGATGTGGCCGCCGGACCGGGCCGCGTTCGACCGGTACTGGCAGGAGTCGCTGGCCAAGGTCCACATCGACGACGCCGTGCGCGACTATCTGCATCCGATCGCCGCGTCCCGAGTTCCGGGACTTGGTCTGCCGGGCCCGCTGCAGCGCCTAGCCGACAGGCTCCCCTTGCTGATCACCACGGGCTTTTTGCCGCAGCGGTTTCGCGACGAGATGCGGCTGCCCTGGGACGCCGCCAAACAGCGGCGCTTCGACCGGCTCATCGCGGCGTTGGCCTCGGCGAACCGGTGTTTACCGCGGTTCGTTCGGCAGTTCCCCTTCAACGTCCTGTTGTGGGATGTCGACCGCAGGATCAGGACGGGCCGCCCGTTGGTCTAGCGTCCGGGCGGCCGTGCCGATCCGCTCCGTTTGATAACGACAATCATATTCATTAAGCTCTCCTCTGCCTGGTAAGCCTTCCAGCCCGAGGAGTACCCATGACGGCGCCGATCTGGATGGCCTCGCCACCGGAGGTGCATTCCGCCTTGCTCAGTAGCGGCCCCGGCCCGGCGTCGTTACTCGCCGCGGCGGGCGCATGGTCCGAGTTGAGCACCGAATATGATTCGGCCGCAACGCAACTCAGCGGCGTCTTGGCCGCGGCGCAGGCCGGCGCGTGGGAAGGGCCCAGTGCGGAGTCGTACGTGGCCGCCCATGCGCCATACCTCGGATGGCTGACGCAGGCCAGCGCGCACAGCGCGGCAGCCGCCGCTCAACACGAGACCGCCGCGGTCGCCTACACCGCGGCGCTGGCGGCCATGCCGACGCTGCCGGAACTCGCCGCCAACCACGCCGTCCACGCAACGTTGGTGGCGACGAACTTCTTTGGCGTCAACACGGTTCCGATCGCGCTCAACGAAGCCGATTACGCGCGGATGTGGGTGCAGGCGGCCGGCACCATGACCAGCTATCAAGCGGTCTCCACCGCGGCCGTGGCGTCGACACCGCAAACCGACCCCGCGCCGCCGATCGTGAAAGCCGATGCCGCGGGACAAGACTCGGGGGGCGATATCCACGACCCCACAATCGACAACCCGATCGACGACTTCATCGCGAACATCCTGAGGAACCTCGGCATCAACTGGGACCCCGCACAGGGCACCGTCAACGGACTGCCCTACGACGCGTATACCAATGCGGGACAACCCATCTTCTGGGTCGTTCGGGCGCTGGAACTGCTCGAGGATTTCCAGCAGTTCGGCTATTACCTGGTGCACAATCCGGCGCTGGCCTTCCAGTACCTGGTTCAGCTGATCTTGTTCGACTGGCCGACGCACATCCTCGAGATCTTCATCAGCCAGCCCCAGTTGCTGGCCCCCGCGATCCTCCTCGCGGTCGCCCCCTTCGGCGCCGTCGGCGGCTTCGCGGGGCTGGCCGGCCTGGCCGGCACACCCCAACCCACGGTGGTCCCGGCGGCGGTGCCCGCGCCCGCCGCACCGCCGGGCCCGATGCCGGCCGTCGCGGTGGCGCCGACCGCCGCCGCACCGGCCGCGGCCCCCGCATCGGCGCCGGCCTCCGCACCCGCTCCGACGGCGACCACTGTCACCACCGCGCCGCCCGCCCCGCCACCGCCGCACGCGCCTGGTTTCGCAGCGCCCTATGTCGTCGCCCCGCCCGGCGTCGGGTTCGGCTCGGGGATGAGTTCCAGCGCCAGCTCCACCGCGAAAAGGAAAGCGCCGGAACCCGATAGCGCGGCGGCCGCGGCGGCGGCGGCCGCGCGGGGACAGGCCAGGGCGCGCCGGCGTAGGCGGGCGATCCAGCGCGACCACGCCGACGAGTTCGCCGACATGAACGTCGACGTCGATCCGGATTGGGGCACGCCGGGTGACGAGTCGGCGGCGCTCGCATCGGACCGCGGCGCCGGGAAGCTGGGGTTCGCCGGGACCGCGCACCGGCGGGCGGCCACCGGGGCGGTGGGCCTGACCGCTCTAGCCGCCGACGAGTTCGGCGGCGGTCCCCGGATGCCGATGTTGCCGGGCACCTGGAACGGGCAGGGACCCACCGCGCCGCAGCGGCCCGACGTCGCGCGCCGGTAATGTCGACTTTGTGCGCAGCGAAGGCGATACCTGGGACATCACAACAAGTGTCGGCTCGACGGCGGTATTCGTGGCGGCCGCGCGAGCGCTCGAGGCGCAGAAGCCGGACCCCCTGGCCGTGGACCCCTATGCGGAGGTGTTCTGCCGCGCCATGGGCGGGTGGGCGGCCGACGTGCTGGACGGCAAGGCCCCCGGCCACGAGTTGACGACGGCCGAATTCGGCCAGCACTTCGTCAACTTCCAGGGCGCCCGCACCAGATACTTCGACGAGTACTTCCGCCGCGCCGCCGACGCGGGCGTACGGCAGGTGGTCATCCTGGCGGCCGGGCTGGACTCTCGCGCCTACCGGCTGGACTGGACCGCCGCGACGACGATCTTCGAGCTGGATCAGCCGCAGGTCCTCGATTTCAAGCGCGAGGTGCTCTCCGGCCGCGGTGCCCAACCGAAGGCCGAGCGTCGCGAGATCGCGGTGGACCTGCGCGAAGACTGGCCGCAGGCGTTGCGCGACAGCGGCTTTGACGCGGCCAAGCCGTCGGCCTGGATAGCCGAAGGCCTGCTCGTCTACCTCCCGGCCGCCGGCCAGGAGCAGCTGTTCACCGGCATCGACAATCTGGCGGCCCCGGGCAGCCACGTCGCCGTCGAGGACGGCGCCCCGCTGGACCAGGACGACTTCGAGAAAAAACGCAAGGAAGAACGCGCCGCGACGGCCGACGGTGCGCGGCCCTTCTATCAGTTGGTGTACAACGAGCGGATCGCGCCCGCCACCGAATGGTTCGGCGAGCGAGGCTGGGCCGCGGCCGGCACCCCGCTGGCCGATTACCTGCGCCAGAACGGCAGGCCGGTACCGGCCCCGGACGTCGATGCCGGGCTGATGGTCGCCCGTAACACCCTGGTGAGCGCAGTCAAAGCCTGATTCGTTGCGGTCGGCGTCCCATGAGTTTTCGATGGGTTGACCCCGCGGTGGAACTTTTCCGCGCCGCCCTCCGACTACTACCGAGCTGATCGGTGCGCCGCCCAACAGCCCGGGCGGCGCCGGGCTCAGCCGCGGAGGAGTCCCGGGATGGTGCTACGCGTTTTTTCGACAAGTCGGTGGCACCCATGACGGCACCGGTGTGGATGGCGTTGCCCCCGGAGGTCCACTCGGCGCAACTGAGCAGCGGTCCCGGTCCGGCCGGCCTACTGGCCGCCGCGGCCGCCTGGAGCTCGCTGGGCGCGACCTACGCCTCGGCGGCCGACGAGCTGTCCGTGACCCTGGCCGCGGCGCAGGCCGGGGCGTGGCAGGGACCCACCGCCGAGCAGTATGCGGCCGCCCACGCCCCGTATCTGGCCTGGCTGGCGCGGGCCAGCGCCAACAGCGCGGCGACCGCCGCCCGGCACGAAACCGCGGCCACCGCCTACACCGCGGCGCTGGCGGCCATGCCGACGCTGCCGGAGCTGGCCGCCAACCACACGACGCACGGCGTCTTGGTCGCGACGAACTTCTTCGGCGTCAACACCATCCCGATCGCGCTCAACGAGGCCGATTACGCGCGGATGTGGGTCCAGGCGGCCACCACGATGTCGACGTACCAGGCGGTCTCGACCGCGGCGGTGGCGTCGAGGCCGCAGACCGACCCGGCCCCGGTCATCCTGCATGCCGACCATGCCGACGGCTCCGACGACGAAGACGACGACACCGGGATCGTCGACAACGACGGCGGCAACCCGTACCAGCTGAGCTGGTGGATCAACCGATTCACGGAGATTTTCCAAACCATCGCAAGGGATTTGGAGGAGTTCCCGGAGAATCCGTCCGCGGCGCTGACCCACCTGCTGAACGACATCGGCCTGCTGATCGCGGACGAGTTCACGCACGCGATCGAGGCCTTCCAGGCGTTCGCCCCCCAGATCGCGGCGTTCGCGCTGGCCCTGCCGGCCGGGGCGGCGGCCGGACTCGCCAGTCTGGCCGGGCTGGCCACGGTCCAGCCCGAGCCGGCCCTGGCGCGGGCCCCGGTGGCCGCGCCGGTACCCGACGCCCCGAAGATGGCCGCGGTGGCCGCCGGCCCACCGGTCAGCGCCGCGGCCCCGGCGCCGTCCGCCGCCGCCCCGGCATCCGCCCCGGCCACCGCGCCGACCTCGGTGCCGGCCACCGCGGCGGCGCCGCCCCCCGCGGGTATCGGGGGCGCGCCCTTCCCCTACCTGGTGGGCGGTCCGACCGTCGGGTCCGGCACGGGCATGGGCGCCGGCGCGCGACGGAAGGCGCCAAAGCCCGACTCCGCGGCTGCCGCGGCGGCCGCGGCATCGGCGCGTGAGCAGCGGCGGGCGCGTCGGCGCCGGCGGGCGGCGATGAACGAACACCACCACGGTTACCGGTACGAGTTCATCGACTCCGACGGCGGGACGGGTCCCGACCGGTTCATCGGGCCGGAACCGTCCGCCGTGGCGGCGCCGTCCGGCCAGGGGGCGGGCGCGCTGGGTTTCGCCGGAACGGCCGGCAAGGGCGTCGCCGAGGCGGGCGGCCTGGCAACGCTGGCGGGCGACGAGTTCGGCGGCGGGCCGTCGGTGCCCATGCTGCCGGGCTCCTGGGAGCCGGACTAGCGAAGCCCTGTGAGCGACCGGAACTTTTGGGGTGCGCCGGACGACTACTGGCTGCGTGTTCGTTGCGCGGGCGCGGCGGGGCGCTCGGATTGCTAATGAAAACGATTTTCGATAAGCTCGCCCGCTTAGAAGGCGCTGACAACGGCCTGCCAACCCGCTGGGACCGGGTAGAGACCGAAAGTGCGGATAAATATGCGGGTTAGCATCCTCATCAGCGGTACTGGACTGGGAGAGGGTGTGGTGGGTCGGACGGGCGCTCGCACCTCGACAGTTAGCTTATGCAATGCTAACTTCAGGCGGGTCAGGTTAGGGGAGGCTACACAAATGGAGAGGCGTGGCCGTGGAACTCGGTGATACCGGCGTGCTCGCACCTCAGCCGGTCCATTCTCGAGCGGACGCCCGGGTTGACGGCGACGTCGTCAGCCGGTTCGCCACGTGCTGCCGCGCGCTCGGCATCTCGGTATACCAGCGCCAGCGCCCGGCCGACCTGGCGGCCGCCCGCTCCGGGTTCACCGCGCTGACCCGCATCGCCCACGACCAGTGTGACGCCTGGACCGGGCTGGCGGCCGCCGGCGACGTGTCCCTGCGCGTGCTCGAGGCGGTTTCGCAGACCGCGGCGACGGCCGGCACGTTGCAGCGCAAGGTGGATCTGGCGCCCGGGGCGCTGGGCTTCCGCTATGACACCGGGCTGTATCTGCAGTTCCGCGCCGCCACCCCCGACGACTTCCGGCTCGCCTACGCGGCGGCTCTTGCGACCGCAGGGCGCTTTGCCGACGCCGACCAGATCGTCACCGGACTGACCGCGCGCCGGCCGACCTGGCGCGAGGCCCGCTGGGTCGCCGTCGTCATCAACTACCGGGCCGAGCGGTGGTCGGGCGTCGTCAAGTTGCTGACCCCGGTCGTCAACGAGGCCGGCCTCGACGAGGCTTTCGCGCACGCGGCCAGGATCGCCCTGGGCACCGCGCTGGCGCGGCTGGGCATGTTCGCCCCGGCGCTGTCCTACCTCGAGGAGCCCGACGGTCCGGTCGCGGTCGCGGCGGTCGACGGGGCGCTGGCCAAGGGGCTCGTGCTGCGGGCGCACGTCGACGAGGAATCGGCGAGCGAAGTGCTACAGGACCTGTACGCGGCTCATCCAGAGAACGAACAGATCGAGCAGGCGCTGTCCGACACCAGCTTCGGGATCGTGACCACCACCGCGGCCCGGATCGAAGCGCGCACCGACCCCTGGGACCCGGGCACCGAGCCCAGCGCGGAGGACTTCGTCGACCCCGCGGCCCACGAGCGCAAGGCCGTGCTGCTGCACGAGGCCGAACTCCAGCTCGCCGAATTCATCGGCCTGGACGAAGTCAAGAACCAGGTGTCGCGGCTGAAAAGCTCGGTAGCCATGGAGCTCGTGCGCAAGCAGCGCGGGCTCGCCGTCGCGCAGCGCGCCCACCACCTGGTCTTCGCCGGGCCGCCCGGCACCGGTAAGACCACCATCGCCCGCGTGGTCGCCAAGATCTATTGCGGCCTGGGGCTTTTGAAGCGCGAAAACATTCGCGAGGTGCATCGCGCCGACCTGATCGGCCAGCACATCGGCGAGACCGAGGCCAAGACCAACGCGATCATCGACAGCGCGCTCGACGGGGTGCTGTTCCTCGACGAGGCCTACGCCCTGGTGGCCACCGGCGCCAAGAACGACTTCGGGCTGGTGGCCATCGATACCCTGCTGGCGCGGATGGAGAACGACCGCGACCGGTTGGTGGTGATCATCGCCGGATACCGGGCCGACCTGGACAAGTTCCTGGACACCAACGAGGGCTTGCGTTCCCGCTTCACCCGCAACATCGACTTCCCTTCCTACGCACCGTCGGAGCTCGTGGAGATCGCCAACAAGATGGCCGAGCAGCGCGACAGCGTCTTCGAACCGGCCGCGCTCGAGCACATGGAGGCGTTGTTCGCCAAGCTGGCCACCGAGTCGACGCCGGACGCCAACGGAATCTCGCGGCGCAACCTCGACATCGCGGGCAACGGTCGATTCGTCCGCAACATCGTCGAACGCTCGGAGGAAGAACGAGAATTCCGGCTCGACCATTCGGACCACGCCGGGACCGGGGAGTTCAGTGACGAGGAGTTGATGACGATAACCGACCAGGACGTCGAGAACTCGGTGGAGCCGTTGTTGCGTGGCCTCGGCCTGTCGGTGCCAGCATGACATCGAACAATGAGCCCGGCGACCGGCGTTCGTTCTCCTCACGGACCCCGGTTAACGACAATCCGGACAAGGTCGAGTACCGCCGCGGTTTCGTCACCCGCCACCAGGTGAGCGGCTGGCGATTCGTGATGCGGCGCATCGCCTCCGGTATCGCGTTGCACGACACCAGGATGCTCGTCGACCCGCTGCGCACCCAGTCGCGGGCGGTGCTGATGGGTGTGGTCCTGCTCGCCACCGGCCTGGCGGGCTGCTTCGTCTTCTCGCTGATCCGGCCCAACGGGACGGTGGGCACCAACGCCGTGCTCGCCGACCGGTCGACCGCCGCCCTGTACGTACGGGTGGGCGACCAACTGCACCCGGTGCTCAACCTGACGTCGGCACGGCTGATCGTCGGCAAGCCGGTCAACCCCACCACCGTGAAAAGCAGTGAGCTGGACCGGTTTCCGCGCGGCAATCTGATCGGCATTCCGGGCGCCCCGGAGCGCATGGTGCAGAACACCACGCGCGACGCGAACTGGACCGTGTGTGACGGCATCGCCGGGACGGCGCACGCCGTGCACAGCACCGGCGTCACGGTGATCGCGGGCCGTCCCGACAGCAGCGGCGCGCGAGCGGCCAGGCTCGATGCCAAACAGGCCATCCTGGTCGATAGCGCCAACAGCACCTGGCTGCTGTGGGAGGGCAGGCGCAGCCAGATCGACCTTTCCGACCACGCGGTCACCAACGCACTTGGCTTGGGGCTGAACAACTCCGACGTGCCGGCACCGCGGCCCATCGCGCTGGGATTGTTCAACGCCATCCCCGAAGCGCCGCCGCTGACCGCGCCCAGCATCCCGAACGCCGGCGCCCCGGCCGGCTTCAGCGTCCCCGCACCGATCGGCGCGGTCGTCGTTTCCTATGCCCTGGACCAGAACTCGTCCGGCGCGGCGCGCTACTACGCGGTGTTGCCGGACGGCCTGCAGCCCATCTCGCCGGTGCTCGCGGCGATCCTGCGCAACACCAACTCCTACGGCCTGGACCAACCGCCGCGGCTGGGCGCCGACGCGGTGGCCAAGCTGCCGGTGTCGCGGATGCTCGACACCTCGCGCTACCCCGACCAGCAGGTCGGTTTGGTCGACGCGGCCAAAGACCCTGTCACGTGCGCCTATTGGAGCAAGCCCGCGGGGGCCGCCACCAGCTCGTTGACCCTGCTGTCCGGCTCGGCGCTGCCCGTGCCCGAATCGATCCGCACCGTCGACCTGGTCGGTGGCACCTCCCCGCAGACCGCCACCCGCGTCGCCCTGGCGCCCGGCAGCGGCTATTTCGCCCAGACCGTCACCGGCGGGGCCGGCGCGCCCGGCACCGGGTCGTTGTTCTGGGTGTCCGACACCGGGGTTCGTTACGGCATCGACAACGAAACGGAGAACTTGGCCGCCGGCCGGGGCAAAACCGTTGAGGCCCTTGGCCTGAGCGAGCCGGCGACGCCCGTGCCGTGGTCGGTGCTGTCGCTGTTCGCCGGCGGCCCGACGCTGTCGCGCGCCGACGCGCTGCTGGCGCACGACGGGCTGGCCCCCGACCCCAAGCCCGGCCGCGTGGCATCAGCAGAGGGAGCGCCCCGATGAGCCGACTCATTTTCGAAGCCCGCCGCCGGCTGGCACCGCCGGTCACCCGCAAGGGCACCATCAACATCGAGGCGCCGCCGGAGTTGCCGCGGGTGATCCCGCCGTCGTTCCTGCGCCGGGCGATGCCCTATGTGCTGGTGATCCTGATCGTCGGCATGGTCGTCGCCCTGTTCGCCACCGGGATGCAGCTGATCTCGCCGCAGACGCTGTTCTTCCCGTTCGTGCTGCTGCTGGCGGCCACCGCGATGTATCGCGGCAACGACAACAAGACGCGCACCGAGGAGGTCGACGCCGAACGCGCCGACTACCTGCGCTACCTGTCGGTGGTCCGCGACAACATCCGCACCCAGGCCGCCCAGCAGCGGGCGGCCGCCGAGTGGTCACACCCCGAGCCGGCGGCCCTGGCCGGCGTGCCCGGATCGCGCCGGCAGTGGGAGCGCGACCCGCACGACCCCGACTTCCTGGTGCTGCGGGCCGGCCGCCACCAGGTGCCGCTGAGCACCGCGCTGCGGGTGAACGACACCGCGGACGAGATCGACCTGGAGCCGGTGTCGCACAGCGCGTTACGCAGCCTGCTCGACACCCACCGCATCGTGCGCGACGTGCCGACCGGGATCGACCTGACGAAGGTGTCGCGCATCACCGTGCTGGGTGAGGCGGAGGAGGCGCGCGCGGCGATGCGCGCCTGGATCGCCCAGGCGGTGACCTGGCACGACCCGACGGTGCTTGGGGTGGCGCTGGTCGCCCGCGACCTGGAGAGCCCCGACTGGTCCTGGTTGAAATGGCTTGCGCACACCGATGTTCCGGGCGAGCTGGACGGGGTGGGCCCGGCCCGTTTGCTGGTGACCAACCCCGACGAGCTGGTCCTGCTGCTGGGCCCCGCGTTCCTCGACCGGCCGGCATTCACCGGCGAGCCCGCCGACGCGCTGCGGCACCTGCTGATCGTCGTCGACGACCCCGACTTCGACCCGAACACCTCGACGCTGGCGCTGGGGCGGGCGGGCGTCACAGTGGTGCACCGCTGCGCCACCCCGCCGCACCGCGAGCAGTATTCAGATCCGGAGAAGCCGATCCTGCGCGTCGCGCACGGCACAATCGAGCGCTGGCAGACCGGCGGCTGGCAGCCCTACATCGACGAAGCCGACCACTTCGGCGCCGACGAGGCTGCCCACCTGGCGCGCCAACTGTCGCGCTGGGACTCCAACCCGACCCACACCGGGCTGCGCTCGGCGGCCACGCGCGGTGCGACCTTCACCACGCTGCTGGGGATCGGCGACGCCTCGCGGCTGGACGTGCCCACGCTGTGGGCACCGCGCCGCCGCGAAGACGAGTTGCGCGTACCCATTGGTGTCACCGCGACCGGCGAGCCGCTGTTCTTCGACCTGAAAGACGAGGCCGAGGGCGGGATGGGGCCGCACGGCCTGATGATCGGTATGACGGGATCCGGGAAGTCGCAGACCCTGATGTCGATCCTGTTGTCGCTGTTGACAACTCATTCCGCCGACCGGCTGATCGTGATCTACGCCGACTTCAAGGGCGAGGCGGGCGCCGACAGTTTCCGCCATTTCCCGCAGGTCGTCGCGGTGATCTCCAACATGGCCGAGAAGAAGTCGCTGGCCGACCGGTTCGCCGACACGCTGCGCGGTGAGGTGGCCCGCCGCGAGACGCTGCTGCGCGAGGCCGGGCGCCGGGTGCAGGGCAGCGCGTTCAACTCGGTGACCGAATACGAGGCCGCTCAAAATTCGGGCGCGCCGGGTGCCGAAGATCTTCCGCCGATTCCGACGCTGTTCGTGGTCGCCGACGAATTCACCCTGATGCTCGCCGACCACCCCGAATATGCGGAGTTGTTCGATTACGTTGCTCGCAAGGGTCGCTCGTTCCGCATCCACATCCTGTTCGCGTCGCAGACGCTGGACGTGGGCAAGATCAAGGACATCGACAAGAACACCTCGTACCGCATCGGGTTGAAGGTGGCCAGCCCCAGCATTTCGCGCCAGATCATCGGCGTGGAGGACGCGTACCACATCGAATCCGGCAAGGAACACAAGGGCGTCGGCTTTCTGGTGCCCGCGCCGGGCGCGGCCCCGATCAAGTTCCGCAGCACCTACGTCGACGGCATCTACGACCCGCCGCAGAAGGCCAAATCCTTTGTGGTGCAGGCCGCCCCGGAGCCGAAGCTGTTCACGGCCGGGCGGGTCGAGCCGGATCAGGACACGGTGATCTCGGTCGCCGAGGACGAGGAGTTCACCGGACCGCCGCGCAAGTTGATCGCCACCATCGGCGACCAGTTGGCGCGTTACGGGCCGCGGGCGCCGCAGCTGTGGCTGCCGCCGCTGGACGAGCCGATCCCGCTGACCGAGGTCCTGGCGCGCGCCGGGCTGCCGCAGCGCCACTGGCAGTGGCCGCTGGGCGAGATCGACAAACCCTTCGAGATGCGCCGCGACCCGCTGGTGTTCGACGCCACCTCGTCGGCCGGGAACATGGTGATCCACGGCGGGCCCAAGTCCGGGAAGTCGACCGCCCTGCAGACGTTCATCCTGTCGGCGGCCAGCCTGCACTCGCCGCGCGACGTCACGTTCTACTGTCTGGACTACGGCGGCGGAAAGCTGCGGGCGCTGCAAGACCTGGCCCACGTCGGCAGCGTCGCCTCGGCGCTGGAGCCCGAGCGCATCCGGCGCACCTTCGGCGAGCTGGAGCAGCTGCTGCTGTCCCGGCAGCGGCGCGAGGCGTTCCGCGACTCCCGCGGCGGCGCCCCCGACGACGGGTACGGCGAGGTGTTCCTGGTCATCGACAACCTGTACGCGTTCGGCCGGGACAACACCGACCAGTTCAATACCCGTAACCCGTTGCTGGCCAAGGTGACCGAGTTGGTCAACGTCGGGCTCGCCTACGGCATCCACGTCGTCATCACCACCCCGAGCTGGCTCGAGGTGCCGCTCGCGATGCGCGACGGCCTGGGCCTGCGGCTCGAGCTCAAGTTGCACGATCCGCGCGACAGCAACGTGCGGCTGGTCGGCGCGCTGCGGCGCCCCGCGGAAGCCGTGCCGCACGACCAGCCGGGCCGCGGGTTGACCATGGCCGCCGAGCACTTCCTGTTCGCCGCGCCGGAGCTGGACCAGATCGCCGCGCTCAACGCCCGCTACCCGGGCATCACCGCCCCGCCGGTGCGGCTGCTGCCGACCAACCTCGCCCCCGAGGCCGTCGGCGCGCTGTACCGCGGCCCGGAGCGGTTGGTCATCGGCCAGCGCGAGGAGGACCTCGCGCCCGTCGTCGTCAACTTCGCCGACGAGCCGCTGCTGATGGTCTTCGGCGACAGCAAGTCCGGCAAGACCACGTTGCTGCGCCACATCATTCGCACCATCCGTGAGCACTCCACGGCCGACGAGGTGGCCTTCACAGTGCTGGATCGGCGGCTACATCTGGTCGACGAGCCGTTGTTCGCCGACAACGAGTACACCGCCAACATCGACCGCATCATTCCGGCGATGCTGGGCCTGGCCAACATCATCGAGTCGCGGCGGCCCCCGGCCGGGTTGTCGCCCCGCGAGCTGGCCCGCTGGACGTACTCGGGCCACACCCACTACCTGATCATCGACGACGTCGATCAGATCCCGGACGCGCCGGCGATGAGCGGCCCGTACGCCGGGCAGCGGCCGTGGACCCCGCTGATCGGAATCCTCTCTCAGGCGGCCGATCTGGGGTTGCGGGTGATCGTCACGGCGCGTGCCACCGGATCCGGGCACGCCCTGATGACCAACCCGCTGCTGCGCCGCTTCAACGACCTGCAGGCGACCACGCTGATGCTGGCGGGCAACCCGCAGGACAGCGGCAAGATCCGTGGGCAGCGCTTCGCCCGGCTGCCCGCCGGGCGGGCGATTCTGTTGGGCGACAGCGACGGTCCGACCTATGTGCAGTTGGTCAACCCGCTCGTGGGTCAGGCCGCGATGTTTGGTGAAACGCAACAGTAAGGGGAGAGTCATGACGTTGCGAGTGGTTCCCGAGGGCCTGGCTGCGGCCAGCGCCGCGGTGGAGGCGCTGACGGCGCGGCTGGCGGCCGCGCACGCGGCTGCCGCTCCGGCCATCACCGCGGTGGTGCCGCCGGCGGCGGATCCGGTGTCGCTGCAGACGGCCATCGGCTTCAGCGCACAGGGTCAGGAGCACGCCGCCGTCGCCGCGCAGGGGGTGGAGGAGCTCGGCCGCGCCGGCGTGGGCGTCGGCGAGGCGGGCGCCAGCTATCTCGCCGGAGACACCTCGGCCGCCGCGACGTATGGGATTGCGGGCGCCTGACAATGACGTCCCCCGTTGCGCCCCTCTGGATGGCTTCGCCGCCCGAGGTGCATTCGGCGCTGCTGAGCGCCGGTCCCGGACCGGGGCCGCTGTTGGCGGCCGCCGGCGCGTGGACCGCGCTGAGCACCGAATACGCAACGGCGGCAGGCGAACTCACGGGGTTGGTGGGGCAGACCCAGGCCGGGTCCTGGGAGGGTCCCACTGCAGCGCAGTACGCGGCCGCGCACGCGCCGTATCTGGCGTGGCTGCAGCAGGTTAGCGCCGACAGCGCGGGCGTGGCCGCGCAGCACGAGGTCGCCGCGGCGGCGTACACCGCCGCCCTGGCCGCCATGCCGACGCTGGGGGAGCTGGCCGCCAATCACACCATCCACGGGGTGTTGGTGGCGACGAACTTCTTTGGCATCAACACGATTCCGATCACGCTCAACGAGGCCGACTATGCGCGGATGTGGGCCCAGGCCGCGACCGTCATGGGCACCTATCAGGCCACCTCGGGCGCGGCGCTGGCCTCCGCGCCGCGCAGCACCCCGGCGCCGTCCGTCGTGCGTCCGGGTGGTGAGGCCAACAACGCCCTGCAAAGCTCGTCCGACCCGATCTCGGATTTCTTCCGGCAGCTGGCCCAGTTCCTGCAGGACTTCTTCCAGAACTTTTCCAGGATGCTGCAGGACTTCTGGTCGAACCTGCCGGCGCTGCTGGCCGCCAATGGCCCACTGCTATTCTTCGTCGCCTACCAGGTGTTCTTCAACGCCGTCGGTTGGCCCACGTGGGGGGCGATCCTGACCGCGCCCTTCCTCATCCCGCTGCTGCTCGGCATCGGCCTGAGTTCCTTGCTCACCGCGCCCGCCGGGATCGCCCCGGTCGCGGCCGGGGCCACCGCGATGCCGCTGGTCACCTCGACCAAGCCGGCGTCACTGCTGCCTGCGGTCGCGCTGGCCCCGGCGGTGGCGACTCCCGTTGGGGCCCCGGCGACTTCGGTCGCGGCGGGTTCCGGTGCGGCTGCCGCGCCGGCACCCGCTGCGGCACCGAGCACCATGGCCTACCTGGTCGCTTACGGCGCTGACCCCGAGACCGGCGTGGGCCCGACGCTAGGAGGTCGCGGTGGCGCCAAGGCGCCGGCGGCGACCATCCCGGCGGCTGGCGCGGCGGCGGCCAGCCGGGCCGAGGCGCGGGCGCGGCGGCGCCGGCGGGCCGCGCTGCGCGACCACAGCGACGAGTACCTGGATATGGACTCCGACATCGGCGTGCCACCGGATTACGACGACGAGGAGCGGCTGGCCGCGGCGGTGGCATCCGGCGCCGGAGCCGGCACCCTGGGCTTCGCCGGCACCGCAAGGAAAGAGAACAACTTCCGGGCGGCCGGGCTGACCAAGCTCACCGACGGTGAATTCGGCGATGGCCCAAGGGCACCCATGATGCCCGGCACCTGGGACCACGAACCGGCGCACCCGACCGAGCCGAGGGAAGGGGGGTAAGGCAGTCAGCACGATGCTCGTCAGTCAGCGAAACCCCATGACACCGAAAAGAAAGGAAGCACCATGAGTATGTTGGACGCTCATATTCCGCAGTTGGTGGCCTCGCAGTCGGCCTTCAGCGCCAAGGCGGCGTTGATGCGCAGCACCATCAGCCAGGCCGAGCAGGAAGCCGTGTCGGCGCAGGCGTTCCACCAGGGGGAGTCCTCGGCCGCGTTCCAGGCCGCGCACGCCCGCTTCGTCGAGGTCGCCGCACGGGTCAACACCCTGCTCGACATCGCCCAGGCCAACCTCGGCGACGCCGCCGGCACCTATGTGGCCGCCGACGCCGCCGCCGCGTCCGGCTACACCGCCTTCTGATACCGCAGACGCCACCAACCGCGAAAGGACTTGTCATGTCGCAGATCATGTACAACTACCCGGCGATGTTGAGCCACGCCGCGGACATGTCCGGCTACGCCGGCACGTTGCAGGGGCTGGGTTCCGACATCGCCAGCGAGCAAGCGACGTTGTCCAACGCCTGGCAGGGCGACACCGGTATGACCTACCAGGTGTGGCAGGCCCAGTGGAACCAGGCGATGGAACAGCTGGTGCGTGCCTATCAGGCGATGGCCAACACGCACGAAGCCAACACCATGTCGATGCTCGCCCGCGACCAGGCCGAAGCCGCCAAATGGGGCGGTTAGTCCCTGTCAGATGAGCGCTGAACCGAACGCCGTCGAGCTGACGGTCGATCACGCGTGGTTCATAGCGGAAACCATTGGGGCGGGCAGCTTCCCGTGGGTGCTCGCGATCACCCCGCCCTATCGCGATGCCGCGGAACGCCAGGCGTTCCTCGACCGTCAGAAGGCCGAGCTGACCCGGATGGGCCTGGTATCGGAGGGCGGCGCCGTCAACCCGGCGGTGGCCGAATGGATCAGAGTGGTGTGCTTTCCGGAGCGATGGCTCGACCTGCGCTACGTCGGCCCCGCCAAGGACGCCACCGGTGCCGGCGAGCTGCTGCGCGGCATCGTGGCGCAGCGCTCCGCAATCACGGGCAAGACGATCGTGGCGCTGCGCAGTGCACAGCTGATCACGTTCACCGCCATGGACATCGACGATCCGCGCGCGTTGGTTCCGGTGCTCGGCGTCGGGCTGGCGCAGCAACCACCGGCCCGATTCGACGAGTTCAGCATGCCGGCACGGGTCGGCGCGCGGGCCGACGAGCGGCTGCGTTCGGGCGCCCCGCTGGCCGAAGTCGTTGACTACCTGGGTATCCCGCAGTCGGCGCGACCGGTGGTGGAGTCGGTGTTCACCGGCCCGCGCAGCTACGTCGAGATCGTCGCCGGCTGCCACCGCGACGGCCGGCATGCCACCACCGAGGTCGGGATGAGCATCGTCGACGCGGCCGCGGGACGGGTCCTGGTCAGCCCGTCCCGCGCATTCGACGGCGAGTGGTTGTCGACGTTCGCCCCCGGCACACCGTTTGCGATCGCAGTCGCGATCGAACAGTTGACCGCCTTGCTGCCCGACTCCGAATGGTTCGGCAGCCACCGGTTGGCCCGAGATTTCACCGCACAACACGCATAACCCCCAATAGAGAAGAGAGCAACGATGTTTCAGGCATGGCCCCAGCGTCCTTCGAGGATCCGATGACGTCCGGCGCCGTCATGCCGATCGTCCGCGTGGCAATCCTGGCGGACAGCAGGCTGACGGAAATGGCGTTGCCCGCCGAATTGCCGCTGCGCGAAATCCTGCCCGCCGTCCAGCGTTTGGCGATTCCCGCGGCATCGAACGGTGACGCCGACGAAACCGCCCGGGGGTCGGCCGACCTCGGCGGCGCGACGCAGTTGAGCCTCGCCCCGATCGGCGGGGCGCCGTTCAGCCTGGACGCCAGCCTGGACACCGTCGGCGTCGTTGACGGTGACCTGCTGGCGCTGCAGCCGGTGCCCGTCGGTCAGGCCGCCCCCGGCATCGTCGAGGACATCGCCGACGCGGCCATGATCTTCTCGACCTCCCGGCTCAAGCCTTGGGGCCCAACCCATATCCGGCGCGGGGCGCTGGCGGCGGTGATCGCCGTCGCGTTCCTGGCCACCGGCCTCTCGGTCACCTACCGCGTCGCCACCGGCGCGCTGGCCGGGCTGGTCGCCGTCGCCGCGATCGCGGCGCTGACCGCCATCGTCGGCCTGCTGGCCGCGGCGCGCTCGCCGCGCACCGGGACGGCGTGCGCGATCGCCGCCCTGGTGCCCATCGGCGCCGCGCTGGCGTTGGCGGTGCCCGGACGGTTCGGGCCGGCACACATCATGCTCGCCGCGGCCGGGGTCACAGCGTGGTCGCTGATCGTCCTGATGGTGCCTGGCGCCGAGCGCGAGCGCATCGTCGGACTCTTCACCGCCACCGCGGTGATGGGTGCCGGGGTGTTGCTGGCCGCGGGCGCCGAGGTGCTCTGGCACCCGCGGCCGCTCGCCATCGGCTGCGGCCTGATCGTCGCGGCGCTGCTGGTCACCATCGAGGCGGCTCAGCTCTCGGCGCTGTGGGCGCGCTTCCCGTTGCCGGTCATCCCGGCGCCCGGCGACCCCACCCCGTCGGCCCCGTCGTTGCGGGTGCTCGAGGACCTGCCGCGCCGGGTGCGGATCGGCGACGCCCACCAGAGCGGATTCATCGCTGCCGCAGTGCTGCTCAGTGTCCTGGGCTCGGTGGCGATCGCGCTGCGCCCCGAGGCGTGCAGCGGCGCGGGCTGGTACGTAGTGGGCGCGACGGCGGCGGCGTCCGTCCTGCGCGCCCGGGTATGGGATTCAGCCGCGTGCAAGGCGTGGCTGCTCGCGCAGCCGTTCCTGGCCGCGGGCGTGCTGCTGGTGCTCTACACCGCGACCGGGCGCTACGCCGCGGCTCTGGGCGCGGTGCTGGTGCTCGTCGCGCTGGCCGCGGTGTGGCTGGTGGTGGCCCTTTACCCGCACATCGCCGAGCCGGACAGCTATTCGCTTCCCGTGCGGAGGCTGGTGGGCTTCGTGGCGGCCGGGCTCGACGCGTCGCTGATCCCCGTGATGGCGTACCTTGTCGGCCTCTTCGCCTGGATCCTGAATCGATGATTCGGTCCGGATCGGCCTGTCTCGCAGCGGCTTTGGCGGCCATGCTGTGGACGTGTCCGTCGGCCTTGGCCATCGAAGCGCCAAAGGTCGATCCGGGCGTCCCGCCGCCGAGCGGGGCCCCGGGCCCCGTGCAGCCGATGGAGCAGCGCGGTCCGTGCAGCGTGTCGGGGGTCATTCCCGGCAGCGATCCCGCGGCCGTCACGCCCAGCCAGGCCGCGCTGAATCTGCCCGGCGCGTGGGAATTCTCGCGCGGTGAGGGTCAGCTGGTGGCGGTGCTCGACACCGGGGTGCGCCCGGGACCGCGGCTGCCCAACGTCGATCCGGGCGGTGACTTCGTCGAGACGACCGACGGGCTGACCGACTGCGACGGCCACGGCACCCTGGTCGCCGGGCTCATCGCCGGCCAGCCCGGGGACGACGGCTTCGCGGGCGTGGCGCCCGCGGCGCGGGTGGTGTCGATCAGGACCACGTCGGCCAAGTTCTCGCCCCGGACGCCGGGCGGGGACCCGCTGACGGCGCGGGTGTCGCTGGACGTCACGACGCTGGGCCGCGCCATCGTGCACGCGGCCGACCTCGGCGCCCGGGTGATCGAGATCTCCACGCTCACTTGCTCGCCCGCCGACCGGCCCGTAGACCAGGCCGCGCTCGGCGCGGCGATCCGCTACGCCGCGGTGGACAAGGACGCGGTGATCGTGGCCGCCGCCGGCAACACCGGACCCACCGGATCGGTCGGCGGCGGAACGTCCTGCGAGTCCAACCCGCTCACCGACCTGAGCCGCCCGGACGATCCGCGCAACTGGGCCGGCGTCACGTCACTGTCCATCCCGTCGATGTGGCAGCCGTACGTGCTGTCGGTGGCCTCGCTGACACCCGACGGGCAGCCGTCGAAATTCACCATGGCCGGGCCATGGGTGGGCATCGCGGCGCCCGGCGAACGCATCGTGTCGATCGGCAACGCCGACGGCGGCGGCCTGGCCAATGGGCTGCCCGACGAACACCAGCAACAGGTCGCGCTGAGCGGCACCAGCTATGCGGCGGGCTACGTGGCCGGCGTCGCGGCGCTGGTGCGCAGCAAGTACCCCGAACTGAACGCCACGCAGGTCGTGCACCGGATCACCGCGACCGCGCACAACGGCGCAAGGGCGCCGTCCAACGTCGTCGGCGCCGGCAGCGTCGACCCGGTGGCGGCCCTGACGTGGCGGCTGCCCGCCGGAAGCCCGCCTCCCGGCGCGCCGGTCAAGCCGGTCGCCGTCCCGCCGGCGCCCGCCCCCAAGGACACCACCCCGCGCACCGTCGCGCTGGCCGGAACCGCCGCGCTGGCCGTACTTGTCGCGGTCGCGGGCGCGATCGCCGCCACCGCCACCCGCCGACGAAAGGACCCCACCCCGTGAGCCTGCGCTGGATACCCACCCCCGGGCCCGGGCGAATCACGCTGGCACTGCTGGCGGTCGTGCCCGCGGCGATGGCCTACCCCTGGCGCTCGCCCCGGGACTACTGGCTGCTCGGCATCGCCGCTGCCGTCGTGATCGTGCTGTTCGGCTGCTGGCGCGGTCTGTATTTCACCACGCTGCTGCGCCGCCGGCTGGCGATCATGGGCCGCGGCGAGGCGACCGCAGCCGAACCCGGCTCCGCCACCGCGACGACCGCGCTGCTGCGCGTCGGGGCGCACGGCGACGACGCCGGCCCGCTGCCGCTGCCGTTGATCGCCCGCTACCTGGACCGCTACGGCATTCGCGCGGACAAGATCCGGATCACCAACCGCGACAACGCATCCGATGCGACGAGGCGCGAGACCTGGATCGGGGTCACCATATCGGCCACCGACAACCTGGCCGCGCTGCGCGCGCGCTCCGAACGCATCCCGTTACGCGAGACCGCGGAGGTGACGGCGCGCCGGCTGGCCGACCACCTGCGCGAGCTCGGATGGCAGGTCACCAGCGTCGCGCCCGACGACGTCCCGCGTCTGCTCACCGCCAAGGCCCGGGAGAGATGGTCCGGGGTGCAGCGCGGGGCGTCGGATTACCTTGCGGCATACCGGATCCAGGTGGACGCGGGCTTGGCCGAGACCCTCGAGGCGGTTCGGGCGCACCGCGGGCGGGAGACATGCACGGCGGTGGAGTTCGCCGGTGACGGGACGCACACCACGGTCGCGGCCGCGTGCGCCTTCCTGACCGACACGCCGCCGCGGCGGGCCGCGCCGGTGCCCGGGCTGATCGCGCAGCGCGGCAATCACCGGCCCGCGCTTGCCGCGTTGGATCTGTTGTCCACGCGGCGGCTCGACGGGCACACCGAGGCGCCGGTGGGCCTGCTGGCGCAGCTGGACTGGCCGCCTCCGGTGAACGAGGCGCCGGCCGCCGAGACCGCTAGAACATGACGGTCTGCAGGAACGCGGTCATCCGGCGCAGGTAGTCCAGCTGGCTCACGTGCAGCACGTGGCTGCCCGGAAACCAGTGCAGCGCACAGCGATCCCAGTGCTCCCACAGCTTGACGGCATGGTCGGGCGGCGCCATCCGATCGCCGAGGCCGGTGATGATCATCCGCCGGTCGGGGGCCAGCAGCGGGCGATAGCTCAGCGGGCAATGGTAGGACAGCCCATCCGTTAACTCCGCCCGGTTGATGTGGGACAGGCGCAGCCCCAGTCGCACGAGCTTGTTGGCCGGGAACCACTCGTCGAACAAGGTCGCCGGGGTGACGACGGGACAGTTCGGGATGACGGCCTCGAGCCGGTCGTCGACCGAGGCCACCAGCGCCGAGGTGTAACCCCCCAGCGATATGCCGGTCAGCGCGATGCGGTCGACGCCGGTACCGCGCAGATAATCGACGACGGACCGAAAATCGTGCACCGCCTGGGCCATCGCCTCCGCGAAACCGCTCAGCCCGCCCGCGAAATAGCCGAAACCGCTGAAGGGCGAATGCCGTTCGGCCCGCTTGCCGTGAAACGGCAAGGTGTACAACAGGACGTCGTAGCCGGAGCGGTAGTACCACGGCAGCGCGAAGAACCGCCCGTTGGCCAGGTACGACGAGCCCATGAAGCCGTGGATGACACACAGCGTCGGGCGCGGCCCGTCATCGTGGCGCCAGTGCTGCGCGCGCACGATGTTGTTGGACCTCCAGGCGGCCCACTGCTCGCGCATCGCCGGGTTGATCGCCTTGAAGCTGCTTTCGAACGCGATGTTGTGCACCGTGCCGCCCGCCGCCCATTCGGTCAGCGGGCTGGCCCGCCGCGACGAGACCCGCGGCGATTCGGTGGGCGCGGGAAACGACTTCACCGGATCCCGCTGCGCGCCCAGCTCGGCGTAGAACTGCAAGTTGGCGCGTTCGGCGCGGGCTTCGGAGTGCCGCAGGGAGGCGGCGACCACGACCGGCGCCACCGTCGCGGCCAGCAGCGACGACACCCAGGTGCGCAAGGCGAGGTCGCCGACGGCCGAGCCCTCGACTACCATGCGCTGGCGGGGGGACAATGCGGAATTCGGGGGTAATCCGCCGACGTCGTTTTCTACGTCGGCACCCTGCAATGCACCGGGGATGTCCGGAACGGGAATGGGCGGATCAATCGAAGTGTCGGGCGCCACGAACGCCGATGCTAACCGGCCCGCGCGGCTCCGGGGGCCACTTCGGCGGCGCCGGGGCGGCGCGCGGTAATACGGTTGATCTGTCAGCCGGCTAGCGACGGCGCGTGGATCAGGAGGACCGACATGTGGGATCCCGATGTCTACCTGGCGTTTGCGGACCATCGCAGCCGGCCCTTCTACGACCTGCTGTCCCGGGTGGGGGCCCAGCGGGCCCGGCGGGTGGTCGACCTGGGTTGCGGGCCCGGCCATCTGACCCAGTACCTGTCCCGGCGCTGGCCGGACGCGGTGATCGAGGCGCTGGACACCTCGCCGGAGATGGTCGCCGCCGCAAAGGAACGCGGCATCGACGCCGTCGTCGGCGACCTGCGGGACTGGAAGCCCAAGCCCGACACCGACGTCGTGGTCAGCAACGCCGCCCTGCATTGGGTGCCCGAGCACACCGACCTGCTGGTCCGGTGGGCACAACAGCTGCCGGCCGGATCGTGGATCGCCGTCCAGATCCCGGGCAACTTCGAGACGCCGTCACACGCCACGGTGCGGACCCTGGCCCGCCGCGAGCCCTACGCCAAAATCATGCGAGACATACCGTTTCGTGTCGGTGCGGTGGTGCAGCCGCCCATCCAGTACGCCGACATGATGCTGGATGCCGGCTGCAAGGTCGACGTCTGGGAGACCACGTACCTGCACCAGCTGACCGGTGACAACCCGGTGCTGGAATGGATCACCGGGACGGCGCTGGTCCCGGTGCGCGAGCGGCTCGGTGACGAAGACTGGGAACGGTTCCGCCAGGAACTCATCCCGCTGCTGGACGACGCCTACCCGCCGCGGCCCGACGGAACGACCATCTTCCCGTTCCGGCGGGTGTTCATCGTCGCCGAGGTCGGCGGCTCGCGGCGCTCCGCCGGCTAACCGCTCACCTCCTTGTCGATGCCGCGGTCGGCGGCGATCGCCGACCGGGCCGTCGGCTTTTGCCGATGAATCTTCAGATACGTCTCAGTGTAACGCGCGGCGATGCGGGTGCCGGCGAACTCCGACGGGATGACGTCACCCGTGCGCTGCCGCCAATCATGAAGCCGCACAGCCAAATCGGTGGCGACCTCGTCGGCCCCTGCGTCATCGCCGGCCAGCAGGTTGGTGGTCTCGGTGGGGTCGGCGCGCAGATCATAGAGTTCGCGCTCCGGGCGCGGGCCGGTGACGAACGGCGCCACGGCCAGCCCGGACGGGCTCTCCTCGATGTCCAACGGAAGGTCGAGCAGCGGCCGGGACGCGTAATTCTCGATGTAGCTGTATTCCTTGGTGCGGATCGCGCGGATGGGATCGAACGAGTCGTGGTAGGTCTTCGTGGTGTACACGTGGTCCCTGACCGGCACGGTGTGCGGGTCCGGCGCGACGAGGGCGCGCGCGTGCGACACCCCGTCGACATCGGGGGGAACGTCGAGACCCAGCAGGCCCAGCAGCGTCGGCAGCAGGTCCACGCCGCTGAACAGCTCGTCGTAAACCCGCGGGGCCAGTCCCCGGCCGGTGGGGGGCCGGATGATCATGGCGATCCCGGTTCCCGCGTCGTAAAGCGTGGATTTGGCGCGGGGGAACGCGGGGCCGTGGTCGGTGAAGAACACCACCCACGTGCCGGCGTCGAGTCCGGTGTCGGCCAGCGTGTCCAGCAGCCGGCCGACGGCGGCGTCGGCCGTGGCGATCGACCCGTAGAAGCTGGCCAGGTCGTCGCGCACCCCGGGGGTGTCGGGCAGGTAGCCGGGCGGATCGACCTCGGCGCTGTCCGCCGGCTCGTAGCGATCCCGGGGATACGGCCGGTGGGTCTCGAAGAACCCGGCGGTCAACAGGAAGGGCTGGCCGGCCAGGTCCTCGATGCCCTCGCGCAGCCATTCGCCGGCCTTGTCCACCACGTACTCGCAGTAGGAGTTCGACACGTCGAATTCGTCGAAGCCCAGCCGCTGCGGGTAGGACGTCTCGTGCTGCATGCCGAAAAGCGCGGAGTACCAACCTGAGTCGGTCAAGATCTGCGGGAGGGTGCGCACGCCGTTGCGGTATTCCCAGCCGTGGTGCGCCAGCCCGATCAGGCCATTGCTCTGCGGGTAGCGGCCGGTGAACAGCGATCCGCGCGACGGCGAGCACAGCGGCGCCGTGGCGTGCGCGTGCGTGAACAGGATGCCCTCGGCGGCAAACCGGTCCAGCCGTGGGCTTAAAACATCCGGGTGGCCGTAGACGCCGAGGTAGCGCCCCAGGTCGTGCCAGTGCACGATCAGCACGTTGTCTTTTCGGTCGGCTGCTTCGCCCGGCGCCAATTGCGTCACCTCTCCAACTTGCCCGCGACCGGCGACGATACCGCAGCTACTCGGGGGGAGCGTGGGCGCGCCGACTCCAGCGGTTCTCGCAGACGAACTCCGACAGCGGGCGGGCGACGGCCCAGCCGTCCAGCTCCAACGCCGGCCGATCGGGGAATTCGGGCACCGGCCCCAGGCACAGGATGGCCACCGGCTCCGCGCCGGGGGGCATGTCGAGCAGGGAGGCCAACAGCTGCGGATCGAACAGCGAAACCCAGCCCATGCCAAGGCCTTCGGAGCGCGCGGCCAGCCACAGGTTCTGGATCGCGCACGACACCGACGCCAGATCCATCTGCGGTAGCGTCCGCCGGCCGAACACGTGTTTCTCACGGTCGTCGCAGAGCGCGACCACCAGCAGCTCGGCGCACTCGAGGATGCCTTCGACTTTCAGCGCCAGAAATTCCCCGGCGCGCTCGCCCAGCGCCGCGGCGGTGAGCGGGCGCTCCGCGTCGACGAGGGCGTGAATGCGCCGCCGCAACGAATCGTCGGTGATCCGGATGAACCGCCAGGGCTGCATCAGACCGACGCTGGGCGCCGCGTGTGCGGCCTGCAGCAGGCGCGCCAGCACGTCCTCGCCCACCACGCCGCCGGGGGAGAACCGGCGCATGTCCCGCCGCTCGGAGATCACCCGGTAGACCGCCCGCCGCTCCTGCGGGCTGAAGGCCTCGTCGCTCACGCGAGCCATCGTAGGAAATCGGCGCTGATCGGAGTGGTCACGGACTATAGGTGACGCCGACCGCGCGGAACACGTACTCGGGCGGCATGTCGAAGGCCAGCGACCGCCGCGGCAGGCCGCTGAGCACATCGGCCGGAATGGCCACCTTGTAGTGCAGTGACAGTTCGCCGCTGAACTTGGGGTCGACGCGCGCGACGTCGACGTCGACCTGCAAACCGGTCGACGATATCTCCACCCGCGCCGAGCCGGACTGCGGCGCGTCCCAGCGGACGTCGACGGTCGGGCCCGCCAGCCGGGGCAGCATGGACAGCGTGGCCAGCACCCGCTCGGAGGTGAACACCAGCGAACCCGTGTAGCTGGCGACGCTGTGCGCCAAGCGCACCCCGGGGATGGCGCCGGAAAAGCGCCGGGTCACCGCGACGTAGTCGGCAAGGAAGATAAGGCCTTCCGCCTCGACCTGCGCGTGCACGTCGTCGGGCAGCTTGCCGATGCCGAACAACCTGCGGACGAATACGGCCATGACGCCAGTATGGACCGGACCCGGCAACACCGTGGTCGGGCCGCCCGACGCCGTGCGGCGCGCGGCCGGTAGCGGCCTGCCACGCGCGCGGTTTGGTCACGAGGCGGTGACCTAACCGGGGCTGAAGTTTTACTTGACCTTGCGCTGTGCGGCTTTGACGATTGAGGTCATGCGCCGACTGCTCACTTCGCTGTCCGCTTCGGCGTGCGCGACTTTCGTGGCGGTGGCCCTGGCGCCGATCGGTGCCGCGGCCGGCGCGCCCTGGTTCGCGAACGCCGTCGGCAATGCCACGCAGGTGGTTTCGGTGATGAGTACCGGTGGATCGAACGCGACGATGGACATCTACCAGCGCACCGCCGCCGGCTGGCAGGCGCTGCGGACCGGGGTTCCCACCCACGTCGGTTCGGCGGGCATGGCACCGCAGGCCAAGAGCGGGGTGCCGGCCACCCCGATGGGCGTCTATACCCTGGACTCGGCCTTCGGCACCGCGCCCAATCCCGGGACCGGGCTGCCGTACACGCAGGTGGGACCCAACCACTGGTGGAGCGGAGACGACCACAGCCCCACCTTCAACTCCATGCAGGTGTGCCAGAAGGCGCAGTGCCCGTTCAACACCGCCGAAAGCGAGAACCTGCAAATCCCGCAGTACAAGCACGCGGTCGTGATGGGCGTCAACAAGAACAAGACGCCGGGCGGCGGTTCGGCGTTCTTCTTCCACACCACCGACGGGAAACCCACCGAGGGATGCGTCGCGGTCGACGACGCTCAGCTGGTGTCGATCATGAAATGGCTGCGGCCCGGCGCGCTCATCGCCATCACCAAGTAGCGGCGGGTCAGTCCAGCGCGCGGCCGGGCTTCACCTTGAAGTCGATGGCGGCCAACGACATCGTCGCCTCGTAGGTCCGGTCGTAGCCGGTCGCGCTGATCTTCCAGCCGTCCTCGGTGCGCCGGTATCGGTCGCGGTAGAAGGCGGCGCCGATCAGCATGAAGTTGAAATCGGCGACGATCACGCGGTCCTGCAGGTACCAGGTGCCCGTGGCCTCGTCGCCGGTCACGCTGATCTCCGGGTGAGTCACCCGGTGTTCGGTAATGACCGCCGGCCCAAGAGATTTGCGCATGAAGTTCACCAGGTCGACGCGATTGGTGAAATGGTGTTCTTCGCCCACCGATGAGCCATAGTCGCCGAGAACGTCCTCGGCCAGCGTGTCGGCGAAGTCGTCCCAGCGCTTGGTGTCCAGCGCGCGCAGATACCGGTACTTGACCTGCTTGATGGCTTCTATGTCGGCGAGTTCGTGAGGGGTCATCAGGTCATTGCAGCACACGGGTGACCATGTCGATCAGGGCCCGTCGTTCCAGGCTCCAGTCGATCGCCGCCCCGGTGACCATCTGCACCAGCACCACACCCCGCAGCGTGGCCCAGATGACTTCGGCCACTCCGGCATTCGCCGGATCGTCGGTGATCAGGCGTCCCAGCTGGCCGATCGCGGCGTTTATCTCCAGCAGGTGCCGCCGCGGCGACTCGCCCCGCCCGCCGCGGGTCGCGCGCAGGATCTCGAAGGCCGCCATCGACGTCGGACTGCTGTAGCAGCTGTACGCCGTGTCGACGACCACCTCGATGCGCTCGCGCAGCGGCAGCTCGCTGACATCGGCCGACGACAGGCTCTCGATCAGCCGGTCCACCCCGTCGTCCACGACGGCCATCAACAGGCCGTTGCGATCGCCGAAGTGATACTGGATGACGCCCCATGTCACGCCCGCGCGTTCGGCGACATGCTTGGCGGTCGCGGCGGCGAAGCCTTCCTCGGAGATGCAGCGGACCGTCTCGTCGATGATTCGCGCGCGGGTGTCGTCGCCGCGCTTGCGCGGCGCGCGGGTGCGCCGGGTGGGGCCGATCGAGCCCCCGGCCGCCGGACCTGCAACAATGGACATTGTTGACTTTATAACATAGTCAGGTCTATTTTTGGCCCGTGAGCCGATCCCGATATGCGCGGTTGACCCGCGAGCAGCTGGCCGTACTGGTTCCCGAACTGCTCCTGATCGGGCAGCTGATCGACCGCTCGGGAATGGCGTGGTGCATCAGCGCATTCGGCAGCGACGAGATGGTGCAGATCGCCATCGAGGAGTGGGCGGGCGCCAGCCCCATCTACACCAGGCGCATGCAGCGGGCGCTGAACTTCGAGGGCGACGACGTGCCGACCATCTTCAAGGGGTTGCAGCTCGACATCGGCGCCCCACCGCAATTCATGGACTTCCGCTACACCGTCCACGACCGCTGGCACGGCGAGTTCCAGCTGGACCACTGCGGTGCGCTGCTCGACGTGGAACCGATGGGGGAGAAGTACGTCTTCGGGATGTGCCACACCATCGAGGACCCGACGTTCGACGCCACCGCGGTGGCGACCAACCCGCGCGCCCAGGTGCGGCCCATCCACCGGCCGCCGCGGACGCCAAAGGATCGTCATCCGCACTGCGCGTGGACGGTGATCATCGACGAGTCCTATCCCGAGGCCCAGAGCATTCCCGCGTTGGACATCGTTCGCCAAACCCGTGCCGCCACATGGGAACTCGATCCGATCGACCGCTCCGACGAGGGTAACGCGGACTACTCCGGCCCGCTGCTGTCCGACTTCGACTTCGCCGGCTTCTCGCATTCGGCGCTGGTCCGGATGGCCGACGAGGTCTGCCTGCAGATGCACCTGCTCTACCTGTCGTTCGCCATCGCGGTGCGGGCGCGCGCCACTGACGAGGCCCAGGCCGTATCGGTCTGCACCCAGGGCCTGACCGGCATCGCGGGCGTGGCCGCCGAGCGCATTCACCGCGCGCTGGGACTCCCGGGCGGCATCGAAGGGGTACTGCAGGTGCTCGAACTGCACCCCCTGCTGAACCCCGCCGGCTACGTCCGCGCGGAAACGGCCGACCGGCTCGTCGTGCACCGCTCACCGGCCCACGACGACGCCGCCTGGATCGCGCTGTGTTCGCCGGAATCCGTGCGGCCGCTGCAGGCGATCGCCACCGCCATCGACCCGCACATCGAGGTCCGGGTCAGCGGCACGAACACCGACTGGACCGCGGAACTGGTCGAAACCGACACCGCGGCACCCGAACTGCCCGAGGTGTCGGTAACGAAAGTCAGCGGCGGGGCGACATTCCAGTTCGAGCCCAGGCGATCGCTGCCGCTGACCGTGGTGTAAGCACGGGCGTCAATTTGTCAAGGGGTAGGGCGTACCACTTCGGTGACGACGTGGCATCGACCGGATACCGATGAGGTTGCAAGCCATCGGTTTTGGGCGTGTCCGCGGCTATGGTTAACGCTGGCCACCGACCCCTATAGACGAAAGTTTTCGCTCTATGTACGACCCACTCGGGTTGTCGATCGGGACCACCAACCTGGTCGCTGCGCGCAATGAAAGCCCACCGGTCATCCGGCGTTCGGTGCTGACTCTCTATCCGCACTGCGCGCCGAAAGTCGGCATTCCCGAGGATACTTCGTACCTGTCCGGGCCCGGCGTGATGATGAAGGGCTTCGTCGAACGCATCGGCGACTCGGTGGCGCTGGTGTCCGCCGACGGGTCCGCGCACGAGCCCGAACTGCTCACGGTGGAGGCGCTGGACGCGATGGTGCGCGCCGTCGGCGCGGACGCGTCCCATTCGGATATCTCCATCGCCGTGCCCGCGTACTGGAAACCCGTTACCGTGCAGGCGTTGCGCGACGGGCTGCGCACGCATCTGGGATTCGTCCGCAGCGGCATGGCGCCCCGGCTGGTCTCGGACGCGATCGCGTCGTTGACCGCGGTGAAGTCCGAGCTCGGCCTGCCCGACGAGGGTGTGGTCGTACTGCTCGATTTCGGTGGCGGAGGTACGTCGGCCACGCTGGTGAATGTGGCGGGCGACTTCGAACTGATCAGCGCGACAATGCGTTACGCGGCCCTGTCCGGCGACGAGATCGACCAGGAGCTGCTGCTGCGGGTGTTCGAGAAACTCGGCCGCGGCAGCGGCATCGACCCGGCCAGCACGGCGGCCGTCGGACAGCTCGGCGCGCTACGCGAACAGTGCCGGCTGGCCAAGGAGCGGCTGTCCACCGACGTGGTCACCGAAATCGCCGCCGAGCTCGGCGAACGCAGCTGCAGCTTCACGCTGAAGCGAGACGATCTCGAAGACCTGATGGCGGACCGGCTGACCGGCTTCATCTACGCCTTGGACGACATGCTCGTGCGCTACCGCACGAACTGGGCCGACCTGGCGGCGGTGGCGACCGTCGGCGGGGGAGCGCACATTCCGCTTGTCGCCGAACGGCTTTCGATCCACGGGCGCATCCCGGTTTTGACGCCGTCGCAACCCGCCCTCGCGGCGGCCTGCGGCGCGTTGCTGCTGGCCTCGCGCGGCGACGAGCTCAGTTTGCGCACGCGGACGTCGATGAGCCTGCTCGCCTCCGCCAACGCCACCGGCAACGTCGTCGACCTCGGGGCCGGTGACGTGCTGGTGATCGACGACGAGGCGCTGACGGATCGCGAGTTGGCCTGGTCGCAGACCGAGTACCCCGGCGACCTGCGGGTGCGGTTCGGCGGCGAAACCTACGACGAAGACGGGCCGTCCGGCTGGTCGATGCGTCTGAACGTGATCGACCCGCCCCCCGACCGGTCGTGGCGCCGACTTCGGTTGTCGCAGTTGATCATCGGTATGTCCGCGCTGGTGGCCATGACGGCGATCGGCGGTGTGGCCTACACGCTGACCGGCATCGAACATCGCCAGGCCCCGCCGGCGCCCAGCGTCGCGCCCCGGCCGGCGCCGCCGGCCAGCCCGCTGGTGCCGCGCACCGTCGCGCCCCCGCCCCCGACGGCCGTGCCGCCCCCGCCCAGCGCCGCGCCAGTGCCCAGCCCCGCACCGCCGCCGCCCGAACCGCCGCCGCCCGTGGTCGTCACCACGCAGGCGCCACCCGTCTACACGCCGCGACACACCGCTCCGCCGGCGACTCAGCAGCCGACCACGACGGCCACGACGACGCCCCCGCCGACGACGACCACGACGACCACGAGCGAAACGCCGCCCCCGCCGTCGACGACCACGACCACCACCACGACGGTGCCGATGACCACCGAGTGGATCCATGTGCCGCTGCTGCCGGTGCCGATACCCGTCCAGGTCCCGCAGACGCAGGCGCCACCGGCGCCGCAGTACACCCCGTATCCGCAGTATCCGCAGTATCCGCAGTACCCGGGCAACTCGCAGAATCCCTTCCTGAGCCCCGGCTACTAGTCCGCGCGTCGCTCCTGCTGAGCGCGGGCCCTGCGAGCGTGTCCGTGCCCGCGCGGGTAGCGTGGTGTCACCCGGTCGGGCAGGGTCTATCCGGCGGTCCCCAGTGGTGGGCCGCGGAGAAAATCAGCGGACTGTGGAGGCGTACGTGGACATCGTGCTTGGGGTCTCGATGGCCCCCGAGACGGTCCGCCTGGTGGTCATCGAGGGCCAGGACGCCGACGGTGTGACCGTCGACCAGGACGAGTTCGAGGTTGCCGCCGCGGGCGAGGACTCGATGGCTACCGGCGCGGTCGAACAGGTGCTTGCAGCGATCGACGGCACCCGGGAAGGCGCGCTCGCGGGTGGCCACGAGCTGGTGTCGACCGGGGTCACCTGGACGGAGTCCGCCGCCGTCGGCGCGCTGCGGGACGCGATGGCCCGCCACGGCATGGCCAACGTGATGCTGGTGTCCCCGTTGCTGGCCGCGGCCGCGTTGGCCCAGACGGTCGGGTCCGCGCTCGACTACGGGCACATCGCGATGCTGTTCGTCGAGCCCGAGACCGCGACGCTGGCCGTCGTCGATATCACCGACGGTTCGATCGTCGACCTGCACCGCCAGCGGCTGGCGAATGCCCGGGAGGCGCCGCCGGCCGCCGAGTTGGCGGCGATGGTCGCCGCCCTCGACGCGCGGGGAGCGCTCGCGGACGGCGTCTTTTTGGTCGGGTGCGGCACGGACATCGTGCCCGTCAAGCCCGCGCTGGAGGCGGCGACCCCGCTCGAGGTGACGGCCCCGGAGGAGCCGGAGATGGCGCTGGCCCGCGGGGCGGCGCTGGCGTCGGCGAACGCGCCGCTGTTCGCCTCGTCCACGGCGGCCCTCGCCTACGCGCTGGACCCGGGCACCGGAGAGGTGATTCCGCGACCCCTCGGCCCGACCTATCTCGACGTCTGGGGAAACGCGGCCGCCGGCGACTTGGCCTACAGCGCCGTCGCCGACGAGGACGACGTGGTCCCGCGTGGTCGCCGGCCGATGTTCCTCGCCGGCAGCGCGCTGGCCGGGATCGCCGCCGTCGTGGCCGGCGTGGTGCTGTTCTCGCTGACCTCCGACCGGCCGGGTTCCAACGCCCCGCAGAACCCGCGGGTCGGCGTCGCCACCCCCGCCAAGCAGGTGCCCGCCCCGGCCCCGGGCCCGCCGCCCGCGGCGCGGCCGCCGGCCCCCGCACCGCCACCGCCGTCACAGGCCCCGACCGCGGTGGCCGCCCCGCAGCCGGCCCCGCCGGTGGCCGAGCGGCCGGCCCCCAAACCCCGGTGCAGGCGCCGCCCGCGGCACCGGTCCACCGGGCGCCGGCCCGGCCGGCCCCGCAGTACACGCCCGCCCCCGTCCAACGGCCGGCTCCCGCGCCGACGCCCGCGGCCCCGCCCCCTCCGCCGCCGGCCGCGCCCCCTCCGCCGGCCGCGCCCGCGCAGCCGCCGATCACGATGTACCTGCACTTCCCGTTCGTCACGGTGCCGATCCCCATCACCCCACCGCCGCCGCCCGGGCGGTGACGACGTGGCGCACGCCCGCGACTGCGCGCACACTGGGCGGTGACGGCATGAGCGGCGAGGAGGTCGCGTGGGCGAATACGGTGCGTTCGGGTTTGATCCCGACGAGTTCGATCGAATGATCCGCGAGGGCAGCGAGGGGCTGCGCGACGTCTTCGAGCGGGTCAGCAGGTTTGTCTCGGCTTCGGGAGCCCGCCCCGGGTGGTCGTCGATCTTCGAGGACCTGTCGCGGCGCCCCCGCCCCCAGCCCGAGACCGCCGGCGAGGCCGGGGACGGCGTCTGGGCCATCTACACGGTGGACGCCGACGGCGGCGCGCACGTCGAACAGGTTTATGCGACCGAGCTCGACGCGCTGCGGGCCAACAAGGACAACGTCGACCCCAAGCGCAGGGTTCGGTTCCTGCCCTACGGCATCGCGGTCAGCGTCCTCGACGGCGATTCGCCCGGCGACGAATCCGGCGAGCCGTCCTAACGCTCAGCCCCGCTCGACGACGTTCGACCCCCCGGAGTTGCTGACCTTCGGCGTGCCCGAATGGTAGGTGACCTTGTTGTTGAAGCCGGAGGCTTCGATGCTGTCGACGGCGTCGACGGTGATCTCGTTTTGCACGCCCGACACGGTGAGGCTCGCGCAGTGGCCGCTGATCACCACGGTGTTGGACACGCCGCTGACGTCGACGACGTTGTCGTTGCAGACGAGCGTCCGGTTCTCGCCGATCCCGGATATCGTCACCTCGCTGCCCGGCGGCGGCGTGGGCGAGGTGGACGTGGACGACCTCGGCGTTTTGGTTCGGGTGGTGGTCGACGGGGCGGTGCCGCCCGGCGTGGTGGACGTCGACGAGGGGCCGAATGGTACGGAGATGGTCGGCGGGGAGCTGATGATCGAGCGGACATGGGAAAGCTGGTGCGCCGCGAAGGCGGCGATGCCCCCGGCCAGGGCCAGCACACCGATGGCGATGACCGTGCCCAGGATCCACCACATGCGGTTGCCCGAGGGTCGTTGCGGGGGCGGGCCCCCGAGCGGGCCGCCGTAGCTCCACGCGGGCGGTGGCGGAGGGCCCGTCGGGCCGGGCGGAGGGCCCGTCGGGCCGGGCGGGTAAGCCGGGGGCGGCGGGTAAGCCGGGGCGGGCGGGAACGCCGAGTCGGCGGGCTGCGCGCTCGCGGCTTCGGAGGCCCGCGCCGCGTCGGCGAGCGGGCGTTCGAGTTCCCGGATCCGGTCCTCCGGGTTGTCGTTTGCTGCCATGCGTTGAATATGCCATTCGCCCGGGTGGTTTCGCGCGGTTCGGTAGTTTCTGCATCGTGCCCGAGTTGCCGAACCGTCAGGTCCTCCTTCGCCGCCGCCCCACCGGGCTGGTCCGGCCCGGTGACACCGAGCTGGTCACGACGCCGGCGCCCGAACCCGCGAAGGGTGAGGCACTGCTGCGCACCACCTACGTCGGGATCGACGCCGCCGCCCGCACGTGGCTCGACGACCAGCCCAGCTACCTGCCGCCGGTGCAACTGGGCGAGGTCATCCGCGCGGCCGGGATCGGCGAGGTGGTCGCGTCGCGCTGCGACGCGTACGCCGTCGGCGACGTCGTCACCACGCTGACCGGCTTCTCCGAGTACGCGATCATCCGCGACGACCTGTTCAGCACGCCTATCCCGGGCGAGGACGATCAACTGGCGATCATGTCGGTGTACGGGCCGACCGGCGCCACCGCGTATTTCGGGATGACCGACATCGGCCGGCCCAAGGCCGGCGAGACCGTCGTGGTCTCGGCGGCCGCGGGGGCCACCGGATCGATCGCCGGGCAGATCGCCAAGATCGCCGGCGCCCGCGTGGTGGGCATCGCCGGCGGGCCGGAGAAGTGCCGGGCGGTGGTCGAGGACTTCGGCTTCGACGCGTGCATCGACTACAAGAACGACGACCTCGCGGCGGCGCTCAAGCAGCACTGCCCGCGGCGCGTCGACGTCTACTTCGACAACGTGGGCGGGCCCATTCTGAACGCGGTGCTGGGCCGGTTGGCCAGCCACGCCCGGGTGGTCCTGTGCGGGGTCATCTCCAGCTACCTGACCGGCGAACACCCCGGACCGGCCAACTACGTGAACCTGCTGTCCAAGACCGCGTTGATGCAGGGATTCAACGCCCTCGACGAGTGGGGGCGCTTCGACGAGGCGTTCGCCGCGCTGCGGCGGTGGGCGGCTGAGGGCCGGCTCAAACACCGGGAGACCGTCTTCGAGGGCATCGAGTCGTGCGTCGACGCCCTCAACGGCCTGTTCACCGGCGTCAACATCGGCAAGACGCTGGTCAAGCTCAGCGAGCCGGCTTCGCGCTGAGCGCCTTTGGCACCGCGCGTTGTTAGCACGGAGAAACATCCCGCCACGACGCGGGTGTGGGGTGCGTGGCACCCCGGCGCGTGATTTCATAACACCGTTTGCGAGAGTTGCCGTGGGGTATCGCGCCAGGGCGGGGCACGGCTTTCACGATTGGTGGTTGTAGATGGATCGTCGCAGCATGATGTTGATGTCGGGGCTCGGCATGCTGGGGGCTGCGATGCGCTTGCCGGGTGCCTGGGCCACCCCGTCGGCGCCCGAGGCGCCGCCGTCGGCCGGTCCCGGTGGCCCTTACGTCTTCGCCGACGAATTCGACGGGCCCGCGGGCTCCGCTCCCGATCCGGGCAAATGGACGATCCAGACGTGGCAGGACGATGTGTATCCGCCCGTTGCGGGCATCTACCGCGACGACCGCCAAAACGTATACCAGGACGGGCATTCCAACCTCGTCCTCTGCGCCACCCACGATGTGCTGAGCAACACCTATTACAGCGGCAAGCTGCGCGGCAACTTCCGCAGCATGATCAACCAGACCTGGGAGGCGCGGATCAAGCTGGACTGCCTGTCTCCCGGCCTGTGGCCCTCGTTCTGGGGTGTCAACGAGGACCCGCTGCCCGACGGCGAGGTCGACATCTTCGAGTGGTACGGCAACGGCCAGTGGGCCCCGGGCACCACCGTCCACGCGGCGTCCAACGGCAAGACCTGGGAGGGCAAATCCATCCCCGGCCTGGTCGACGGCAACTGGCACACCTGGCGAATGCATTGGGGCGAAGAGGGATTCGAGTTCGCGCGGGACGGGGCGGAGTACTTCAAGGTTCCCAACAAGCCCATCCACGTCCACGGCGGCGCCCCGGACGATTTCCGGTGGCCGTTCAACATTCCGGGCTACTGGATGACGCCGATGTTCACCCTCGCCGTCGGCGGTGTCGGTGCGGGCGACCCGGCCGGGGGCACCTTCCCGGCCTCGATGCTGGTCGACTACATCCGCATCTGGTGACTATCGCTGCGCTTTGAGCACCTGCACCAGGTTGAATTGCCAGCGCTCGACGAGCCGGAAGCCCAGGTCGTGCGGGACCGCGAAGGCGGGGGTCACCCCGTAGCGCGGGCCGGGCGGGATCGCAGGCCCCTGCTCGTGCGCCGGCTGTGACGGGTCGGCCTGGGTGATGATCCACACGACGCCGCAGAGGCTCAACGGTTTTGCGACGACCTCAGGGATGAGGTTGGTGTCGAAGACGTCGTTGCGGTCGGTCGCCCGCTGCCACAGGGTGAGGTCGACGAGTTTGCGATAAGCGTCCGGGCGCGCCGCCATCAACGGACGCATCGGGGCGGGCATGAACGTCACCGTGTCGTTCACCAGCAGGCAATCGCCCGGCGCCGCCTTCGCGGTGATCAGATCCGCCACCTGGCTGTAGTCCATCCCGTACTTCGCGTACGGGTTGCGCTGCGCCTGAAGGTAATTCGGGGCACCGGCGACGGCGAAAAGCGCGACGAGGGCCGTCGTCAGCCAAGGCCGGGCGGTGACCGCGGCGGCGCAGACGCCCAGGGTCAGCGCCATTCCCGGTGCCGTGAACGACAGGTAGCGCGGCGTGTAGATCGAGTGCACCAGCGCGGAGTAGAGCAGGATGGCCGCGGTCGGCAGGGCAAGCCAGGCCGCCGCGAGGGCCAGCAATTGCGCGTCACCCCGGGCCAAGCGCGTTGACCGGCTGAGCCACAACGCGATGGCCGTCGCGATCACCAGCGCCGCCAGCACGGCGAACGGGGGGCTGCGCTCGAAATACTGCTGCACCACCACGTCTTCGAGCGTCCGGCGGCCGATCGGGGCGATCCAGCTGATTTGATGCGCTTGGCCGCCCACCGTGACCAGGAACGGCGCCATGGCGCCGACCGCCACCGTCGCCGCGACGGCGAACCGCAGCAAAACCCTTCGTGCACAACGGGACACGATGACGAGGACGAAGTGCGCCGCGACCAACAGCGCGAGGTACACGTCGAGCGCGATCGAGCAGACCAGGGCGACGCCGTAGGCCGCCCACAGCCAACCGGTGTCGCGGCACGCGGCGCGCACGAGCAGCACGGTCAGCCACACGGCGACCATCATCGACAGCGCATAGGGGCGGGCCTCGATGGCCGCCCATGTCGCCCGCGGCAAGATGGCGCAGAAGACCCCGGAGGCGACCGCGACGGTGCGCGACGAGAGCTGCCTGCCCAGCACCACCGTTCCGGCGGCGGCGGCCCCGACGGCCAGCCCGCTCGGCGCGCGCGACCAGAACTCGGTGGGCGGGAAGACCTGAAACCAGGCGTGCATGAGCAGGTAGTAGAGCCCGTGCACGGCGTCGACATTGCCCAGCATCCGCCACAACTGGGCGAGCGAACGGCTGTATGCGGCCGAAATGGTGGCGGCCTCGTCGTACCAGAATGACGGGCGGCCCGCGCCGCCTAGGCTCACCGCGACGGCGAGCAGCCCGACGAGCAGCGGATCCAGCGCGGCCGGCGGGCGGGGAAGCGGGTTCCGCACGCCGCTATGTTGCCAGAGGCGGACCGCGCCCCGGTCGCTGGTCGGCCACCTCGCGGTCAGTTGAGCAGCCAGACGTGCCGGGAGCCGTCGGGGCCCGGGCGGCAGTCCCAGTGGGGTATTCGAACGTATGATCGATCGATGGGGCAGTTCGCGTCCATCGGGTACAACGGCCAACCGGTGCGCAGCCCGTTTCGGGTGGTGCGTCCGCCGATCGCGGTCCTGGTCGACCTGACGGTGCTCTTTCCCCGCCAGCCGCACCGCTCCGGCCGGTATCAGCCCAACGGTCTGCAGCTGCACAAGGTCGTCGAGGGGCTGCTCAGCTGTTGGGGCCTGTGTGAGCAGGGCGACTGGTGGGGGTTGGTCACCTACCCGGTGGCCTACGGCTCCCAGCGCAAGACCGTGACGCACTGGGTGCCCGCCTGGACCCTGCGCCGAAAACCGTTGTGAGGGAGGCCCTTACGCCGGACCCATGCGGCCGGGCCGCGCCAATGCGATGATTGCTGCCCGTGGACGCAAGTTGGGGTTCGGTGCTGACCAAGCTCATCGCATTGGCGGCCGTCATCGCCCTCTCGCCGATCACGGTCATTCCCGCGGTGCTGGTCCTGCACGCGCCGCGGGCGCGCCCGACCAGCCTCGCCTTCCTCGTCGGCTGGGTGCTGGGTCTGGCCGCCCTCACCGCGGTGTTCGTCAGCTCCTCCGGCCTGCTCGGCGGCCTGCACAAGGCGCCACCGACGTGGGCGTCCTGGGTGCGCGTGGCGCTGGGGTCGGCGCTGCTCGCGCTGGCCGCCTACCACTGGCTGACGCGCCATCGGCACGGTGCCATGCCGCGCTGGATGCGCTCGTTCTCGACGCTGAGCCCACGGCGCGCGGGCGTGACCGGGGCGGTGCTGGTGGTGCTGCGACCCGAGGTGCTGATCCTGTGCGCGGCGGCCGGTTTGGCCGTCGGCGGCAGCAGCCTCAGCGCCGCCGGCCAGCTGGTGGCCGCCGCGGTGTTCGTCGTCGTCGCCGCGTCGACGGCCGCCGTCCCGATATTGGCGTACGCCGGCGCCGGTGACCGCCTCGACGACGCGCTGGAACGGCTCAAGGCGTGGATGGAGCAAAACCACGCCATGCTGCTCGCGATCATCCTGGTCCTGATCGGTTTGATGGTGCTCTACAACGGGATTCACGCCCTGTAGATTGCTGCCCATGGCGGCAAGCTGGGGCACCGTGCTCACGGGGCTCGTTCCGCTTGGCCTGGTCATCTCGCTCTCGCCGCTCACGGTCATCCCGGCGGTACTCGTCTTGCAGGCGCCTCGGCCGCGGCCGAGCGGGCTTGCCTTCCTCGGCGGCTGGTTGCTGAGCCTGGCCGCGCTGACGGCGGTTTCCGTCGCGGCCTCCGGCCTGCTCGGCGGACTGGACAAGTCCCCGCCGCGGTGGTCCTCGTGGCTGCGCGTGGTCTTCGGGTCCGCGCTGATCGTGTTCGGCATCTACCGGTGGCTGAACCGGCACGGCCACTCCGAGTCACCGGCCTGGATGCGCTCGTTCGCCAGCATCGCCCCGCGCCGCGCCGGGATGATCGGGGCGGTGCTTGCCGTGGTGCGGCCGGATGTGGCGCTCATCTGCATCCCGGCCGGGTTGGGCATCGGCACCAGCGGGCTCGGCGTTGTCGGTGACTGGGTGGCCGCCGCGTTCTTCGTCGCCATCGCGGCGTCAAGCGTCGCGATCCCGATCTTGGCCTATGCGGCCGCCGGCAGCCGCCTCGACGACACGCTGGCAAGGCTCAAAGACTGGATGGACCGCAACAACGCCGCCCTGCTCGCGGCAGTCCTGGTTCTGATCGGTGCGATGGTGCTCTACCACGGCGTTGACGCCTTATAGCCGCCGTCGGCCAGTCCGGCGTCCTCCTCGAGCCTGTTGACCGCGCCAAAGACATATTCGCGGACCAACTCCCGGCCGTAGTCCCGCAGCATGCCCGCGTAGCCTTTGGCCGCCCACTGCCGGCAGTGACGCTCCTCGTGGTGCAGCACCCGATCCAGGTCGAGGCCGCTCTCGACGAGCCTGCCGTCGGCGTCGACGTGCCACGCATGCCCGGACTCGATGATCCGGCGCAGCCCGCCCGCGGGGTCGGTGACCGCACCCACGTTGACCATGAAGATGTCACCCCAGGTGGTGCCGCCCCGCCGGCAGAATTGCCGCTGGATCCAGTTGCCGCCCAGGCCCATGAGGATACCGTTCGGCGTCGCGGCGAGGCGCCCGCCGTTGCGGTCGACAAACCTGACGTCGCGCGCGTAGCTCCAGCCATTTGCCCTTTGCCGCAACATGATTCGCGTGACTTCGGCGGCGCCGTAGGGCGTCGGGGGGAAATCGGTGCGCCACGCGGCCTCGGCGCCGTAACCGGTGCCCGCGTTCACGATGTAGGCGCTCAGCGCCGCCGCGCGCGCGTCGTCGCCGCTGATGCCGCGGGGCAGGAGGAAAAACGATTTGCCGTCCGGATCCCTGATCTCGACCGTTCGTCCGAGCACCCGAAAGCTGTCCGGTGTGAGGGCGTGCCGCCGGGCGATCTCCGCGACGACGTCCGGGGTCACGCCCCGCCGCGCGGCGTTGTCCCGCCATGCCTGGAAGTAGCCCGGTGCGTCCATATCCGCCAACCAACTTAGGGTGTAGCCAATGAAGAGGCGGCCCTGGCAACGCGCGCGCGGCATCAAACAGATCACCCAGGGGCTGGGCACCCTCGACCGCGAGGTCTTCGAAGCGATCGCCGAGACGCACACCCCGCTGCTGGACGCGGTCATGCCACCGCTGACCCGGGCCGCGGACAACTCCAAGCTGTGGTTCGTCATCGCCGCGGTCCTGATGGCCTCGGGAAAGCAAAGCGCCCAGCGCGGCGCCACGCGCGGCGTCGTGACGCTCGCGGCCACCAGCCTGCTCACCAACCAGGTCGCCAAACGCATACGCCGCCGCACGCGTCCCGGGTACGAACTGGTGCCGCTGGTCAGGCAGGTCGGCCGCCGCCCGACGTCGAACTCCTTCCCGTCGGGCCATTCCGCGAGCGCCGCCGCGTTCGCCGTCGGGGTGGGTCTGGAGAATCCGATGCTGGGTTTCGGGCTGGCGTTGCTGGCCGGGCTGGTCGGGCTGTCGCGGGTGGTGACAGGCGCGCATTACCCGGGCGACGTCATCGCCGGGTTCGGCATCGGGGCGGGGATGGCGGTCCTGGGCGGTCGGCTCGTTCCGCCGATCGTCGAAACCGCCCTGCCAAAGACCGAACCGCTTCGAGTCGCGGCGCCCGAACGGCCCGACGGCGCCGGGGTGGTGCTGGTCATCAATCCGGAATCGGGCAGCGGCACAGGGGCGCGCGTCGTCGACGAGGTACGCGACGCGCTGCCGAAGGTGGACATCCGGGAGCTGGGCCCCGACGACGACCCGGCGGAGGTCTTGCGCGAGGCCGCCGCGCGCGCCGAGGTGATCGCGGTCGGCGGCGGCGACGGGACGGTGGCCACCGCGGCGGGCGTGGCCGTCGAGGCCGGGCTGCCGCTGGCCGTGTTTCCGGCCGGGACCTTCAACCACTTCGCGAAGGACATCGGCTGCGACACCGTGGCCAAGACCGTCGACGCGATCCGCCGCGGCAGCGTGGCATGCGTGGACCTGGTGTGCCTCAACGAAAGTCAGATGGTCCTCAACACGGCGAGCATCGGCGCCTACCCGGCCTTCGTGCAGCAGCGCGAAAAACTGGAGAAACGCGTCGGCAAGCCGTTGGCCGGTCTCTACGCGATGCTGCACACGCTCCGCCACGACGAGCCCGTCCGGATCTCCTACGACAACAAGACGCTGCTGACGTCGCTGTTTTTCCTCGGCAACTCGCTGTACCTGCCGACCGGGTTCGCCCCGTCGCGGCGGACGCGCATGGATGACGGCCTGATCGACGTCCGCATGCTCGAAGCGGGACGGCGGTTCTCGCGCAGCAGGATCCTGGCCGCGCTCGCGCTCGGGCGATTGGAGCGCAGCCCGCTCTATCACGAACTGCAGGTGCCCGAATTCGCCTTCACCGCCGTCGACGGCCCGACGGTCATCGCGTGCGACGGGGAGGTCGGCGACGAATACGAGAAGGCGAGCTTCACCGCCAAATACCGGATCCTTCCGGTGTTCCGCCCCTGCGACTAGGCCCCTTCGGTCAAGTCCCGCACCCGCGCATAGCGTCCCAGCACCTCGGGCGTCGGGTCGGCGGTGTATTCCTCCGTGCGGGGCGGCTTCCACCCCGGCGGTCGCGGCGCCCCGCTGAGCGCCCACGCCGCCTGCCGCGCCGCGCCCAAGGCGACGTACTGCGCGGGGGTCGGCGCCAGCACCGGTACGCCGAACACCGCCGGGGCGATTTCGCGCAGGGCCCGCGACTGGGCGCCACCGCCGATCAGCAGGATGCGGCGCGGGACCACGCCGTGCGCGGTTAGATGAGCGAGGCCGTCGGCCAGCGCGCACAGCAGCCCCTCCACCGCGGCCCTGGCCAGGTTGGCCGGCGTCGCGTTTGCGACGCGGAGTCCATGCAGCGCGCCGGAAGCGTTGGGGCGGTTGGGTGTTCGCTCACCCTGCAGGTAGGGCACCAGGACCAGCCCCGCGCTGCCCGGCGGCGCCGACAGCGCGAGCTCCGACAGCCCGGTGTGGTCGACCCCCAGCATGGCGGCGGCCGCGTCGAGCACCCGCGCGCCGTTGAGCGTGCAGACCAGCGGGAGGTAGCGGCCGGTGCCGTCGGCGAATCCCGCGACGAAGCCAGCCTCGTCGCGGACCGGGTCGGCGGTGACCGCGGCCACCACCCCCGACGTCCCGACCGAGACGATGACGTCGCCCTCGCCGGCGCCGAGGCCCAGCGCCGCGGCGGCGTTGTCCCCGAGCCCCGCGCCGAATGTGGTTGTGCCACTGACGGTTGCGGCCGACGGGCCCAGCACCGCGGGCAGCCGCGGGCGGCGACCACGCATGGCCAGCTCCAGCAGGTCGACGCGGTAGTGGCCGCGCGCGGCGTCGTAGTAACCGGTGCCGCTGGCGTCGCTGCGATCGGTGGTGAGCTCCGCGATGTCGGTGTCGCCGCGCAGCCGCCACGTCAGCCAGTCGTGCGGCAGGCAGACGGCCGCCGTGCGGTCCGCGTGCCGTGGCTCGTGGTCGGCGAGCCAGCGCAGCTTGGCCACCGTGACCGCGGCCAGTGGCACGACGCCGACGGCCTGGGCCCACGCGCCCGGGCCGCCGAGCTCGTCGACGAGCGCGCGCGCCGCGTCCGCCGACCGCAGGTCGTTCCACAGCAGCGCGGGCCGCACCACCCGGCCCGCCCCGTCGAGGCACACCATGCCGTGTTGCTGCGCGCCGACCGCGATCGCCTCCACGCCGTCCAGCCCGCCCGCAGCCGTGATCGCCTCCCGGGCGGCGGCTTCCCATGCGGCCGGGGCGATTTCGGTTCCTTGCGCGTGGCCGGCCGTGCCCTCGCGAACCACCTCGCCGGTCGCGGCATCGCAGATGAGCACCTTGCAGGACTGGGTCGACGAGTCGATGCCGGCGACCAGCGTCATTCGCCGGCCTCGACGAGGTCGCGCAGCGTGGCGCGCGCACCGCGGCGGTGCAGCGAGTCCAACGCCCACAGGTACGCGCTGAGGAAGCGCGGCTGGTCGACGAGGTCACCGAACACCGCGCGGTTGGCCAGGAACGCGGCCGGGTGGTCGCGCTGGGAGCGGGCGATCGGCACGAGCGCGTCGGCGAGCCGGTCCACCACGTCGATAGGCCGGCCCTCTTCGTCGACGCCCTCGGCGTAGCGAGCCCAGCTCGCGACGATCGCCGCGGACAGCCGTACCGGTCCGCCGCGTCGCAGGTTGTCGGCGACCACCGGCAGCAGCCACTTCGGGATGCGATCGGACGAGTCGGCGCACAGCCGGGCCACCGTGTCGCGCACGTAGGCGTTGGCGAAGCGGGGGATGAGTCCTTCTTTGAAGTCGGTCAGCCCCGGGACCCGCGCGAGGGTCGGCATCGCCTCGCATTCCAGGTAGCGGGTTAGGAATTCGGCGATCAACGGATCCTGGGCGGCTTCGTGCACCAGCCGATACCCGGCCAGGTAGCCGAAGTAACACAGGCCCTGGTGGCCGGCGTTGAGCAGCCTCAGCTTCATCGCCTCGTAAGGCGACACGTCGTCGACGAGCCGGACGCCCGCCTTATCCAGCGGCGGGCGGCCGTCGGCGAAGTCGTCCTGCAGCACCCACATGGCGAACGGCTCGGCGACCACCGGCCACGCGTCCCGCACACCGAATTCGGCGTCGAGCCGCTCAATCGCGGCCGGAGGGGTTGCCGGGGTGATCCGGTCGACCATCGAGTTGGGGAACTTGGTGTGCTCGCGCATCCAGTGTGCGAGTTCGGGATTGAGCCGTTCGGCGCACGACGTGAACGCGCGCCGCGCCGCGCTGCCGTTCTCGACGATGTTGTCGCACGACACGATCGTGGGGGAGGGGAGGCCGCGCTCCCGGCGCCGGTTCAGGCCCTCGGCCACCAGGGGGAACACGTCGCTCAGCGGCGGGTGGTAGCCGCCTTCGGTGATGGTGAGCGAGACGATCCGGGTGCCCGGGCTGGCGAGGAGTTCGATGACCGCCTCGGGATCGTCGGGCGCATACCGGTAGTCGACGATGGAGCCGATGACGCGCGGCTGCCGGCTGCCGTCGGGGTGTTCGAGGATCAGCGTGTACAAGTGGTCCTGGGCGCGCAGCACGTCGCGCATGCGCCGGTCGCCCGGCAGCACGCCGACACCGCAGATCCCCCAGTCCCGGGCCAGCCCGTCGTTGAGCAGCCTGTCGATGTACATGGCCTGATGGGAGCGGTGAAAGCCGCCAACGCCGAAATGCACTATGCCGACGCCCATTCGGCTGCGATCGTAGGCCGGGACGGGAATGCTGAGTGCGCTCAGGTTGCGCGCGTTCAGCTCCATTGAAGCGTCACCTCAGCCTCGGCCGTCGTGGCCGCGTCGTGCCGACATCACCCCGTTGGGCGAACGTAGCTCACCGCTAGGCGTTAGGGCACAGATCGCGCAAGGCAAAGATCACGACGTCCGCGGCCTGCCGGCCGTTGATTCCGCCGCTGCCCTGGTCGGCGTCCGAGCGCTCGACCGCCAGGGCCTCCAGCTGTTGCGGGGAGGCGCCCCAGGAAAGCTGTTGGCACAGGTCCGCGCCCATCTGCAACAGCGCGTCGTCGCCGCCGTTGACGGCGTGGATGCCGGCGTTGTGCAGGTCGTTGAGGAAGGCAGTCCCGTCGGCCCGGGCCGGGCTGGCCCAGACGACCCCCGCGGCCAGAAGTGGGCCCCCTGCGAGGGCTGCGCCCATGAACCGGCCATAGGGCCGCTGTGCTGCCATCGAAACCTTCTCCTTCATCCCGTGCCCGATGCGGATGATGCACTTTTACACGAAAGCGCCATCAAACACGCTCGGGACCGCAAATCCCGAGGATGAATAGTCGGCAAAGACCGATGGGCGGCCCGTCAAGCGTTCGGGCAGAGATCCCGCAGGGCGGCGATGACGACGTGGTCGGCCTGCTCGGGGGTGAGCCCTCTGGCGCCCTGCCGGCTGTCGGACCGCTGCAGCGCCAGGGCTTGGAGCTGCGACGGGGGAGCGCCCCACGACAGCTGCTGGCAGACGTTCAAGCCCATCTGCACCAGCGCCGCGTCTCCGCCGGTCACCGCGTAGATCCCGTTTTTGTGCAAGTCGTTGACGAAGGTGGTCGCGTCGGCCTGCGCCGGGACGGCCCACATCACCCCCGCAACCAGGAGTGGGGCTGTCGCCAGCGCTGCGCTCACAAATCGGCCGCAGAGCCGTCGTGTGGTCATGACTCCTTCCCCCATTCATTAATCTTCTGGTTGCCTACCGTTCACTTCTATAAAACCTCCAGGACATGTAGCGTCGGCAACGATTCCCTGTGAATACGCTGCGTAGAAGTCCGGTCAGCGCGTCCCAAAGCCCGCGCGGTCGCGTCTGGCCCGTGACGACCTTGTGACGTCACCATTTGGAAACGGCGCGGTGCGGCGCGTCCGGCGTCTCACATCAGCTGCTGAACAATTGGCTCGGTCGTCGAAAGACGGCTAAGCGGTTCTGCTGCACCAGATGGATATGTGAGCGCGAATTAAAGGAGAGTCGACGCTGATGGCGATCGTCGATCGGTTCAACATGAAAGTAGTTGCCACTCTTGGGTTGTGCGCAGCCGCGCTTGCGTTGAGCCCGGATGCGGCAGCCGCTCCCCTGAAGACGGGCGGATACGCCTGCATACAGGGGCAGGCCGGCGAGGCGGGTGCACCGCTGGCCGGCGGACCCGGAGCCGCCGGCGGTGCCGCGGCCGCGGGCGGGGCGCCGACCGCCGAGGTCTGCGCGGCCAGCGCGCCGCTCACCGACATGGCCGGTGTGCCAATGGCTGTGCCCGGACCGCTGCCCGTGGGTGCGCCGGTGCCGGTGCCGCTGGGCGCCCCGTTGCCGTTGGGTGCTCCGTTGCCGCTGGGCGCTCCCTTGCCATTGGGTGCGCCGCTGCCGGTGGCGCCGATAGTGCCGGCCGGTGCCCCGCTGGTTGCCCTTGGCGGGCTGGCGGCCGGTGCCCCGCTCGATGCGGTCGCTGGCGCCCCGCTCGTCGACATGTCGGGGGTCAAGGACGCGCCGACCGGTCCGGCGCCGACCGGGGGGCCCCAGCCCGGTCAGCCCGTCGTGCCCGGCCCCTCAGGCGCCCACTGAGGCCCATCCCCCAATGGACCCGCTGGTTGCGACCAGCGGGTCCATTCGTATGTGTCGTATGTGTCGTATGTGTCGTATGTGACGGCCACTTGAGTCTTCGAGTGTGACGCTAGTTTCACAGTCGAGCGCGAGCGTGAAACTAGCGTCACTCTCGGCAGAGGGCACGGGGCCGGGGCGGATGTCAGCGAATAGGCCCCGCTCTCAGGGCAATTCGGTGCCGACCTTCTTAAGAAGGGGGCCTCTCCCACAGATTGTTGTTTTCCTTGACGATCACCGGGTCGCCGACATTGACCGTGTTGTAGTACCACTCGGCGTCTTCGGGGCTGAGGCTGATGCAGCCGTGGCTGACATTCTCCAGCCCCAGTGATCGCACGGCCCACGGAGCGGAATGCACGAACAGGCCGCGGTTGGTGATCCGGACGGCGTAATCCACGTTGAGTAGGTAACCGTTGGGGTCGTCGACGGGGATGCCGACACTGCTCGAATCCATAAGCACCGAGCGCTCTTTGGACAAGACGGTGTAGTTGCCGACCGGCGTCGGGAACTCAGGCCGACCCATGGACGCCGGCAACACGCCCTCTTCGCCGAAGTGGGGCCGGTGGTGCGGCGCCGGTAGGGGCGCGGCATCGACCCCGTCGATGGTCACTTTGAAAGTGTGGTCGGTGATGTTGGCGACCCCGACGACCTTCGGGCCCGTTTTGAATTCCGTCGACCGGCCCTCGACCGAAAGCGCCACCGTGCTGTGCGCCGGCCAGTAGTGGTCCGGAACCCACTGCACAACCTTGTTGTCCAACCATTCGAAGCTGCCGGTCATCTCCGGCGTCGATTTGACGCCGACCGCGCGCTCGGCGGCGTGCCGGTTCGCCACGGGCGCGGTGAAAGTCACGACCACGGGGTGCGCCACACCCACGGTGGCACCCCGCGCCGGCAGGACCGACGCGATGGTGAAGTCATGCGGTTGGTTCACCGCCGCCATGCTGGTGCCAGTTGGACCCGCAACCACGCTCGCAGCGAGCCCGACCACCGCAAGAACACACCGAACGTCCGCCCGCATGGCTCCGATTCCTTTTAACTGACATAGTTGTAATAGGGATCGTAGAGGTACGTTGACCAGCGGAAGCACAAGGGCGCGTTAGCATTTGGTCAAGCCTCGGTCACGTTTCGGCCACGGGCGTTTAGTTCGGCATCGACGGCTGCGAGGCGGCCGGATCCCGAGCGCAACCCGCCCCGCGGACTGGCAACCCGAGGTACCGGTCAAACCATCAGGAGCGGCAGGGCGTGGGCCAGCGCAATGCCCGCATTATGCGAGGCGGCAAAGTTCTGCGCATACGCGCGCGGTGTCACCTCCGAATCGAAGTAGCCGAGGCGGTTGGCAATTCCGGAAAAGAACAGGAATTGCTCCGATGGCGCAGCAAGCCGTATGACGCCATGCGTCGTCTCCATCGAGCCGACCGGGGCGTTGACCCCGGCCTGTTGCATGGCCTGTATGGATTCCCGATCGGCCCAGACATAGTCCTCCGGTTTCGTCACGTTGACATCGCTCAAAGCCACATAGTCGGAGGCGACCAGCAGCGCCGGCGGATTCGCGGGATTGAGCGGCGGCGAGAGAAATCGAGACTCGCAAGGACGGCGCAGGTCCCGGTCGAGTATTGACAACGCCGAACCCGGTGCCGGCGCGGTTGGGACCAGGAGCTTGTCGAATTCTGGGCTGACCCAGTTGCTCTCCGGATTTGGCGTCTTGTGGGGATTGTGAACGAACACCTGCGTCCCAACGACCGCGCAACCGTTGAACGATCTGTCGCCCGGAAACGACGCAGTGCCGAAGGCCACGACCAGGGTTGGTGCCGGCCCGTTGGCGACGACGGCGGGAATGACGCGGGCCTTCTCTTCGCTGCTCGACGACTTTTTTGCCGGGTCCATCAGGTCCTTGACGCACCACAGCTCGGCTGTTGCATTCGCGGTCCGCAACGCCAGCCGCGCGCTGACCTGTTTCGTCGTGCCGTCGTTCAGCGGGACCGTGACCTGCGGGGCCGGATCGAAGGGCCGATCGAACGGCGGAAGCTTGGACGGCCTGGCGTCTGGATTGGAGAACACTCCGACCAGCGGGTCCGCTTCCCAGGACTTGTTCGCAAAAATCAGGATTCGTCTTAGCATGCGCGCCTCCAAGAACCGCGGCGAGTAGCGACCGGCTTACCAGGATGACCGCGGGGGCCGCAATTCATTTCAGGGTTTTAGGACGTGGCAGTCGACAGCAAAAGAATCCCGGAAACCAGCTTCCCCGGGCTAGCGACGAGTTCTCAAGCCGACATCGGCGTTCTCGCACCGACGCAAACGTCCCTGAACTGGAATCTTGTGGAGCCGATGACGGGAATCGAACCCGCGTATTCAGCTTGGGAAGTACTTTCGACGCCCGAACATTTGAGCGATAACTGCTGGTAGGTGGGCTTGCGAAGACCACCGTTTGCACTGGTCATCTGCAGTATCGGTACGGCTAGCGGACGCATCCGGTACGGCGCCGGAGCGCCCGCAGTTCGGGTGCGTCTACGGGACCAAGACGGGACCGCGCGTTGACCGGGAACGTGTCGCTGCCCTTTGACATGCTTTACCTGTGACTGTCGAGGTTCCGTCGTACTCTGACCTGCTTTGGCCGACCCTCCAAGCTGCGATCGCACTCGGCGGCTCCGCCTCAATCGCCGAGCTGAACGCCGCCGTTGTTGAACGAGAGCAGCTCACGCCCGAGCAGCAGAGCGTCCTACTAAGCGGCGGGCCGCAGACGGTAATCCAAAACAGGCTGGCGTGGGCGCGGACCTACCTCAAGGGAATGGGCCTCTTCGCCAACAGCACGCGGGGTGTCTGGTCAGTGACTCCCGAGGGACAGGCTGCAACACAGGATGACCTTGAGCCGTTGCGCGCCGCGTTCGCAGCAGAACGAAAGAGTGGAAGAAAGAGGAGCAAGAAGAAGGGCGGCGGAGAACAATCTGACGTCGGCAACGAGATCGACCAGGTCGAGGCCGAAGCCGAGGAGAAGTGGAAGGACGAATTGCTGAGCACGCTCCTCGAGGTGCCGTCATTCGCCTGTCAATGGACAGCTGAAAGTGCCCGTCGGCGGACATGAGAACTGCCGGTTGGTGGCCAATAAGAACTGCCCGGTGGCGGACACGAATCTGCCCATGAGGGTGATGCCCGCCACCGGTCGGTGAGGCCGTTGTCAGCTCAAGGGTTTGACTCCTTTCCCGTGCAGGGCTTGGGCCAGGCGCACGGAGTCTCCGCTGGTCTGGCATAGGTGTGCGTGATGCAGCAGGCGGTCGACGGTGGCGGTGGCCAGCGTCTTGGGCATCAGCTCGTCGAACCCACTGGGGTGCAGGTTCGAGGAGATCGCCACGGACTTGCGTTCGTAGGCTGCTTCGACGATGCGGTAGAGCCCTTCGGCGGCATCGGCACCGACCGGCAAGAGCCCCACGTCATCGATGACGACGAGCTCGGCGCGCACGATCTTGGCCACCGCCTTTCCCAGAGAGTCATCGGCACGGTGGGCGCGCACGAGCACCCCGATCTGCTCGAGGGTGAACCACGCCACCGGCATCCCGGCCTCGATGACTTTCTGCCCCAACGCTTCGAGGAAGAATGTCTTGCCGGTGCCGGCCGGCCCGCAGACGACCAGATTCTCGCGGCGCCCCACCCATTCGAGGGTCTGTAGCGCTTGTTGGGTGGGCAGCGGGATCGACGAGGCGCCCGGGTCCCAGGCGTCGAAGGTTTTCCCAGTCGGGAATCCGGCGGCTTTGCGGCGGGCGGCCAACATAGAACGGGCGCGGCCGGCGACTTCCTCGGTCAGCAGCGCTTTGATGACCTCGGTGGGGTCCCAGCGTTGAGCGCGGGCGGTGGCCAGCACGTCGGCGGCGATCGCGCGTGCGTGCGGCAACCGCAGGGCCCGCATCAACGTCTCGACCTCGGCGGGCAACTGCGTGGCGGTCGTGGTGGTGTTCATGGCTGGTCTGCTGCCTCAGTCACGTCGATGATGGTGCGGCCGAACAGGTTCCACCCGGCCGTGCCTTGAGCCAGAGAGATGTCCTCACCGGCGCCACGACGAGTCGGGTCCAGACCTTTGGCCGCCAGGATGGAGTCCAGATCGCCGGTGGCGAACCGGCCGTGCACGGCGGCATGACCGAGCGCCCAGTCGACATCGGCGCGGCCGGCCAGCGCGGACAGTTCGACGGCGTGGGCCATTTTCTGCAGGATGCGTTCGGTGCCGACGGCGGCGGCTTCTTTGAGCCACACCGCCGCACCGGGGCCCAACGCCAGGAAGGTCTGTTCACTGGCGGTGCGGGCACGGACGCGGTAGTCCCCAGGCACTTTGTCGCGGTGGCCGGGGAAATGGGCGTCGTCGATGGCCGGGCTGCCTGGGGTGGCACGGGGGTGCCGAGCCACCTCGATGGGGCCGCCGTCATCGAGGGCGCAGATCACCACTTCGTCGGTGCCGTCGTGATGCCTGATCCACACCGTCTGCCCCAATAGTGTTGCCGGTAGCGAGTATTGGCAATGCTCGAAGGTGACCATCGGGGCGTTGTCGGGAACCCGCCGTGTCACTCCCAACGCGGCGGTGTGGGGCAGGTCGGGTATCGCATGCAGGGCGGGGCGTTCTGCGGTGAGCATCTCGATCGGACGTCGGCCCGTGGCGCGGTGCACCCGGGCGTTGATCTCAGCGACAAACTCCGCGCAGGCGGCCTCCACGTCGGCGAAACTGTCGTAGTGACCCAGCAGGTTCGTCTCGGTGGGCACAATGTCGGCTTTGGCGAGTTTGACCGCGTTCTCCACGCCACCTTTGCAAGCCGGGTCGGCGGGTTCACAGGTCAGCACCGAGATGCCGTAATAGCGGCCAAAGGTGACTGCGACGCGGTTACGGACCGGGACTCCGGCGATGTGTCCGGTGGTGACGGTCTTCTCGTTGTCGGTGAGCAGGTAGGTCGGGGCACCGCCGACGATGCGGAAGATGCGGTCCAGGCCGGCGAAGACACTGGGTGCGGTGCGGTCCCGCAACGCGATGACCACTCGGTAGCGGCTCCACGCCAGCCACGCCACCAACAGCACGATTTTGCGGCCGGCCACCAAAGGGCCGTCGGCGAAGTCGTACTGCAGCCACAGTCCGGGCTCGGTGATCCAGGGCCGATGCACGCGTGTATTGCCCAGCCGCCACTGCGCTTTGACCTCCGCCAGCGCCCGGCGAGTGGTGCGGTCGGTGCCGGTGTATCCCAACGCCACCAGCTTGTCGTGGGCTTTGTCGCCGCGAATCTTGCCTTTCGAATCGGCGACCCAGCCCTCGAGCAGGTCGCGCCAATCATCGATCATCCGGGCCCGCCGCGTGGCCGGCGGCAGGCCAGCGTTGCGGTCCTCGACCGCTTTCTTCACGGTGTGATGCGAGCACCCGCACAACTCGGCCGCAGCGCGGTAGGACCCGGTCAGGTCGTAGGCATTGAGTATTTCCATGAGTTCTCCATCAGACTTCAAGTAGGTCTCTCCTGGGGTTGTCGATCTCGACTAGGCATCGACATCGAAACCGCAGGAGAGGCCGCCACGGCGCTGACGCGCCGAAGGGCATCAGGTAGGTCTGGGCAGATTCATGGCCATCAACGGGCACTTTCATGTCCGCCAGTGGGCAGAACTTATTGGCCGCGAACGGGCACTTTCATGTCCGCCAGCGGGCAGTTTTTCATGTCCGCCGACATTCGCCTTTGAACGGCTTGCGCAAAGGCTTCTGCGGGAGTCGGGGTTCTCTAGTGTCAAGGTGACGGGGAAGTCGGGCGATGGCGGCATTGATGGACTCGGCATCTATCAACTGAACCTGCTGACCTTCCCTGTTTTCTTTCAATGCAAGCGCTACTGTCGCTTGCCAGGGTGATGGGACCACCGTTTTGCCATGAGCATGGGACCGGTTGTTTCCGGTTGCTGGCCGTGGGGTGATGGTGACTGATGACCTGGCTGCTGGTCAATTCGGCTGGTCCGAATTGACCGGCTTTCGAGGACGGGGTTTCTGGCGTTGCCGGTAGGACTCGCCCTCGACGACGAGTTCGTAGGCCGCGGATTGGAGCCGGTCCATCGCCGACTGGGCCAGGAGTGGGTCGGCCATCATGGTGAGGATCTCCGGTGGTTCGCGGTTGCTGGTGATGACCGTTGATGCGGTGCGGTGGCGTTCCACGATGAGCTCGTAGAAGTCATTGGTCTCGGTGGCCTCAAGCCGGTGCAACGCGAGGTCATCGATGATGAGCAGCTCGACGCGGTGTAGTTTGCGCATCTCGTCTTCATAGCTGCCGTCTAGCCGTGCTCCGCGGAGGCGTTTGAACAGTTTGTCGGCGCGTTCGGTATGCACGCTGTGGTGACGTCGCACGGCGATGTGGCCTAATGCGTTGGCCAGGAACGTTTTTCCGACTCCGACCGGTCCCATGATGAGCACGTTGTAGGCGTCGGCCAGAAACCGCAGCGAGGTCAACTCTGCCCATAGTTGGCGGTCGTAGCTGACCGCGGCGGTGTCATCCCAGGCCTGCAGCTGCATCTGCGGATCCAATTGTGCTGTCTTGGCGCGGCGGGCGGCGGACTCGCGGTCGCGGCGGGTGACCTCATCGGCTAGCAGCATTTCCAGGAAGTCGTGGTGTGGCAGCCGATTCGATCGTGCCAGCGCGAGCCGTTCGGGCAGGGTGTCGAGCAGGCGGCCGAGCTTGAGGCGGCGCATCAGCGCTTTGAGGTCTGCAGACACCTCGATCGGCTTGACCGCGGGGGTGGCATCGGGGCGGCGGGTTGTGCTCATGAGGGCCTGCGCACCGCGAAGTCGGTGGCCGCGCGGACGAACCGCGACGCCTGCGGCGGGTTCGGGATCAGCGGCAGCTGTGCGCCGGCACCGCGGGTAAGCATGCGCTCGATCAGCCCGACGTCGATGACCTCGGCGTCCAGCGCGCGCTGGCAGGCGTCATCGACCGCGTCGGCGCCGTGGCGGCGCACCAGTCCCAGGAGTCGGTAGACCTGGCGCATCTTGGTCCACGGCAGCGGATGCTCCAGCACCGCCGCCGCGTAGGCGCCGACATGCTGCCCGTGTGCGGATGCCTTGCGCTGCAAGGTGTTGATATCTCGCATCGCATAGACCGACACCTCGGCCGGTAGATCAGCGGGGTCGGTATGGCGGCGTCCTGGCGCCATGACCGGATGGACCTTGATCAGCTCACCGCGCCAATACAGCTTCACCGTGCGCGCATCCACCCGGGCATCCAGCCGGCGCCCAATCAGCTCACCGGGAACGCTGTAGAGCGCCTTGGCGACCTGCACGTGCCGATCGGGAGCCACCTTGGGCCGGCTCCAGGTCGGGATGTCGAACACCTCGTCGGGTGCCGGTTTGAGGTGGGGTAGCTCGTCGGTGGCGAATACCTCGGCCGGGCGCAGCCGAGTGGTGCCGTGTATCCGCATCCCCGCCACCTGCCCACACCACTGCTCGGCTCGTGCCCGGCAGTCACTCAGATTCCGAAAGTCTTCTCCAGCAAAGAAATTCGACCGAACATATTGGACACAGCGCTCAACCCTAGGCTTGTCGCGCGGGCTGCGGATGCGGGTGGGGTCCACGACGAAGCCCCGCGCCTGAGCGTATTCGCGGAAGGCGTCATTAAGTTTCGGATCGGTCGCATCAGCCTTGTCGACGATGGCCTTCATGTTGTCGGGGATCGCCACCGCGAACACCCCGCCGAAGAATGCCCACGCGGCCTCAAACCCGGCGATCACCTCGTGAAGCGTCTGCCGGTAGGTCGGCCAGACGAACATGTGCCGCGAATACACCGCAGTGAAGATCAACCCCTGCACTACCCGCCGGCGGCCATCCGCGGCATCAGTGAGCATTCCGAGCCGACCGAAATCGACCTGCAGTTCAGCACCGGGCTCGCAATCGGCCACCGGCACCGTGGCCTGCCGAATCCCGAACCCCAATTCCGTTGTGGCATAGCGATGCAACGTTCGATACGACACCACCACGCCCCGACGCCCAAGCAGCGTGTGCACCTTCGTCAGAGTCAAGTCTTGCTTCAGCCACGCCTTGATCTGCTCGTGCTGGGCGGCGATGGTCTCCCAGGCCTGGCTCTTGCCGTTGGGCCGACTCGGCCGCACGCCGGCGATCACCGCCGCCAACAGCTCGTCGGTCAACTGACACCCGTCGCCGTCACGGTCCAGCCCGCACGCGCGGGCGCGGTCCACATACCGGCGCACCGTTTTGCGGTCCGTGCCCGATAACCGGGCCACCTCGCGCAACCCATGACCCTGCAGCCACAACCGCAGCATCTCCCTGACTTCGATCACCGACACCTCCCGGTAGCTCATTCGGCCAATACAGCGGCCGAGCAACCGGAAGCCCCCAACGCCACGCCGGGGTGGTCCCATAACTGGCAAAACAGCTAGCCAGATGGTCCCATCACTGGCAATCGGGTGGTCCCATGCTCATGGCAAAACCGGCGCCGAGCTGGTCCCTTATTCCTGGCAGCCGACACGCTACAAGGGCAGTGTTGGGCCGGGTGCTGTCAGAGACTTCCGAGGTGCCATGGCGGGCAGAGGGGACAAGGGCCTGCTGATCACGACCGGCACGTTCACGAACGATGCGCGAGCGGAGGCCAAGCGTGACGGTGCGCCGCCCATCGACTTAATCGACGGTGACAGATTGTGCGATCTGTTGAAGGAGAACGCGATCGGCATCACGACCACTACGCGGGTGGTCGAGGACGTCAAGGTCGAGGCCGAGTACTTCAAATCGCTTTAGCCCAGAAAAGCGGGCATTTGAGCGGAGGCGGCGTTCCTGGCGCTGGCGGCGAAGAACTCTGCCGAGGAACTCTGTTTTGTAGAAGGGATGCTCACGGAAAGTAACGCGTCCAACTTGCCAAAGCTGCGGAAGTCGACGCCCAAGCCCAAGCGTAGGGGTAAAAAGCCTCATGAACTGCTCATATTGTCGGCGATAGGGGTATAGATTGGTCTAACCCCGGTATTTACCCTTGACAGAAGGCTCAGAGCGGGTCATACTTGTGTTTAACGAGGCCAGGAGGGTCTCATGAACAGGAGGGGCAAAATGATGGACGTTACGGTGAAGGTCCCCGAGGACCGGCTGGTGGAGTTTTATGCGATGCACGCCGCGTGGCTAAGCGCCCCGGCGCAAGCCTCGATCCTGTCGAACACGTTCGATGCTAAGCGGGACGCTATGCCGCAGCCGGCATCTTCTGGTAGCGAGGACGCGAAGGGCCGACAGCCATGGTCGGACGCCGACGCCGCGCTGGCCGCCAAGTTGTGGGACAAATTCAGCGATCCGGCGAAGGCGTTGTTCTCCAAGTTAATCGATGAACCGGATCGCCAATTCAACGGCGAGGAGCTTGCCGAAATGCTGGACATTCCCAACGGTCACAGCGGCGTAGCTGGGGTACTGGCTTGGCCGGGGAAGTACTGCAAGAAGGAGAACCGAGAGCTGTTGTGGAAGTGGGCCTACCCGGTGGAGGGTGAGCCGGTCGTCTACTGGGTCGAGCCGGAGGTCGCGGCATTGCTCCGCGAGGCTCGGGACCGCTAAGGCTAAGGCTCTAGGCACTTCATGGGCGCCAAAGGGATTCCCCCCCGGGGGGGGGCATCGCTGTACTTGCGAGCCCGCGATGGCGGCCACGGCGCGGCGAGGTCGAAGGCGGTCGGCGCGGCGATTCAGCCGCATCCGCGTGGCCTGCTGGGCTATACGTAGTGCGCGGGCGAAATTGTCGACTCAGGTCTGGCGCTTGATCGTTGGCAAGGTGCCGCAGGGGGCTTGTGCGCGATGAGGTCTTGTGCCATGATGTTCAGCTTTTTCAAATACGAGAGGACACGAAGTGGCACGCCAGGCGAAGACAGCACGGGTGGGTGGCGTGGTAGTGGCTCCTGCAACAAAGGAGGCTCAGCGTGCGGAGCTCCATAAGACGATCTGGCGCATCGCCAACGATCTGCGTGGCAGCGTAGACGGCTGGGACTTCAAGAGCTACGTGCTCGGCATGCTCTTTTACCGCTTTATCTCCGAGAACCTCACTGCGTACCTGAACGAACAGGAGCGTGCAGCCGGACAGTCCGATTTCGACTATGCCGCGCTGAGCGACGTAGAGGCAGAGTTCGGCCGCGAAGAAACAGTCAAGGAGAAGGGCTTCTACATCCTGCCGAGCGAGCTGTTCGCCAACGTTCGTAAGCGTGCTAACAAGGACGAGAACCTGAACGAGACACTGGAGAAGGTGTTCAAGAACATCGAGGGCTCGGCAGTCGGTGCGGACAGCGAGGACGACCTCAAGGGACTCTTCGACGATTTGGACGTGAACAGCGCCAAGCTCGGCAACACCGTCGCCAAGCGCAACGAGAAGCTGGTGAAGCTGCTGGATGCAATTGGCGATCTGAACCTCGGCGACTTCAACGACCACGCCATCGACTCGTTCGGCGACGCGTACGAGTACCTGATGACCATGTACGCCTCGCAGGCTGGCAAATCGGGTGGTGAATTCTTTACGCCCCAGGAAGTCTCGGAGCTGCTGGCACGCATCACGGTGGTCAACAAGAAGTCGGTCAACAAGGTCTACGACCCAGCGTGTGGCTCAGGCTCGCTGCTGTTGAAGTTCGCCAAGGTGTTAGGCAAGGAAAACGTCCGCAAAGGCTTCTTCGGCCAAGAGGTCAACTTAACGACTTACAACCTGGCGCGCATCAACATGTTCCTGCACGACATCAACTACGAGCAGTTCGACCTTGCGCATGGGGACACGCTGATTGATCCGCAGCACTGGGACGACGAGCCGTTCGAGGCGATCGTTTCTAATCCGCCGTACTCGATCCACTGGGCGGGTGACGGCAATCCCCTACTGATCAACGACCAACGATTCGCTCCGGCCGGTGTTCTCGCACCGAAGTCGAAAGCCGACCTTGCCTTCACGATGCACATGCTCTCGTGGCTGGCAGTTAATGGCACAGCCGCGATTGTCGAGTTTCCTGGCGTGCTCTATCGGGGCGGTGCCGAGCAGAAGATCCGCAAGTACCTCGTCGATAACAACTATGTGGACACAGTGATTCAGCTGCCGCCAGACCTGTTCTTTGGTACTGCTATCCAGACATGCATTCTCGTGTTGAAGAAGTCGAAGAAAGATAACGCCGTTCTGTTCATTGACGCTTCGGCCGAATTTGTCCGCCAAGGGATCAAGAACAAGCTCTCCGCGATTAATCAGCAGACGATCCTCGACGCCTTCACCGGCCGCGAGGACGCCGAGCATTTCGCGATAACTGTTTCGAATGCCGATATCGCCACGAACAACTATAACCTTGCTGTCTCCTCGTATGTCGAGAAGGAAGACACGAGGGAAGCCGTCGACATCTCCGCGCTGAATGCCGACATCGCCCGAATCGTTACCCGACAACAGGAGTTGCGTGAGCAGATCGACGTGATCGTCGCCAACCTTGAGGGTGCGTCGTGAGCGCTATCGACCAACTAGTTGCAGAACTTGTTTCAACCGACGTCCCTTTTCTGCCGCTCCGCGAAGTCGGCACATGGTACGGAGGTGGCACTCCCTCGAAGGCTGTACCGGAGTACTGGGAGAACGGCTCACTTCCCTGGCTTTCGCCCAAGGACATGGTTGGGGGCATGGTTGTCGCGACAGAAGACCACATCTCAGAAAGAGCACTTGAGAAGTCGACCGTGAAACTGGTGCCGGCGGGTTCGGTGGCATTCGTTGTGCGGTCGAACATCTTGCGCCGCCGGCTTCCTGTAGCGCTTGTCCCCATTCAGGTGACTCTCAATCAGGACATTCGAGCCGTCGTCCCCCGCCGGGGGATCCTCGCCGAGTATCTCGCTCAGGTGTGTCGTGCACGCTCGCAAGAGATTCTCGCAGTGGCAGGACGAACCGATGGCTCCATGGCCGCAATCCAGAGCACACCGTTGCTCGACTTCCGGATTCCGGTGCCACCAATCGAGATTCAGCGAAAGATTGTGCGCGTTCTAGATGAGTTCACAACGATAGAACTAGAGTTGGAGTCGGTACTGGACGCAGAGGCCGCAGCTCGTCAAGATCAACGAGCTCACGTTCGAACTCGAGTTCTGAACGCCGTATCTGGTCCTGATGACAGCGACACTGTCGCGCTTGGGGAAATAGTCGATTTCACGAACGGGAAGGCACACGAAAGACTGGTAGTGCCGGACGGATCGATCGCTCTCTTAACGGCTCGATTTATCTCTACTAATGGGGAGTCCGCACGGTGGGTGAACCCGGAAGGTGCCCTCACACCTGCGCTTTGCGGCGACATCGCGATGGTTATGAGCGACCTGCCAAACGGTCGCGCACTCGCTCGGTGCTTCTTCGTTGAAACAGACGGGAAATACTCCGCGAATCAGCGAGTGTGCCTTCTTCGGGTTCGTCACGAGAGCGGTGTTTCTCCACGCTGGCTCTATCACTTCCTAGACCGCAACCCGCAGCTCTTGGCCCTTGATAACGGACGGGATCAGACGCACTTGAAGAAGGGTCAGATCTTGGACATACGTGTGCCCGTCATTCCGCTTGCCGAGCAGGAGCAGGCATCGGCCATGCTTGATCGCCTTGACGACAGCATGCGTGACCTTATTTTCAGTATTCGCGCCGAGCGAGAGGCTCGCCGTAAGCAATACGAGTACTACCGCGACCGTCTCCTGATGTTCGAGGAGCTCGCAGTATGACCGAGGCGAAGGCAGTACATTACGACCCGATCGCGGTCTCTGCCGAGAGCACGGTCGTTGCGGAGTTTGTGCCGGATGCCAAGCCCGCCGCGGAGTATCAATCCGAAGCGCAGCTGGAGCGCGAGTTCATCAAGATCCTGCAGTCGCAGGAGTACGAGTACGTGAAGATCACGAGCGAGCAGGATCTCATCGCCAATCTGCGGACGCAACTCGAGGTGCTGAACGGCGTGAAGTTCTCTGAGACCGAATGGGATCAGTTTTTTAAACAGCGCATCGCCAGTGAGTCGGAAGGCGTCGTCGAAAAGACAGTGCGCATCCAGGAGGACTATGTCCAATTACTTAAGCGTGATGACGGCTCGACGAAAAACGTCAAACTCCTCGACAAGAGCAACATTCACAACAACAAGCTGCAGGTCATCAACCAGTACGAAGTTGGCCAGGGCGAGGGTGGTGCCAAATACGCCAATCGCTACGACGTGACGGTGCTCGTCAACGGCTTGCCGATGGTGCACATCGAGCTAAAGCGCCGCGGCGTCGACATTCGCGAGGCCTTCAATCAGATCAACCGCTACCAACGCGACAGCTTCTGGGCTGGATCGGGCCTGTTCGACTACGTGCAGCTCTTCGTCATCAGCAACGGCACGTTGACCAAGTACTACAGCAACACCACCCGTCGCCAGCACATCAGTGAAGCCGCTGGCTCGAGGAGGGCAAAGAAGACCAGTAACTCGTTTGAGTTCACGTCGTGGTGGGCGGATGCGACGAACAAGCCGATCCAAGACCTAACCGCCTTTGCGACAACGTTTTTCGCTCGTCACACACTGCTCAACATCCTAACCAAGTATTGCGTCCTCACTGCTGACCGGCTGCTGCTCGTCATGCGCCCCTATCAGATCGTGGCTACTGAACGCATCTTGCGGAAGATCGACATCTCAACCAACTACAGGCAACTCGGCACCCTGGCCGCTGGTGGCTACGTTTGGCACACCACTGGTTCTGGCAAGACGCTGACCTCATTCAAGACTGCGCAGCTGGCTGCGCAGCTTGATCACGTGGAGCGAGTCCTGTTCGTAGTCGACCGCAAGGATCTCGACTACCAAACGATTAAGGAGTACGAGCGTTTCTCGCCGGGCGCTGTCAACACCAGTAAGAACACCTCTGCGCTCAAGAAGCAGCTCTCCCTCCCGGTGGGCGCGGTGCTAGGCAAGCGTGGCAACGAAATACTCGTCAACCGCAAGATCATCGTCACGACGATTCAGAAGCTCTCTGGTTTCATCGCCGCCAACAAGGGGCACGAGATCTTTGGCGGTCATGTCGTAATCATCTTTGACGAGTGCCACCGGTCGCAGTTCGGCGACATGCACACGGCAATCACCAAGGCATTCAAGCGCTACAACCTCTTTGGCTTCACGGGCACGCCGATCTTCGCAATGAATGCCGGAACTGGCGGCAACGTGCAGCTGCGCACGACGCCCCAAGCGTTCGGCTGCTACTGGCACGGCGATCCGCGCAACTGCCCGCCTGAGCGGCACTCGACAGCGGCACACACCTACACCATCGTCGACGCCATCAACGACAAGAACGTGCTGCCGTTCCGCATCGACTACGTCAATACAGTGAAGATGCCAGCTGGTATCACCGACAAGCAGGTGTCGGCCATCGACACCGAGAAGGCACTGCTGGCACCTGAGCGCGTGCGCCAGGTTGTCGAGTACACGCTCAACCACTTCGACCAGAAGACCAGGCGCAGTGAGCACTATTCGCTCGGTGAGCGTCGCGTGCACGGCTTCAATGCTCTGTTCGCGACAGCCTCGATCGAGGCTGCCAAGACCTATTACAGCGAGTTCAAGAAGCAGCAGGGGTCACTGCCAGAGGGTCGCCGCTTGAAGGTTGGCCTAATCTATTCGTTCGCTTCCAACGAGGCCGTCGAGGACGGTGCGCTAGAAGAAGAAGGCTTCGAGACCGACGTTCTAGACAAACCTTCGCGTGACTTCCTGGAAGGCGCGATCAAGGACTACAACGCATACTTCGGCACGAGTTTCGACAGCTCGTCTGACAAGTTTCAGAACTACTACAAAGATTTGTCGCTCCGGCTGAAGAACCGCGAGATCGACGTCGTCATCGTGGTCAACATGTTCCTCACCGGTTTCGATGCTACGACGCTCAACACACTATGGGTCGACAAGAACCTGCGCGCTCACGGCCTGATCCAGGCCTACTCGCGCACCAACCGAATCCTGAACTCAGTCAAGACATACGGCAACATCATTAGCTTCCGTGACCTAGAGGAGGAGACTAACGACGCCATCGCGCTCTTCGGCAACAAAGACGCGGGCGGCATCGTGTTGCTCAAGCCGTACGCAGAGTATTACGACGAGTACGCCGACAAAGTCACCGAACTGCTGCAGCAGTTCCCGCTGGGGCAGCGGATCGTTGGGGAGACCGCGCAGAAGGCGTTCATCGCCCTGTTTGGTCAGATCCTGCGACTAGAGAATATCCTGACGTCATTCGATGAATTCGCCGGCAACGAAATACTCACCCAGCGCCAAAGTCAGGACTACCGCAGCGTCTACCTTGACCTCTACGCCGAGTTCCGCAAGGACGCGGACGCCGACAAAGAGTCGATCATCGATGACGTCGTCTTCGAGATCGAGCTCATCAAGCAGGTCGAAATCAACGTCGACTACATCTTGATGCTCGTCCAGAAGTATCGCGAGGTGCACGGCGACGACGGCCACGGCGCAGCCAAGGAAGTCCGCGCGGAGATCAGCCGGGCTGTCGACGCCAGCCCGAGCCTGCGCAACAAGAAAGACCTCATCGAGGACTTCGTCGACTCAATCTCGGCCACCGGTGAGATTGACGAGGAGTGGCGCGACTACGTCGCTTCCAAGAAGGCCGAGGAGCTCAATCGAATCATCGATGAAGAGGGTCTCAAGCCAGAGGAAACGCGCAAGTTCGTCGAGGCTGCGTTCCGCGATGGCGCCATCCCTACGACGGGAACAGCAATCACCAAAGTGCTTCCGCCCGTTACTCGCTTCGCAGCTGGAGGTGGCCATGGTGAGAAGAAGCAGCGCGTCCTAACCAAGCTCGGCGCGTTCTTCGAGCGCTTCTTTGGACTGAGTTCAGGCGGAGAGAAAGCTGATGACTAGCCCCCGTGCTGCAGATGGACAGGGAGACTCCCAAGAAAATCGCACGAGAGTTAGTGACGGCTGTACTACCCGCCGGACCGCAAGGAAACGGCGATCGAGCTGGTGTTGCAGAAGCAAGATGAAATGTACGTCAACAATGCCGACAGGTTCGAGGCGGTGAGATCATGAGCGCTAGAGACTCCATAAGGCGAGCGCTGGAGCGCGCGGGATACAAGTTCATTCAAGACGAGCCTGATGTACCGAAGGGCCAGAACAAATCGCCCCCATCAAAGTCGAATTCGACCTTTCGACCCGATGTTCTGGCATGGGCCGCGGACCCGGACGGGAAGCTTGTGCCCTGGGCAGTGGTCGAGATCAAGAACCGGTCGGTAACGCTCCCGCCGGAGGTTGCGCTCCCCCAACTCGCAAGAAGCCGCGATACATTTGGAACAGTCGATCATTACGTCGTGCTGCAAGATGTTTGGTATCAAGCAGATACAGGCTTGCGCAAGTTCACTCGTGTGGACGGCCCCATCCCACCTCGATACGGCGGTAAGGGCGAATTGGACGACGTCGACTTGGCAACCACGCTTTTGACAGAGCAGCTTTGGCGTTGGGCGCAGACGCAAAGTCCCTACGACAAATCGGCGGATGCTTATGGCGCTTTGAGATCGGATGTCGGCCATTCGACCGAACTAAGAATCGACGGTATTGAGACCGCCACGGGGGCAGTGTTGCCCGCAAGCCGCGAGGTGCTGTGGGAAGCGCGACGGCGTGCCCTCGTGGACTTCGCTCGCCGAGGACGGGAAGCGGGCATTTATACGAGTCATCCCGTGATTGCGAAAGCCGTTGCGCACCTGGCAGGTAGCAAACTCGACAACGAGGTTTTCGATCCGTTCTGTGGGACGGGATCGTTTCTGTGGGAGTCAATCGACCATTCACGTGACATCGGATCAGGCTTGATCTCAGCGGTCGGCCTCGATCTCAATGATCGAATGGTAGAGCTTGCGCGCTCAATCGCCCGCGCTGCTCCTATCGATGTTGAGATCTATAACGTCGACGCGTTCATGGTTGAAACACTAAGCGAGACCGAAGTGTTGGATTCACGCGAATCACGGCTTTTCGACTGCGCAGTGTCCGCGCCTCCCATGAGCCTGAAGCTGAATCGAAGTGAGCCGTACGAACTACTAGATGGAACCATGACACGCGACGGTGATTTCGCGGCCGTTGATCGTCTGGTACGCCAACTAGCGGATGGCGGGCGAGCGGTAGTGCAAATAGCCCCAGGCTTCACATTCCGCCGCCAGGGCGAGCGTTACCGCAACTACCTCGCGAATAGTTTTCGTGTGGCTGTGCTTATTGGCTGTCCTCCGGGATCGGTGCCAGGCTTCGGCTTGGCCTCAATCATTATGGTTATCGAGAAGGCGCCGCCTACCGAGACATTTATCGCGCAACTTGGTGAAGATTGGGAGAGTCAGTTGGCACCGGGAGGCGCTGTGCTTGAAGCAGCACTAAACCACATCAACCAGCGTGGCGGGCGCCGATGACAACCGCCTTCGTCAGGCTCGCGCTTGAGAAAGACTGGGATCTAGGCCGATTAACAGCTGAGAGCTTTACGTGGCCTACCACGAAGGCAACAATTGTTGCGCTCCGCGACGTCGTTACGGTTGTGCCTACGGATAGCTGGGTAGATGCAGGAGCACCGGTAATCACGCCGACCGGACTTGATTCCATCGGCGGCGGTATACGTCGGCGGAGCCGCAAATATCGAGGCCCGGTGTTTCAAGTGAGGGCCGCGGGGGCCGGGCTTAGCTTTGGCGACCTTCTGCTGCCTCGGAACCCTAACTCTCCGGTGCTCCTGATCGGTTCGGACCTGCTCGGGGCGCTGGTGTCTTCGCAATTCCTCGCAGTTCGACCTGATCCAAATTCGGCCCTCTGGATTTGGGGGGTTCTCAACAGTCGGTCGGGTCGAAGATTTCGGCAGCATTTCGCAACGGTCGTTACGTCCACGTCCGTGACCCGCGGGCGCCTACTGGATATCGAGATTCCCTGGCCCTCGGCAAGGCAAATCGCACAACGAAGGCCACGCCTAGAGGAGATTGAGAGGCAAACTCATAGTCCGGAGGAGGAAGCATCTGGAACTTGGTGGCGAACCGAAGATCTTCGAGTTGTGGATTGGAATCTAGCTCTCGCAACACCTGATCGTGAGATCTTCAACAGGGGCATACCTTTGGGGGAGCTATGTCGCGAGATCGTTCGGGGCCGCCATACACCCCGCGGCGCCATCAAGGACGAGCCGGCGGCTGGCCTGCTGCCAGTGACCGACATCGCTGCGATCCAGGGAAAGCCGATACGCCGCTGGGTATCGCCGACCGAGCCTACGCAGATCGTGGCAACACCGGGGGATGTGTTCGTGGCCGCAGTGGGGGCTCGGCCACACGCTGCACTAGCGAGTGACCGGACGGCTGTCGACCATAACCTCTTTCTTCTGCGACTTCGTGATCGAACCCAGGCGTCGGGTCTCGTCCAGTTTCTCAATGGAGAGACGGGGTACGGGCTGAGAAGGATCTTTTTGACTGGCGTGACGGTACCAAGCCTTGGGAAGCAGGCGCTGGCTCGCCTGCCAGTTCCCGAAGAGGCCTTGCAAGGCTCGACGGAACCGGCTGAGCCCATACATCTCGCGGATCTGCTGGAGCGAGTCTTGTGGACCTAAGATGCGAGCTGTCGCCGCTTGTTTTCGCGGAGTTATACCGATTGCTAGCCGCGGACACTGAAAGAGCGGACGCGCTCGATGAACGTTTGGATCAAGTAGGACTTGAGCACTCGTGGCTTGAAGAGGCGGCGGAGACGTATGAAGCGAAGTGGAACTCGCTCGGCAAAACTGCAACCGATATCAGCGACTACATCGCCCACAGCGCTGAACATTCGGTCTTGGCGAGCTGGATTCTCGCTGGGCTTCGTCAGACGGGATCAAGCTATGACATCGGGTTTAAGCTGAGGCAACGCGTTACGGAGCGCGCCTTCACCGAAGTCCATCCTCGGCCCGTGGACCTTCCATCGCAATGGCGTCCAGTAATAATCGGCTGGACGCTTGGAACGGTGCTTGGCAACATTGATCAAGAGCTACCGGTTGCTCCGGCGTACCTACCCGCAGACGTCAACGTGCGAGCCGCATATGAGGGACTCGTTGAACATGTCCTTCAACTAGAGCGCTTCACGTCCCCTTGGCCGGAGATGATGGGAACCGCCACGTTCTGGCGCGGCACAGGTCTTGCGGAAGGGCTCAGGCCGGAAGCGGAAAACGGCGCAGCCGCGATTCGGGATCTGATCATCGAAGTTCGTCACGCAGCGCCAGATCACCTCGGGAAAAGGATAAGTCGGCATTTCGCACCGTTTGCGGATCAGCGGAACACACTGTCTCACGTCGCGGATAAGCCAGGTAAGCCGCGCTTCATTGAAGTGAAGGAGCTTGCGCGCGAATGGGACCAAATCGCCCTGACCATCAGCGGCGTCACCTACTTCCTGTGTGTCGAAGTTGCGAGCGAGCTAACCGATACTGCTGCTCGTGTAGTTCGCGCCGAGACATGGGACGAACTGAAGTGGGAGGTAATGGTTTACGACTAAGGACCTTGGACGGCCTCTAGACCGTCGGAGGTGCGCCTCGTTCTCACCTACCGGGAGCTTACCGGTAGCCTGCTCACCTGTAGCAGGATGCAATGTGTAGACCGCGCAACAGCCGCCACAGGGTTCCGGTACAGGCGGCGGTTTCACTATACGGTCTGCCGCGCCAAGCGCGGCTATGCGTGATCGAATAGCACTGTGCCGCTTGATGCTCCGCTAAATCTGCGACAACTCGATGTGTTGCGTTGGATCCATGAGAGTTGCCCGGAGGGTCGCTGGAACGACTACACCTACAAGACTGTCGCGATCGCACTGCAGAGCCGTCGCCTGGTGTCAGTGTCAAAACGCGGTGGTCGATGGACGGCGACGATACTCGCCGCGGGTGTGTACTACCTCGAGCATCGTAACTACCCGCCCGGACACTGGCAGGCACGACGGAGGCGTGCTTCGACAGGAGACTCGACCGCGGTGGCAGTGCGGGATGCACCGGAGCGTGTCAGTTATTCGCTCGTGGTTTCGCCCCCGGTGCCAATTCATCCACCGAAGCCCGCCGTGCCTGACGAACTCACGCCGACACGAAAGCTGTTGAGGGACATCATTGACGGTGGTGGCATCCTGAACCGCAACAGTGAAGATGACAAAACGAGCTACCGCAGCCTAGTTGGCATCATCAACAGGCGGAGAATGGCGCCCGACGGGCAGCAGGTCATCCTCATTGACGGCGCAAAATATGGCGATGTCATCCTGCGGTTGTCGGCAGTGTCAGACTGGAAGACTACGCCGCCGGCTGACGTTGTGAGCGCTAAGCGGGTTGCGCGGTGGCACCCGGCGGTGGCAACACTGCGCACCGAGAAGCGGCTCGACTCCATCGATAGATCATTGCGCGATAGGGCTTTCAGACTGCTTCATGCGGTCGCGCGGGAAGCCGAGGCGCGGGGGCACTCGGTACGCCTGCCGAAGCGCAACGTCCACGGCTACATCGAAGATCCCAGCCGGTTGGGTGGTGATTTGATCCTCACAGTCGAAGGGGTTGACTGCTCGGTCGATATCTTGCAGCCCAAGGCGAGGGTGCCTCACACGCCGACGCGCGAAGAACTCGAAAGAGACAAGAAGTACTCCTGGCCGCCGCCGAGGTATGACTATGTGCCGGCAGACCGCCTGAGCATTGCATTGGATACCCGTAGTCGCTTCTCTTCGAAGATCATGTGGCCGGAGTCGAAGACACTGCCGCTTGAACATCGACTACCCGACGTGATGACAACATTTGAGCGCTGGGCAGTGATTGACGCAGAACACAAGGACGCTGAACGGCGTCAGGAGATCGAGCGCCAGAGGATCCGTGAGGAAGCCGAGCGGCTCGCTGAAATCCGGCACGCCGAGAATGTCCGGACCGAGACACTCCGCAGCCAGCACGCAGCCTGGCGCGAGGCAAGGGAACTTCGGGAGTTCTTGGACACGATGAAGGCAACCGTCGACGCCATGAGCCATGGCACCCGGCGCGACGCGGCTGCCCAATGGTTGGCCTGGTGTCGGCAATATGTCGACGAGTCGTTGGATCCGCTCAGCCAGCCCCTGGCGATGCCGGTGATCCGCCGGCCAACCTGGGATGGGCGTATGGCGTTGGAGAATGCTTTCGTGCACAGGCTGCAACGAGACAAGGCGGCGAGGGGCAGTACGCCCGGATAGACAGGAGGCCTGCCGACGCTATGTAAGCAGCACAACTGTTGTAGCTCTCGTGCACCTGCTTGCCGAGCATCGGGCGACGGCCCGTCTAGGGGAGCGTGTCGACCGGCGTAGACGGTGGCACCGACAGCATTACCTGAGTACACTGGCGAGGTCGCCGATTGAGCATGCACGGCGAGCCATACCGGTCTTTCGTGGAGGCATCTGCCCTGCGGGGCGGGGGACCTGAAGCCACTGATCGAGGGTGCAGCAAGCTGACGCAGGGTGCCCTCGGAGAGACAAACCCAATCTGTACGAACACGTGCAGAACGAGTTTGCTTCTCCGAGGGCACCTTCCTTTTCTCGGAGAAGCACGAGAGAAGGAAACGAAGTGACAGTTATATCCGAACCATCCGTCATCGACGGTGACAAGCTCGATGAGCAGGCCGCCAGGGCGCTGGATGAAGAGATCAAGGAAGCGATCGGCAAGCTGGCGGACGACGCCTATGAAGTGATCAAGTTGCTCAAACAGGCGAAGGACGGCCGCATCCACGACGCCTTGGGTTTCGCGTCATGGACGGCTTATGTCAAAGACACGGTTCGAGTGGTGCCAGCCGACAGAATGCAGCGGAAGATGTTGGCCGCCTTGATGTCCAGTGAGGGCATGAGCCAGCGAGCAATCGCCGCCGTGTTGGATGTCGACCAGAAGACCGTGAGCAACGACCTGCGGTCAGGTGAGGAAAATTCCTCAGCTGCCACGGTCGGCTTGGACGGCAAGAACTACCAAAGTACGTCGGAAGTCACCCCGAGGCGAAGGCCGATCACCGAGGCGTGGAGAGACACTGTTAAAAAGTTGACTAAACACGCGGACAGGCTCGTCCGCATCAGCGAGGATGACCGGTTCGCCAGAAACGGTGAGAGCCTCGCGCGTGATCGCGCGGACTTGCATCGCGTGATCATGAAGCTCCGAGAAGTCGCCGACAAGATCGACGTGGTGGAGACGCGATCATGAAGTCTACGTGGAAGATCCCGCCAAGCATGCTGAAGAATCTGCGGGGCATGATCATCGACCGCGATGAGGCGTGGCGTGCCGACGCCGAGATGGCGCCGGCCATCGAGGCTGCTATTCGCAGAGGCATTGAGGACATCGATGAGCCCACCTTTAATCGGGTCTATTTTGACCTGCGTTTCAGCAGATTTCCCGGTTCGTATGAGACGCGTGGTTTCGATGAGAAGCAGATGGCGACGGCATGGCGGAAGTACCTTAAGAAGCACGGCTATGCACCGCTGACCACGTAATCCACGCGAGTGCAATCATGTTCGCCGTGTCCAGCGGCGGCGCGTCGACAATCGGTGGAGTAGGCTAGCGGTACCGGACCCGTTCGGGTTCGGCGATTTTATGAGTGACCCTGGCGGGCAAGCTCAACGAAAGCACCAACCCGGTGCGGACGTGTCGGCGCTTGCCCGTTTTGTATTTCGCAGGCGGGCCTGAACTTAGAGGAAAGTTCATGTCTGTTGACCCGATGAAGGTCACGAACCTCAACGAAGATGGCGTGTTCAGGTACCTGCTGGAGCAGGGATACCCGGTAACCCGCCGGATGATCAAGTACGCATTCCTTCGTCGCGAGCTGATCCCTGTCCGGCTTGGTGTGCGCAACGTCGTGTCTCGGCAGGACGCCCTGGATTGGGTCGAGTCGCGGCGCCAGCCTGGGAACTACCAAGCGCCGGAATACCAAGGCTCCCACTAGAAATATTGCGCCGGCCAGGGATGCCAACCTGACCGGCGCGGTGCGACCCAACAACCTTGGCAGCAGAAGGTTCGTGATGACTAGTCTACCGCCCGCCGAGCACGAGGACGACACTGACGGCCCCTTCGCCCGCACAGCGCGACGGTACCGAAAGCAAGGTTGGCGAGGCACATTGCCGTTGCCACCCAAAGCAAAAGGGCCTCCGCCGGATGGCTTCACAGGCCATGGCGCGCCGTACCCTGACAACGCTCGGGTGCGCCGATGGTGCGATAGCCAAACCGATGGCAATATTTGCTTGCGGCTCGCGGAGGTGCCCCGCGAGTGGCTGAATGGGCGCTTGCCCTTCGCTTACGCCGGAAACAACGTTGACGGTTGGGAACTCATCGGCATCGACGTTGACGACTACGGCGATAAGCATGGCGCCCAACAACTAGCGAAGCTCGAAGCAGAACTTGGTGGGCTACCCGCCACGGTCGTGTCGAGCGCACGTTGGGACGCTAGCCCGATGTCGGGTACACGGCTGTTTTTCGTGCCTAGAGGATTTCGCTTTCGCGGCAAGGCGTGTGCTACTGGCCACGAGGGGCCGAAGCATATCGACATACTGTATGCGGGGCTGCGGTACCTCGTGGTATGGCCGAGCATTCACCCAACAGGTGCGAGGTATGAGTTCCGTTGGGGGCGGCCAGGCAAGGAACTGAAGAAATACGACAGCGTGCCGCCGATGGGCGATGTGGCGATGTTGCCGGAGCCATGGTTTAAGCACCTAGTGGCGGGCGAGGGCAGCGGCGCAGACGCCAAGAGCGACCTGGAAATAGGCGATCTTGAGGACTGGGCACTCAAGACATTCCACGAGTGCCAAGGCGAGCCGTGCAACGCGATGGCTAGCAACGTGGCCGAGTACAAAGCCGAGCTAAATCTCAGCGACAGCCACCACCCGATGAATGATGTTGTGTGGAGCTTCACCAAGATGGCCCTTGAGGGCCACTGCGGTTGGCACACTGCGATGAACGAGTACCTGACCTATTGGCGGGACTTGAGCCTAAGCAAGCGTGACGATGCGACGCTGACCGCCGAAGCTCTGCGAAGCGTCGATGGCGCGTTAGCGAAAGCCAAGGCGGAATATGACACTACCCGCAGCGGGTACATGCCCGACGACAAGTGCGACGCTGGGGCCGGTGATCCCGACGGTTGGGCTGACAAAGTGGAAGGTGTTGCCACGCGCTCGCTGGCCGATGTCAAGCCGACGAAAGTCGAATGGCTCTGGCGCGGCTGGCTACCGCTCGCCAAGGTGTCCATTCTGGAAGGCGAGCCCGACGTTGGTAAGTCAGTCATAACGCTTGCTTGGGCAGCAATGGTGACGACGGGCAGCGAATGGCCGCAGACGGTGGTCGATGGTGAACCATTGCCTCGTAACAGCACTGAGCCAGCAGGCGTCGTGTTGGTCGGCGTTGAGGATGATGAGGACGACACTATCGTGCCGCGCCTGGATGCGGCCGGGGCTGACCGTGGCCGGGTGCATGTTATGAACCAGCCGACCGACGAAAACGGCAACCCCTTGCCGTTTGTGATACCCGCTGACGTTGGCCGGCTACGGCGAGCGATCAACGAGACACATGCGAAATTGGTTGTAATAGACCCGATTACTGCGTTCCTTTCGACAAGGCAGGTGAAGCCTGGCGATGACCCGAGTACCCGGCAGGCGCTGATGCCGTTGGTGACACTGGCCCGCGAGACTGGCTGCGCGATAGTGCTAGTACGCCACTTGAACAAGGCGACTGGCATGAGCGCGAAGAACAGAGGCAGCGGCACGATTGCCTTTACCGGGATCGCGCGATCAGTGGTTGTGGCCGGCAAGCTCAAGGAGACAAAGCCCGATGGACCGACGCACGCAATTGCGTTGGTGAAGGGCAACTTGACGAAAGACCCGAGTGCGATCGCGTACCGACTTGGGAGCGCACCGAATGACCCTGACAGTCCGGCTATTAGGTGGTGCGGCCCTATTGAGTTGAATGCAGACCAACTGGTGGGCGCGGACGGCGCGAAGGTCGGCGACGCTCGCAAGAATGCTCCAGTGCGCGATGAGTGCGAGCGTGTGCTCACAGAACTACTCGCCGACGGACCGATGCGCGCTGAGGACGCAATCGCCAAGACTCGCAGCGTGGTCGATTGCTCGGCCAAGACAGTGCGCGCGGCCGCCAAAGTCATGAAAATTGTGACCAAAACCGTGCGTGTGGGCAACCAAATAGACCATTGGACATGGGAATTAGCGCCGAAGCGATTCCGGTGGAACGGAGGTGATGAGAGTCCAGATACCCCTGATTCCTAGGTAGGGGAACCAGGGGTGTCTGGGGGCATCAAGGGTATCTAGGGGTACCTGGTCTCAAGATAACCCTAGATATACCTAGTAGTCCCTAGAACCCCTTGATCCCCACCCTAGGCAATCAGGGGTATCTACCGCCCAGGCGGGCTAGAAAACACACTCATCGGGCGGGACCGCGACGGAACCACCCGGCCAGATAACGATATTGCAATGGCACCCATGTACCGCCGGTGCCTCAGTACCGCATCCAGGCCTATGTGACGCGACGACCAAACCGACCACCCCGGAACCCCGTAATGCCGCGTCGGCCGTGCGACGGGACGCGCCCTGATGACCGACAAGATGGAGGAACCTATTAAGTCATGACCGACCAACCCCTAGACCGCCGCGACCTCTTGCACGACCTTCAGGTGGGCGAAACTCAGTGCACTGCAAGAAGTAAGCGCACCGGTAAACGATGTAGGGCCCCGAGCATGCTTGGTGGCAACGTATGCCGGGCCCACGGTGGAGCAGCACCCCAAACCCGCGCCAAGGCGCAGCGCCGACTTGCGCAGGCGGCTGATGTTCTTGTTCAGCGGCTCTTGGGCCTGGCGCTAGGTGGCGATGTACCGGATGCCATTGCATTGCAGGCAATTCGTGATGCACTCGACCGCGCTGGTCTGGGCGCCAAGAACGCCCTTGAGCTTTCGGCCAAGCCACTTGCGCCTTGGGAGGAGATGTTCATCGACTTTGCCAACACAAGCCGTGCGCGACACGAAGCGCTTGAGCAATTAGTCCGTCGCGGTGAGCCACTCCCCGACGCCCTCGCCGACTTCGCCGGGCCCGACATCGTGGACGCGGAGCTCGTGCCTCCAAAAGATGGGCTCGATTACAGCCCTAGGGCGGCCCTAGGCGGTGCCGATCGGCCCGACGCAGCAGACGTACCCTCCGACAAATCGGCAACATCTACGGCACCAGTCGCGCCTCCGCCGCGGAGTTTGACCCAAGACGAAGCTGCCGATGTGATGCGGGCCTCCCGAGTGCGAAACAGTGCAGTCGCACGCGAGGGCCGAAAGGGGCACGTGCGCCGCGTGCGATGAGCCTGCGCTGTTAGCGGCTAGCGGGCGGCAGTCCGAGCACGCTCAATTCGGGTCGTCAGCTAGTTCCGATCCCGGCGCCAACGCCGTAAGGCGAGCGCCGGGGAGCAGACCAGCTTCGATGTGTTTGCCACGGTCGACAAAATCCCTGGTGAGATGGAATATATGGATGTGCTAGATGGCGTAGCGTTCGGGGCTTAAGGCGGAACCGACCGTTTCCGCCCCGACGAGAGGAACCGAAGTGGGGAGATTCAGACCCGGCGATCGCGTACGCGTGGTGTCGGTGACCAACGAGGGCCGCGAGCCAATCACTGATGCGGCGCACCCAGATGCAATCGACTGGACCGGAAAGTCGCTGATCGGCGCGGTGGGCGTTGTAACCGACGTGTTCGCGGACCGCCAGACGCGCAACAACATTCGCCTGGACCACCTGGTGGAGGCCGTTGCCTTTCCCGACGCGGACCTGGAGCCAGAAGCATGAGCTCGGCACGTAATCCACAGGGCACGATCATGTTTGGCTACTGCCGTGTCAGCACTGAGGAGCAAGCCGAGAAGCGCAATGGCCTGGAAGCACAGCGCGCAACCATCGACGCCGAAGCCGAGCGCCGAGGCTGGGCCGTGGAGCACTACAAGGACGCTGGTGTCAGCGGCAAGGTGATCGGCCCGCAGCTACGAGAAGTGTTGCAGCTGTTGGGTAGCGGGCAAGGCGACGGGCTTGTGGTCGCCAAGCTAGACAGATTGTCGCGGTCGATCGTCAACGCGACCAGCATAATCGAAGCCGCGCAGGCCCAAGGGTGGTCGCTGGTGGTGCTGGACCTCGGCGTTGACCTGACGACGACGGCGGGCCGCATGGTGGCCATGAACCTGGTCAACTTCGCCCAGTATGAGCGGGAGCTGATCAGCGAGCGCACCAAGGCCGGTCTCGCGGCGAAGCGGGCACGCGGCGAGCGCATTGGCCGGCCCAGGCAGGCACCGCCTGGCGTCGTGCGGCGAATCGTCATGGACCGCAATACCGGCCTGAGCTTCGCCAAGATCGCGACCACGTTGGCAGCTGAAGGCATCTTGAGCCCAGCTGGCCTGCCCACCTGGCAGACCTCCACTGTGCGGCGCATTTACGCGAGCGCCACCGCCGCAACAGAAATGGAAGCAAGCTGATGGCAGGCATTCAGAAGCGCGTACGCGCTAGCGGTACAACAACTTACGTGGTGCGTTGGTACGCCCCGGATGGCAAGGAACGGACCAAGGGCGGGTTCCGCACCCGCAAGGACGCCAAGGCGTTCGCCGCCAAGGCCGATTCCGCGATGTTGACGGGTATGGACTTCGACCCCGGCAAGGGCAAGATGTTGTTCCGGGACGCGGCGGCAATCTGGCTGGAGTCGCGCAAGGCCGATACCCGCAACGACGCCGAGAACCACCGGTACGCGCTCGCCCCGGCCGCAACCCGGCGCGGCGACGGCAAGACGCTCGGGATTGACGCGATGTTCGGCGGCTACCCGCTCAACAAGATCACCCGCGAGTACATCCAGGCGTGGATCAATCAACTCACCGCGGCGGGCAAGAAGCCGTCCACGGTGCGGCATGCGTTCTGGACCGTCCGCATGGTCTTGGAGCAGGCGGTGGTAGATGGCCGGCTGGCGAAGAGCCCAGCCGAGCACCTCAAGTTGCCCACCGAGACGGGCACCAACGGCGGCCAGGTCGGGGTAGTCGTAGACCGCGCCATGTTCCTCACGCCCGCACAGGTTTCTGCGCTCGTGGACGCGACGCCGTGGCCTTACAACGTCCTGGTTCACGTCGCGGCGTGGGCGGGGTTGCGCGCGGCGGAGCTTGGCGGGCTCACCATCGGGAATGTCGAACTGCCAGACCCACCGCTGAACCCGAACGCCCCAACGAAGCCAGGCGTGCTGCGAGTCCAGCAGGCCGCACGGCCCAACGGCGCGGCCATCGAGTACGGCCCGCTCAAGACTAAGCAGAGCTACCGCCGCGTACCGTTGACCGCCGAGACGACCGCGTTGCTGCGCGACTACCTCGCCGAGCACCCGCGCCGCGATGAGCCCGCCGCACCCCTGTGGCCCGGTATGGCGCTGACGCGGCCCCGGCCTACGGGAGCGCGGGCCACTCCCGCCGCACCAGGAGCGGCCTCTACGGCGGTGGAAGATGCCCCTCCGAGCGCGACCGCGAAGGACCGCGCGCGACGACAGGCCAACGCCCTGGCCGAACTCGCCGTCGAGGACGCCGAGAAGCGGTTAGTGCTCGACTGGACCCAGCCGCTACGCCACACGACTTTCTACAAAGCCGTCTACCGCCCAGCGGTGTTGCGCGCCAACAGGCTTACCCCGACGGCGCCGCTATCCCCGGCGCAGTCGTTCCACTCACTACGTCACACATACGCGAGCTTGTGCCTCGCAGCGGGCATCCGGCCCATCGACATCGCGGAGCTAATGGGGCACCGAGACGTCAAGACGACGCTTACCGTCTATGCGCATCTGATCAATACAGACGACCACACGGGCAACATGGCCGCGCTCGGGGCACTAACTAAACTGACTACCAAGGTAGACAACGTGATACAGCTTCACGGCTAGGTGATGGCGCCATGGTGTGCGCTTTAGAGAGCTCCGTGACGGACAAACCCATCGAGTTGCTTTGGTACCCGATTAACCTGGACGTACGCCGCGTAGAGCCGAATGATAGTGGCGACAAAAAGTACAGCGACGAATGTGAGCGCCGCCGCAATTGCGCAGCTGAATCCCCGATTAATAGTCGGATCGCCCATAGCGAGTGGGAAATTCATCGCGACGATGATCAGTACCGCTGACGCGAGGCATGCCAAGGCAGCGGTAAGCACGTGCGGGACGGCTTCGTCCAGATTGCGCTTGGCTTCCTCAGCTGCTTTATGAGTCTCGTCGCGATCAGTGAGTTTCAGACGGAGAGTCGAAAGCACACCAGCGGTACTAAGCAGACCGCCCATCAGGAGGGCCACGCCAGACAACACGGCAGCGGGCGCTGTGAACCGCCACGCCACGACGTAAGCGGTGACGCCAACGCCTACCGGAACTGCCCACATTACGATTCGCGCAAGCCAGTCAGTGCTGCTGCCGTTGGCCAGCGTGCGTGCGTGCGCTCGGAGGACAGGCATGGGATTCATCCGTGCAGTCATGGCGTCCCCCTTGCAGCGGTCAGCGCGTGACGTCAGGCCGTCGCGGCGAGGAGCTTCGGCAGGCCTGTCGGCCAGTCCGTCAAGTCTAGGCTCATCGTCCGCGCCAACCCTAAGGAAGCCAGCTTCTCGTTCACCTTTCGGAAGTAGTCATCGGTCTCGCGCTGCTCGGTCCTGTTGTCGTACGTGAATAACTCACTGTAGGCGTCGGGTCGGACATGTTGGGTCTGCCCTTCATGCCTCACAGAGACGTAGCAGTCGTCAAAATCCACATGGGCGACTTCGGGTCCCACCAACGCGCGCGCTTGTGCGATCCCATCGGCCTTGCTGACCTTCCCGCCGCCCCCGCCGACTACCCAGTTCTTCACGGTCTGCATGACCGTCGTTTTCTGGCGCACAGGTGCTGTTAACCGATACTGAACGACGTCAGGCAGTCCGTTGCCGGGCGACTGGTGTTCGATCAACACGATTTCTTGAGGCTCGCCGCCACTCAACAGAGAAGTCACCTGGCCGCTATCGGTCAGTTGCTCGAACTTCATCCGACAATGTTTGGAGGTCTTGTTCTGCTTCGCATCCGCCTTTACTAGTTCCTCCGACCAGCGGCTGCTCCACTGGCGGAGCGTGACGACCGGACAGGAGCGCGAGATGACCTCCAGGACGAGAACGCCCTCCGTCTCGTTGGGAGGCAGCGTGAACACCCCACGGTATTGACGGCGGGGCGCGAGATGTTGGATCGACTGATCAGGCGCTCCTTCCTCGGCGCTCATAGCGTCTCTGAAGCCGTCGTTCTTTCCCGAGGAGAGGCCGAAGAACACCGACATACCCGACCGCTGGACCCAGTCGAGGCGAACAATACGACTGTTTGGGTCGAGGGGGATGGGCTTGCCATCCTTATCGAATGCGTCGCGCGGATTCTCGTGCCATTTGCGGCCGCGTTGACCTTGGTAAGAGCGGTCGAGGTGATCCACAAAGTCGCCCCAAGTTGGGTCAACGAACGGCACAGGGGTGTACCCGGTCCCGTTCATGCGCTCGGCCTTGAAGACCTTGAACCCATATTGCGCCATCGTTGGCCCCCACTTTTCCCAGCTAATCCGCCCCCAGCAGGCCTATCACACTTTGCCGCGGCTACGGCGAAGCCACGCGTCGGTGGATCGCAAGGCGACGCGCTCCAAGCGCCTGTGCCGTGCTGGCTGACTAGCGAGGGCGTCGCTGCTTCCACCTCCTCGGCAGCCTCGGCCGCAGCGGGGGAAGTGCTGTCCGGCAGCTCGGATGACCCGTACACCCTTCTCGGGGCCGTGCAATGCGGACGTGATGAAGCAATACAGAAGCCAAATGGCCAAGCCGCCAAGGATGACTTGAGCGACCGAAAGAGAAGTGCCGAGCACGGCTCACCTCCATAGCTGTCGCTCGGCGTCCCGGACCGCCGAGGTCTGCCAATGGAGAACTACAAGTCGTTCAGGATGGGCTCAACCGCACTATCTCCGGGTCGTGCTTCGCCCGTGCACTTTGCTCCGTCATTGCGCTTATGATCCGGCGCCTATTGACCTTGTCTGCACTCTGCACCGGCCCCTCCGTAACTTCCAGAGCGAGCCTGTCAGCATCTTAACAGGAATTGGACGAGGGCCAGGCGCAGAGAAGGCTAGGTGTACGGGACCGTTACGGGACCACCGCGAGCTCGACCCGGGTAACGAGGCGGGTTCCTAGTGGTCAATGTGGAGCCGATGACGGGAATCGAACCCGCGTATTCAGCTTGGGAAGCTGATGTTCTGCCATTGAACTACATCGGCGCTGTCGACAACGAAGGCTAGCATCCGTAGGCGGATCCGTCGGGCGGACAGTGCCCGGCGGACGTGACCCGGCCGACGCCGTGCAAGACGGGCGGTGAAATGCCCCCTGGAGCCAAATGTGCCGCTCAGCTGCAAATTCCAGAACTGATGTTTATTCTTTCGTGATCATGTCGTAATGTGCCTTGGGTGGGTCGGCACAGGTTAGCCAGGAAGAGGCGAAAGTCGCCGCTGCTCCTGGCAGGGATGCTGGCGCCGGCTGCGGTCTTCTTCGCGGCGGCCGGCGATGTCTCCCCTTTCGTCCCCCGACACGTCGCCGAACCCGTTATTGGGGACGGTTCGCCGTGCTGTTTGGAAATCGTGACGGCAAAGCCGGTTGCGATTGTGCTCGCGTCGGATGTGTCCCACGGCGACGGCACGAGTTCACCCCTGGCCCAGCCCGCCGCGGCATCGAGGTACCACACCCGATCCCGGTTCCTGCCCGCCGGGCTGGCGCCGGAGCAGGGCCTCCAGGTGAGAACGGTCCTGGTCTCCCGCAGCATCAGCGCGGCCTTCCCGGGAATTCACCAAATCGGCGGCGTGCGACCGGATTCGCTGCCCTGGCATCCGCTCGGATTGGCGCTCGACGTGATGATCCCCAACCCGCAGAGCGCCGAGGGCATCGCGCTGGGCAACGAGATCGTCGCGTACGTGATGAAGAACGCGCGGCGCTTCGGGATCCAGGACGCGATCTGGCGGGGCGTCTACTACACGCCCGGCGGAGCGCAACCGAGCCGGCTCGGCCACTACGACCACGTCCACGTCACGACCACCGGCGGCGGCTACCCCAGGGGCGGGGAGATGTACCTCGCCGATTGACCGCGCGACGGCGAGCAGCGGATAGGCTCGTCGGGTGCTGCTCTCCGATCGTGACCTCAGGGCCGAAATCACCGCTGGCCGGTTGGGTATCGAACCGTATGACGACACCTTGGTCCAGCCGTCCAGCATCGACGTCCGCCTGGATTGTATGTTCCGGGTGTTCAACAACACCCGCTACACCCACATCGACCCGGCCAAGCAGCAGGACGAGCTGACAACGCTGGTCGAACCCGTGGACGGGGAGCCGTTCGTGCTACATCCGGGCGAATTCGTGCTCGGCTCCACGCTGGAGCTCTTCACCCTGCCCGAGGACCTCGCCGGTCGGCTGGAAGGCAAATCGTCGCTGGGCCGGCTGGGCCTGCTCACACACTCGACCGCCGGCTTCATCGATCCCGGTTTCAGCGGTCACATCACGCTGGAGCTGTCCAACGTCGCCAACCTGCCGATCACGCTGTGGCCGGGCATGAAGATCGGTCAGCTGTGCATCCTGCGGTTGACCAGTCCGGCCGAACATCCTTACGGCAGTTCGCGCGTAGGGTCGAAGTACCAGGGTCAGCGGGGACCGACGCCGTCTCGCTCGTATCAGAACTTCATACGATCTACATAAGTTCGGCAGGGCTAGCGCACAGTCTTCTTGCGAGATCATTGAGTGGTCCGTGGTTCCTCCTCCGCCCGACCATGGCTTGTCTAGCAACACCTTTGGAGGGGTTGATATTGGATATCGTGCTCGGGGTGTCGATGGCACCGGCATCGATCCAGATGGTTGTCCTCGAAGGCGAATACGCCGACGGCGCCACGGTGGAAGAGGACGTCTTCGACGTCGCCGCTGCCGACGAAGCCGCCACCGCGAGTGCAGCCGATCAGGTGCTCGCCGCCATCCTGGGCACCCGGGAGGGCGCGGCCAATGCCGGCCTCGAGGTGTCGTCCATCGGCGTGACGTGGACCGACCAGCTCGAAGCGGCGGCTTTGCGTGACGCACTGGCCGCCCACCGCATCGAGAACGTCATGTTGGTGTCGGCCTTTCTGGCCGCGACGGCGCTCGCTCAAAATGTCGGTGGGGCAATGGGTTACGAGCGAACCGCGGTGATGTTCGTAGAGGCCGACACCGCGACGCTCGCGGTCGTCGAGACTTCCGACGGGTCCATCCCCGACGTCTACAAACAACCGATCTATGCCGATTCGTACGACCAGGCCGGCGCGCAGCTCGGCGGCATGCTCGCCGGGCTCGAGAAGCTGGAAGCGGCGCCTGACGGCGTGCTGGTGGTGGGCTCCGGGGTTGACGTCGCCCCGCTGGAGCCGGCGTTGCAGACGGCGACCTCGCTGCCGGTCAGCGTGCCGGAGGAGCCGGAGACAGCGCTCGCCCGCGGCGCCGCCCTGGCGTCGGCGAACGCGCCGCTGTTCGCCTCGTCGACCGCCGCGTTGGCCTATGCCCAGGACCCGGGCACCGGTGCCGTCGACCAACACTCGCTGCCCGAATACCTCTATGCGCCTTTCGGACCGGGGGCCGGCGACGACGAGCTCGCCTACAGTGCGGTGCCGGACGAGGACACCGATTCACCCACCGTCGTCATCGAAAAGCTCTTCATGCCGGAGGAAAGCCAACCGCCGCGGGGGCCGGCCCTGCTGATCGGCAGCGGGTTGGCGGTCGCGGGCATCAGCGCGGTGTTGGCGCTCGAGATCGCGCTGGCGATCGGTATCCGCTCGACGGGAACCATCGGTCTGCAGCCCACTCCCGGCCAGCACCTCATCGTCCCGACGCAGGAGCCGCCACCGCCCGTCGAGGCGTCGGCCCCGGCGCAGAAGATCAACCCACCGGCGCCGGTGGCGGCACCGAAGCCGATGACTCCGCAGTTCGCCGCGCCGCCGCCCGCGGCCGCCCCGCCGCCGGCGGCGCCCGCCCCGCCGCCGGCGGCGCCCGCCCTTCCCGCGGCTCCGGTGCCGGTTCCCGTTGTGGTGCCACCGATCGCGCCGGTGATCTTGCCGCCGGTCCACGTGTCTGTTCCCAACCCTGTCGTGAGCCCTCCGGTCATCCAGGCCCCGCCGCGCGTGTCACGGCCACAGCCGGTGCGGCCGCAACCGCCGGCGCACCTGCCGGAGCCGCCGCAAGTCGGCGGCACGGTGCCGCAGTCGCCGCCGCACCAGGTGCCTCCCGGGCAAGGCTCCTCTGGTGGGGGGCATGTGCCGGCGCCGGGGTCGGGTGTGGGTGGTTCTGGTGGTGGGCATGTGCCGGCGCCGGGGTCGGGTGTGGGTGGTTCTGGTGGTGGGCATGTGCCGGCGCCGGGGTCGGGTGTGGGTGGTTCTGGTGGTGGGCATGTGCCGGCGCCGGGGTCGGGTGTGGGTGGTTCTGGTGGTGGGCATGTGCCGGCGCCGGGGTCGGGTGTGGGTGGTTCTGGTGGTGGGCATGTGCCGGCGCCGGGGTCGGGTGTGGGTGGTTCTGGTGGTGGGCATGTGCCGGCGCCGGGGTCGGGTGTGGGTGGTTCCGGTGGGGGGCATGCGCCGGCGCCTGGGTCGGGTCCCGGCGGCCTGGGCGGCGGACACGTTTCGCCCCCTGGTGAGAATGGTCTCGGCAGCGGGCATGCGTCGCCCCCGGGTGCAAGCTCGGGCGGCCTGGGTGGCGGGCACCTGCCTTCTCCCGGTTCTGGGGGTGGTGCGCCCAGTGGTCCCGGTGGACTCTTCGGCGGCGGCGGCCACGGCGGCGGCCCCGCGGGCGGTGGCGGCGGTTTCGGCATCCCCGGTGGTGGCGGCGGCCACGGCGGCAGCTTGGGTGGCGGCCACAGCGGCGGCTTCGGCGGCGGTGGCCACAGCGGTGGCGGACACAAGTAGCCCCGTCGCGGGTGCCCTGCGCGTCTGACTCCGCGCGCTAGGGTGGCGAACTGGGGGCGCGGCCGGGGTCGCTGCGAAGTCGTCCGGTCAAATTCGCACCCTCACGAAGCCCCGCGGTGACAACGCGGCTGTCGTAGCAACCGATTTGGACGACTTGGAGGAGCGGTGGACGTCGTACTTGGCGTGTCTATGGCACCTGAGACGGTCCGCATGGTGCTTGTCGAAGGTGAGGCTGCCGGCGGGGTCACCGTCGATCAGGACGGATTCCACCTCAGCGATCAGAGGACGGCGGTCGCCGCGGCGGACCGCGTGGTCGCCGCGATCCTCGGGACGCGGGACAGTGCGGCCCAGGGCGGCTATGAGCTGAAATCCAGCGGAGTGACCTGGACCGACCCGGCTGAAGCGGCCGCGCTGCGAAATGCGTTGGCGGAGCAGAAGATCGAGAACGTCATGCTGGTCTCGGCGGTCATGGCCGCCGCGGCGCTGGCTCAGGCGGCGGGCAGCGCGACCAATTGCGCGCGCACCGCATTGCTGTTGGTCGAGCCCGCCACCGCGACGCTGGCGGTCGTCGACACCGCCGACGGGTCGGTCGCCGACGTGCGTCGACAGCCGCTGCCCAGCAGCGACGAGGCGGCCCTGGCGAAGCTGGTCGCGATGGCCTCGGGCGCCGAGTCGATGAGGGCGCGCCCGGACGGGCTGTTCCTGGTCGGCTCCGACGTCGACATCCCGATCATCAAGCCGGCGCTGGAGGCGGCGACCTCGCTGTCGGTGACCACGCCCGAGGAACCCGACATGGCGCTGGCCCGCGGCGCCTCGTTGGCCGCGGCCAACGCGCAGTTGGGGGCGCCATCAACGATCGCGATGCCCCACGCGGGGGATCCTTCGGCAGACGGGCGCGAGTTGGCCTACAGCGCCGAAGCGGGTAGCGGGGCCGGGCGGACAACCAACGCCGACCGCGAGCTCGCGGCCCACGAGCGACGCAGCCGCAAATCGGTGCTGACCGTCGTCGCTGTGACCCTGATATTCGTCGGCGGGGTGCTGGCCCTGGCCCTGGCGCTGGCTCTCGATATCCGCCCCCACGCGCATCAGCGCCCCGACATCACCCACGAGGTCGTCGCCCCGGCCAACCAGGCGCCACCGCCCCCGCCGCCGTCGGCGATCCCGCCGCCGGCCTCCGCCCCACCCGGCTCGGTATCTCCCCAGCCGGAGCCGGGCCACTCCCACGGCGATCAGTGGGAGGACTGGCTCCACCGACACCTGGGGCACGGCATCCCGATCCCCTAGCCGCTTCCCCCGCCCAAGTCGAAGGGTGGCGAGCGCGCGTAAAATCGGCGATTAGGGGAAAACCGGGGTGGGGACTGTGTGACCTCTGGCGTTTTCGCGGGGTGCGGTGGCCACGTTCCCATCATCATGGCTAGCAATCGAACGATGGGGGAGCTTTGGACACGGTACTTGGCGTGTCGATGGCGCCGACGGCAGTCCGAATGGTGCTGGTCGAAGGCCAGAATGGCGAAGGCGCCACCGTCGACGAAGACAATTTCGACGTTCCGCACGAAGACAACGCCGCAACGCTCAGCGCGGCCAACCAGGTAGTCGCCGCGATCCTGGGTACGCGTCAGGGCGCGGCCGAGGGCGGCTACCAGCTGGCCTCGACCGGCGTCACCTTCACCGACCCGGTCGAGGCCGCCGCGCTGCGCGATGCGCTGGTCGCCCACAAGGTCGAGAACGTGATGTTGGTCTCGGCCTTCCTGGCCGCGGCCGCGCTGGCGCAGGCGGTCGGCAGCCAGACCAACTATGCGCAAACGGCGTTGCTGTACATCGAGCCCAACGCCGCCACCTTGGCGGTGGTCAACAGCGCCGATGGGTCGGTCGCCGACGTCCAGCGGGAGGCCCTGCCGGCCGATGACGATGTCGCGGTGGCCCAACTGGCCACGATGGTTTCGCGTGCCGAGACGCTGGAGACGCGACCGGACGGCGTGTTCGTCGTCGGCTCCGGCGTCGACATCCCGCTGATCAAGCCCGCACTGGAGGCGGCGACCTCGCTGCCGCTGTCGGCGCCCGAGGAGCCCGAAACGGCGCTGGCCCGCGGCGCGGCGCTGGCCTCGGCGAGCGCCCCGCTGTTCTCGTCGTCCACCGCGGCGCTGGCCTACGCCCAAGACCCGGGCACCGGCGCCATCAACCCGTTCGCGGTGGCACCCGGCTACTTGGACCTCCCGCCCAACGCCGGCGAGGAAGGCCTCGCCTACAGCGCCGTGCCCGACGACGTCGACGATCTCTACACCGGGGCGCACACCGGCGCCACCGAGCTCGCCGAGTCGGGTTATCCCCAGCGCAACTCGTTCCGGCTGGTCGGAAGCATCGTGGCGGGTGTGTTCGTCATCGGTCTGGTGGCGCTGGTCGTCTCCCTGGCGATCGCCATCCGGCCCACGGCCAACGTCCGGCCCAGCCCGAACCAGAACGTCGTCGTCGCGCCCACCCGGCCGGCCCCGGCACCCGCGGCTCCCGCGCCGGCCGAGGCCCCAGCACCGGCGGCTCCGGCCCCGGCTCCAGCTGCCCCGGCACCCGCGCCCGAGGCCCAGGTGCCCGCCCCGGCCCCGGCGGCCCCGGCGCCCGCGCCGGCCCCGGCGGCGCCGGCTCCCGCACCCCCACCCGCGGTGGCTCCCATTCCGGTGCCGATCCCGCTGCCGATACCCGGCATCGGCGGGCCGGTCATCGGTGGGCCGCCCGGCGGCGGCCATGGCGGTGGTCACGGCGATGAAGGGCGCGGCGGCGGCGGCTTCCCCGGGATTCCGGGCTTCGGCGGCGGCCACGGGGGCTTCGGCGGCGGTCACGGCTTCGGCCGGCACTAGTCGGCGCCGAGCATCTGTCATCTGCCGTTTGCCCCGCGCTTAGCGGCGCGATGCAGTTAGCTCATCGCGGCGACGTATACCGGTCACATGCGATGCACCGTCTTCGGCACCGGCTATCTGGGTGCCACCCACGCCGTCGGGATGGCGGAACTGGGACACGAGGTCGTCGGGGTCGATATCGACCCGGGGAAGGTCGCCAAGCTCGCCGGGGGTGACATTCCGTTTTACGAGCCCGGCCTGCGCAAGCTGCTAACGAAGAACCTGACGGCGGGGCGGCTGCGGTTCACCACCGACTACGACATGGCGGCCGAGTTCGCCGACGTGCATTTCCTCGGGGTCGGCACGCCGCAGAAAAAGGGCGAGTACGGTGCCGACCTGCGCCACGTGTACGCCGTCATCGACGCGCTGGTGCCTCGGCTGACGAGATCGTCGGTGCTGGTTGGCAAATCGACCGTTCCGGTGGGAACCGCGGCCGAGCTGAACCACCGGGCGGCCGCGCTGGCGCCGGGCGGCGTCGACGTCGAAATCGCCTGGAATCCGGAGTTCCTGCGCGAGGGCTACGCGGTGCGCGACACCCTGCATCCTGACCGGATCGTCCTTGGTGTGCAACAGGATTCGACCCGCGCCGAGGCGACGGTCCGCGAGCTCTACGGACCCCTGCTCGCCGAGGGCGTGCCGTTCCTGGTGACCGACTTGCAGACCGCGGAGCTGGTCAAGGTCTCCGCCAACGCCTTTCTGGCGACCAAGATTTCGTTCATCAACGCCATCTCCGAGGTGTGCGAGGCCGCGGGCGCCGACGTCAGCGTGCTGGCCGACGCGCTCGGCTACGACCCCCGCATCGGTCGCCAATTCCTCAACGCCGGCCTGGGTTTCGGCGGCGGCTGCCTGCCCAAGGACATCCGCGCCTTCATGGCCCGCGCCGGCGAGCTGGGAGCCGACCAGGCGCTGACGTTCCTGCGTGAGGTCGACAGCATCAACATGCGCCGGCGCACCCGGATGGTGGAGCTGACCAGCGCCGCGTGCGGCGGCTCGCTGCTGGGCGCCAATATCGCCGTGCTCGGCGCGGCGTTCAAGCCGGAATCCGACGACGTGCGCGACTCGCCCGCGCTCAACGTCGCGGGGCAGCTGCAGCTCAACGGCGCCGCGGTCAACGTGTACGACCCCAAGGCGCTGGACAACGCGCAGCGGCTGTTCCCGACGTTGAACTACGCGGTCTCGGTCGAGGAGGCGTGCGAGCGCGCGGACGCGGTGCTCGTCCTCACCGAGTGGCGGCAATTCATCGACCTCGACCCCGGCGACCTGGCCGACCGCGTGCGGGCCCGGGTCATCGTCGACGGCCGCAACTGTCTCGACGCTGTTCGCTGGAAGCGGGCGGGCTGGCGGGTGTTCCGGCTGGGCGCGCCGCGACCGTAGGGCCGCTAGCCACCGCTCGAAGACGGGTCCCAATTGCCCGTCGAGTCACTTTCCGCCATTCGCCGCAGCTGCTGAGCCATGGCGCGATCCTCTTCCGCGAACCGGCGGTGCGTGGCCGCGTGTTCCCGGTATTCATCGCTGCGACGCTCGTTGCGTTCGGCTGCTACTTCGTACGTGTTCGCCGTTCGGTCGTGGCTGGCGGCGGATTCGTCCACACTCTCGGCTGCGGATCGCTGGGCTGCCTGCGCCGCTTCCCGCGCTGCCTGGGCCTTTCGACGGGCGCGGAATGCGGCTTCGGCAAGCGATTGAGCGTCCTGTTCGGCCTCAGCTTGGATATCGGCGCTAGACATCTGTCCCTACCGTTCGTCGGCGCGGCGTTCGGTGGCGGCCATCTCACGCCGGATGTTCGCCTGCTCGCGCTTGGCCCCCGCCCGCGTGCGTTCTTCTTCGTCTTCCGCACGCTGCAGCCGCTCCCGCTCCCGCTCGAGACCGGTGCCCTCCCGCTCGTCCGCCGCCACCTCACGCTGGTTCGCCAGCTGTTCGCGGTGGTTCGCGATTCGGTCCCGCTCGTCGGCGATCCGGTCCCGCTCGTCGGCTAACCATTCGCGGTTTGCTAGTAGGGTCTCTCGGCGCTCAACCGCGTGTTCCCGCCGCTCCAGCTCGGCGTCGACTCCGGTGGATTCGTCGCTACGACGCTTAGCCGCCATGACGCTTTCCTCCGGCCCGTCGTGTCGCTTGCTGACATTGGTGTTCGGCCTGCTGCTGTGCGAGTCGGCGTTCGCTGGCGGCCTGCTCCCGTTCGACGTTGGCCTGCTCGCGTAGCACCGCCTCGTGTTGTCGTTCTCCCGTTGCGGCCGCCCGTTGCGCGCGCGCCGCTTCCTGACCCTCGGAATGACCCTGCACCACTTCGCGATTGTTGGCGGCGCGATCGCGTTCGTCTGCGATCCGTTCGCGCTCGTCGGCCAGCGCCTCGCGTTCGTCTGCGATCCGTTCGCGTTCGTCAGCCAGCGCTTCGCGGCGATTGGCCAGAATGGCGCGTGACTCGAGGTAGCGGACCCAGCGCTCAACACCCTCGGTCAGGCGCTCCCGCCGGGCCGCCACCAGCTCACGTTCGTGCGCGAGGTGCTCGCGCTCGTGCGCGATGCCCTCCCGCTCCTCGGCGATCCGTTCGCGCTCCAACGCGACGTTTTCGCGCTCCCGCGCGGTGCGGATGGCGGGCACGCCCATGGTCGTCTCCAGTCGTGTGCGATCGTTTGATTGCAGCACGGCGCCGCACTCCGTCAATAGAGGCCGAAGTCCCCCTAGCCAGTGAGTCCTTGGTCGCACGCCCCGGCGAGTAGCCTGACCCGCGTGGACTATGCCGGCGCATTCCTCGAAGAGAACCGGGCATTTTCGGAGCTTCTCCGCGATGCCGACCAATCCAAGCCGGTGCCGACCTGCCCGGGGTGGAGCCTGAGTCAGCTCCTGCGCCACGTCGGCCGCGGCGACCGCTGGGCGGCGCAGATCGTGCGCGACCGGCTCGAGGAGTTTCTCGACCCCCGAACCGTCGAGGGCGGCAAGCCTCCACCGGATCCGGCCGACGCCATGTCCTGGTTGCATGGTGGCGCGCAGCTGCTGGTCGACGCCGTCGAGCTGACGGGTGCGGAAACGCCGGTGTGGACCTTTCTGGGGTCCCGGCCGGCGAACTGGTGGGTCCGCCGCCGCCTGCACGAGGTGGCGGTGCACCGGGCCGACGCGGCCATCGCCCTGGGGGCCGAATTCACGCTGGCCGCCGATGTGGCCGCCGACGGGATCACCGAATGGCTCGAGCGGGTCGCGATCCAGGCCGGCGGCGATGGGGCGACGCTCCCGCTCGAGGACGGCAACACCCTGCACCTCCACGCCACCGATCCCGGGCTCGGTGACGCCGGCGAATGGACGGTCGGCGTCGACCACGGCCGGATCACCTGGTCACACGAGCACGGCAAGGGCACCGCGGCGCTGCGCGGCGGGGCCACCGAGCTGCTGCTGGCCATCCTGCGCCGGGTGCCGCTCGCCGACACGGGCATTCAGCTGTTCGGCGACGAGGCGGTGTGGCAGAACTGGTTGGACCGTACCCCGCTCTAGCCACGGCGGCGTGGCGCACACGGTAACTTGCACACCATGACCACTTCGGAGATCGCCACCGTCCTGGCATGGCACGACGCGCTGAACGCCGGCGACCTGGAAACCCTGGTCGCGCTCTCCAGCGACGACATCGAGATCGGCGACGCGCACGGGGCCGCGCAAGGCCACGAGGCGCTGCGTCGGTGGGCCGCTTCCCGCCACGGCACGGCCGAGCTCGGCCGGATGTACGTGCACGACGGTGTCGTGGTCGCCGAACAGAAGGTCAGCGCCCCGGACGATCCGGGGGCCGTGACGACCGCCGCGGCGGCGTTCCGGGTGGTCCACGACCACGTCACCTCCGTGTTCCGGCACGAGGACCTGGCGTCAGCGCTGGCGGCCACCGAACTCACCGAATCCGATCTCGTCAATTGAGCGTGGAATAGGGGAGCCACTCATGCGCGGCATCATCCTGGCCGGCGGGTCCGGCACTCGCCTGCATCCGATCACCGTCGGCATCAGCAAGCAGTTGCTGCCGGTGTACGACAAACCGATGGTGTACTACCCGCTGTCCACGCTGATGATGGCCGGGATCCGGGACATTCTGGTGATCACCACCCCGCACGACGCGGCGGGCTTTCACCGGCTCCTGGGCGATGGTTCGCAATTCGGGATCAACATCACCTACGTGGCGCAGGAACGGCCCGAGGGCCTGGCGCAGGCCTTCGTCCTGGGCGCCGACCACATCGGCAATGACACGGTGGCTTTGGTGCTGGGAGACAACATCTTCTACGGACCCGGGCTGGGCACCAGCCTGAGCCGCTTCCAAACCGTCAGCGGCGGAGCGGTTTTCGCTTACTGGGTGGCCAACCCGTCGGCGTACGGCGTCGTCGAGTTCAGTGACGACGGTACGGCGCTGTCGCTGGAGGAGAAACCCCAAACACCGAAATCCAATTACGCGGTGCCGGGTCTGTACTTCTACGACAACGACGTGATCGAGATCGCCAAGGCCCTGAAGAAATCGCCGCGCGGTGAGTACGAGATCACCGAGGTCAACCAGATCTATCTCAGCCGGGGCAAGCTCTCGGTCGAGGTGATGGTCCGCGGCACGGCCTGGCTCGACACCGGCACGTTCGACTCCCTGCTGGACGCCAGCGACTTCGTGCGCACGCTGGAACGACGGCAAGGCCTGAAGGTCAGCGTCCCCGAGGAGGTGGCGTGGCAGCAGGGCTGGATCACCGACGAGCAGCTGGCCGCGAGTGCGCAGCGCCTGCTCAAGTCCGGGTACGGCGGCTATCTGCTGGATCTGTTGGAGCGGAGCCGATTTCACTAGGCTTCGCCAGCACCGCGGCGATCGCCGTCGTCAGCGGCACCGACAGCGCCAGTGCGATGCCGCCCACCGCCGACCGGGCGATCTCGATGGCCACGCTCTCGCTCGTCAACACGTCGGCCAGCGAGCGGTTGGCCACGCTGAACAGCAGCAGCAGCGGCAGCGAACTCCCGGCGTAGGCCAGCACCAGCGTGTACACCGTGCTGGCGATGTGATCGCGGCCAACTCGGATGGCGCCCAGGAAGATCGCACGCCGCGACCCGCCGAGGCGGGCGAGCTCGAACACCGTCGAGGCCTGCGTCACCGTCACGTCGTTGAGCACGCCCAGCGACCCGATGATGAAGCCGGCCAGCAGCAGGCCGCCGATCGACACGTTGCCCAAATACGCGCTGACGGTGGCGTTTTGGTCGTCCGACAATCCGGTCAGGTGGGCCAATTGAATTGCGGACCAAGATAATCCAGCGGCAATCAGCAGCGACGTAAGGGTGCCCAGCAGTGCGGCGCTGGTCCGCAGACTCACGCCGTGGGCCAGGTAGATGACCGCATAGAGGATGGCCGCCGCGGCCACCAACGCCACCGGAACCGCGGGCGCGCCGTCGCGCAAGGCCGGCAGCAAGAACACCACCAGCACCACGAACGCGACGACGATGCCCATCAGCGCGAGCAGCCCCCGCCAGCGCGCCACGGCGACGACCACCACCGCGAACGCGATGGCCAGGGCAACCAACGACCAGCGGCGTTCGAAGTCGTAGAACGCGTAGCTGGTGGCGCCCTGATCGTCGACCTGCCGAACGAGCCGAACATGGTCTCCCACCGCGAATTTCGGCTGTCCGGGGCCGGGCGAGGACTCCAGCAACGTGTTGGCCCCGGCGTTGGGCCCCGAATCGATCGCCACCTGGGTCAACACGCACCGCCCCGCGCCCGCCGGCGCCGGCTGCGGCGCGGTGGTGAGCACCTGGCTGACCGACGGGCTGCCACAGTCTCCGATGCCGGTGGACAGCACGTGCCCGGCCTGCGTGCTCACCGCGCCCCCGGCCGCGTTCTGGAACGGCATGGGGATGTCGACGTGCTCCCGGCTGGGCCACAGCATGATGGCACCGGCCAGCACCGCCAGGCCGATCGCCACCAGCAGCCCGACGACGATCCTGGCGGGCAGCGACTCAACGGGGGACGGACCGGACAGGCCGTGTGAGTGCGAATGCGTCACCCGGTCCACCGTAGAGGCGCCGGCTGCGAAGATGCTTACTGGCGATAGCTGACCAGGAAATTGCCCAGCCGCTCGATCGCCGCGGACAGGTCGCGGGCCCACGGCAGCGTCACGATGCGCAGGTGATCCGGTGCGGGCCAATTGAATCCGGTGCCCTGGGTCACCAGGATCTTCTCCTGCAGCAACAGGTCGAGGACGAGTTGTTCGTCGTCGGCGATGTCGTATACCTCGGGGTCGAGCCGGGGAAAGGCGTACAGCGCGCCCTCGGGCTTGACGCAGGACACCCCGGGGATCTCGTTGAGTTTCTGCCACGCGACGTCGCGCTGCTCGAGCAGCCGGCCGCCGGGCAGCACCAGGTCCTCGATGCTCTGGTGGCCGCCGAGGGCCACCTGGATCCCGTGCTGGGCGGGCACGTTGGGGCACAGGCGCATGTTGGCCAGCAGGTTGATGCCCTCGATGAAGCTCTCGGCGTGGTCCTTGGGGCCGGTGATCGCCAGCCAGCCGGCGCGGTAGCCGGCGACCCGATAGGCCTTGGACAGCCCGTTGAAGGTGAGGCACAACATGTCGTGGGCGAGTGAGGCCACGTTGATGTGCTTGGCGTCGTCGTAGAGGATCTTGTCGTAGATCTCGTCGGCGAGCAGCAGCAGTTCGTGCTTGCGCGCCAGTTCCACCATCTGGGTGAGGACCTCGCGGGTGTAGACCGCGCCGGTCGGGTTGTTGGGGTTGATGATGACCAGCGCCTTGGTGCGCTCGGTGATCTTGGACTCCAGGTCGGCGATGTCGGGCTGCCAGGCCTGCGTCTCGTCGCACAGGTAGTGCACGGGGGTGCCGCCGGCCAGGGACGTCGACGCCGTCCACAGCGGGTAGTCCGGCGACGGAATCAACACCTCGTCGCCGTTGTCCAGCAGGGCCTGCAGCGTCATCGTGATCAGCTCGGAGCACCCGTTCCCCAGGTAGACGTCGTCGACGTCGAACCGGGGGAAGTCCTCGACCAGCTCGTAGCGGGTGACCACCGCCCGGCGTGCGGGCAGGATGCCCTGCGAGTCGGAGTACCCCTGCGCGTACGGCAGCGCCTGGATCATGTCGCGCATGATCACGTCGGGCGCCTCGAAGCCGAACGGCGCCGGGTTGCCGATGTTGAGCTTGAGGATGCGGTGCCCTTCGGCCTCCAGCCGCGCCGCGTGCTGGTGCACCGGGCCGCGGATCTCATACAGAACGCCCTGAAGCTTGGACGACTGCGCGAAGACACGCTGCCGGTGGTGAGCGGAAGCGTGCAGGGGCAGCTGATGAGTGGTCACGTAACTATGGTGCCACTACTGTCCACTGAAATTTGCCGTCGAGCGGCAAAATCCCAGCTCAGCGCTTGCCCGGCGGGCGGGCGCCGCGCGCGATGCCCAGGCCCTTCACCGGCGGGGCGGGCGGTCCGCCGTCGCCTTCGGCTTCCTTGGTCGGCTCCGGGCTGGGCTTCGGCTCGGGCGCGGCCCCGGGTTGCTGCTCGGCGGCCTTCGCCGGAGCGGCCTTCTTGGCGCCGGGCCGCTTGGCTCCGGCGGCGATGCCCAGGCCCTTCACCGGCGCGGCCGGCGCCGTCTCCTCGGCCTTGGCTTCCTCGCCGGCCGGTTCGGCCTTCGGCGCTGCCTCGGCCTTGGGTGCCTCGGCCGCCGGCGCGGCCTTCTTCGCACCCGGGCGCTTGGCGCCGCCGGCGATGCCCAGCCCCTTGACGGGCGCGGCGGGCGCGGATGCCTCGGCCTTGGGTGCCTCGGCCGCCGGCGCGGCCTTCTTGACGCCGGGGCGCTTGGCGCCGCCGGCGATGCCCAGCCCCTTGACGGGCGCGGCGGGTGCGGCCTCGGACTTCGGGGCCGCCTCGGCGGGTGCCTCCTCGGTCTTTTTGGCCGGTGCCTCGACGGTCGCGGTGGCCTTGGGCGCCTGAGCCGCGCGCTTCTCGGCTTCCTTTGCGGCCGTGCCCTTCTCGGGCAGCGTCGCCTTGTCGTACTCGAGCGACCCGAGCAGTATCTGGGCCACGTCGAGCACCTCGACGCCGGTCCGGCCGGCCTCCTCCTGCCGGTCGTTGACGCCGTCGGTGATCATCACGCGGCAGAACGGGCAGCCGGTGGCGATCGTGGTCGCGTTGGTGGCCAGCGCCTCGTCGACGCGTTCGTGGTTGATCCGCTTGCCGATGTGCTCTTCCATCCACATCCGCGCGCCGCCCGCGCCGCAGCAGAAGCTGCGCTCGGCGTGGCGCGGCATCTCGGTGAGATTGGCCCCCGCGGCGCCGATCAGCTCCCGCGGCGCCTCGTAGACCTTGTTGTGCCGGCCCAGGTAGCAGGGGTCGTGGTAGGTGATGTCCTGCGAGACGGGCGTGACCGGCACCAGCTTGTTGTCCCGGATCAGCCGGTTAAGCAGCTGGGTGTGGTGCAACACCGAGTAGTTCGAGCCCAGCTGCCGGTATTCGCGGCCCAGCGTGTTGAAGCAGTGCGGGCAGGTGACGACGACCTTGCGGTCGACGGTCTCCACGCCCTCGAACACCCCGTCCAGCGTTTCGACGGCCTGGGCGGCCAGCTGCTGGAACAGGAACTCGTTGCCGGAGCGGCGCGCGGAGTCGCCGTTGCAGGTTTCCCCGGCCCCCAGCACCAGGTACTTCACCCCGGCGATGGCCAGCAGTTCGGCGACCGCCTTGGTGGTCTTCTTGGCCTTGTCGTCGTAGGCGCCGGCGCAGCCCACCCAGAACAGGTACTCGAAGCCGTCGAAGCTGTCGACGTCCTCGCCGTAGACGGGGACGTCGAAGTCCACCTCGTCGATCCAGTTGGTCCGGTCCGACGCGTTCTGGCCCCACGGGTTGGCCTTGGTCTCCAGGTTCTTGAACAGCACCGACAGCTCGGAGGGGAACTCCGACTCCATCATCACCTGGTAGCGGCGCATGTCGACGATGTGGTCGACGTGCTCGATGTCCACCGGGCACTGCTCGACGCAGGCGCCGCAGGTCACACAGGACCACAGCACGTCGGGGTCGATGACGCCGCCCTGTTCTTCGGTGCCGACCAGGGGCCGCGTGGCCTGCTCGGGCCCGGAGCCCATGACGCGGCCGAAGCCCGACTCGGGCACATGGTGCGCCTCGGCGTGCTTCTCGCCGGCCAGTTCCTCGCCGAGCCCGCCCTCGGGGGTGTTCGCGGCGGGCGATTCCTTGTCGCCGAGGATGTAGGGCGCCTTGGCCATCCAGTGGTCGCGCAGGTCCATGATGACGAGCTTGGGAGACAGCGGTTTGCCGGTGTTCCAGGCCGGGCACTGCGACTGGCACCGTCCGCACTCGGTGCAGGTGGCGAAGTCCAGCATGGCCTTCCAGCTGAAGTCCTCGACCTTGCCGCGTCCGAATTCGGCGTCGTCCGGCGGGTTTTCGAAGTCGATCGGCTTGCCGTCGGCCTCGATCGGCAGCAGCGGGCCGAGCCCGTCGGGCAGCCGCTTGAAGATCACGTTGATCGGCGCGGTGAAGATGTGCAGGTGCTTGGAGTGCAGCACGATGATCAGGAAGGCCAGCATGACGGCGATGTGCAGCAGCAGGGCCGTCGTCTCGATGATCTCGTTGGCGGGCTGGCCCAGCGGGCGCAGGATCGCGCCGAACAGGTGCGACAGGAACGCGGCCTTGCCGTAGGGCAGCGTGCCGTTGTTGACGGCAGACCCGCGCACCAGCACATACGTCCAGATGACGTTGAAGATCATGAACAGGACCAGCCACGCGCCGCCGGTGTGTGAACCGTAGAACCGAGACGACCGGCCGATCTCGCGCGGGCTGCGCATCAGCCGAATGATGGCGAAGGTGGTGATGCCCAGGAAGACGGCGGTCGCGAAGAAGTCCTGCAGGAAGCCCAGCGCGTCCCAGCGCCCGATGATCGGGATGTGGAAGTTGTCCTGGAATAGCAGGCCGTAGGCCTCGATGTAGACCGTGAGCAGGATGAAGAAGCCCCACATTGTGAAGAAGTGCGCCAGGCCGGGGATCGACCATTTCAGCAGGCGGCGCTGTCCGAAGACCTCGGCGATTTCCGTCCAGATTCGCCTGCCGGGGTCGTTGGTGTGGCCTGGAGCCGGCTTCCCGGACGTGATCAGCTTGAACAGCCACAGGACCCGGCGGCCGGCGAGCGCGGCCACACCCAGCGTCATGCCCATGCCCACTACCAGTCTGATGAGCATCTGCGTCGTCACCGAAGGTCTCCCCAATGCATTGTTGATTCAGCCTGCGCTTTGTTTGCCTGCTAAGCCCCGCTCATAGTTACATCTCCGCAGCTTTCGCCGCGAGAAAGGCTGCCCTAACTTCAGAAGGTCAGCGCCGGGGTTCGAATATCGGCAGGCGCGGTCGAATGCGCGTCGTTATCGGGGGTGCGGCGGTGGTGGTCGCCTGCGACGTCGTCGTCGGCGGGGCCGTCGTGGTTGTCGGCGGGGCCGTCGTGGTCGTTGTGGTCGTCGGCGGAGGAGTCGTGGTCGTGGAGGTCGGCGGCTCGGTTGTCGTGCTGGCGGGCGGAGGCTCGGACGACGACGACGACGACGACGGCGGCGGCGGCGGGACGACCGTCACGGTGGTGCTGTTGTCCGGCCCGGTGATGGTCACGGTTTGCGACGTTTGCGGGGGCGGCGGGGTGTTCGACGGGATCGGGCTGATCGGATTGGACTTGGGCTGGCCCAGGGTCAGGGCCAACACGATGGCCACCAGCACCGCCGCCGCGGCGCCGGCCACGCTCAGCACCAGCGCCGTGCGCTTGTACCACGGCAGCCCGCCCTGCTGGTCGGCGTAGCCGTCATCATCCGTGTCGTCGTCGAAATCCCTTGCCGCACTGGCGTATTCGCCGGTGGCATCGCGCCCGGTGTAGGGTACGGGCTCGTCGGCGCCCTCGGTGTCCTGTGACCAGGCCAGGGCGCCGTCGACGTCGGTGGCCTGCGCGGCCAGCGCGGCTTGGGTCATGTCGATTCCGGCGGTGCCGACCATCTCGGTGGGTGTCTCCACGACGGCGCCCGCGGCGGTCGGGGCGCCCGCCGACGTCTGCTGCTCGCCGAGCGCCGCCGCGCCGACGGCGGCGCTGACCGTGGGCTGCGGCGGCGTGTGGACGGGCACCTGAAAGCGCTCCGACAGTCGCCTGGCCAGCAGCGGGATGTTGGCGCCGCCGCCGACACTGGCCACGGCGGCCAATTTCGGAATCCCGTTGCTGCGCAACGCCTGCTCGAGGGCGTCCAGGAATCGGTCCAGCGGTTCAAAGAGCAGTTGCTCGAGCTCGGCGCGGGACAGCTGCACGCCGGCGACGGAGGCCGTCGGGGCGGTCGACAGTTGCTCCTTGGCCCGCCGGCATTCGCCGAGCAGGCGGGTCTGCGAGCCGATCCGCATGGTGCTGCCCAGGTCGGCCATGGTGGCATCGGAGGCGCGCAAGCCGCCGAGCACGAGGTGATCGATTGCGTCGCCGGAGAAATCGGCGTAGCGCACCGACGGGCCGACGCGGGCGAAGTTGGACCCGGCGTTCATCAGGCTGATGGTGGTGCCGCTGGCGCCGAAGTCGCACAGAGCGACGACGCCGTCGGTCGGGAATCCCGGCCTGCCGCGCAGCGCGGCGAGCGCGGCGGTGGCGTCGGACACCAGCACCGGGGCCACGCCGCCGCGGGCGAGATCGGGCTGGGCGAAGAATTCCTCACGCAGCGCCGTGAACTGGGCGTCGGACCAATACGCGGGGACGGCGATCGTGATCGGTGTGCCGTAGCCGACGGTGCGGGCCATGGCCTCGATCGCCTCGACCGTCAGCACCTCGCCGAGGTACTTCGTCCCGTCGGCCGCCACCAGCGGGGACCGGTCGCCGACGCGCTCGACGAATCCGCGCAGCACCATCCCGTTTTCGGTGAGTTTCGGGTTTTCTTCCGGCAGGCCAACTTCGGTCGGCCGGTGCTCGAAGAGGGTCAACACGGCGCTGCGCACCACCGGGGCGCTGCCCGAGCGGGCCGCCACCAGGTTGGCCGCCCCGATCGACAGCCCGAGCGACTCGCTCATGCCCCGCACCCCACTTCCGATCGCCCGGTGGTCCTCACCCTAGCGGCCGACGGGGTCAGCGCAGGCCGGGCGGGACCGTGATCACCGTCGGCACCCCCGGAATGGTGATCACCGACGGCACCTGCGGCAGGTGATGCCGATGCGTCGGCTGCTGCTGGGTCGGCTGGCCTGTCGGCTGCTGCGTCGGCTGCTGTGCCGGCGGCTCGACCGCACTGCTGGTGGTCGGCGTCGTCGTGGTGGTCGTCGTGGTGGTGGTGGTCGCGCTGGTCGTCGTGCCGGTGCGGGTGGTGCTCGGGGTGGGACTTGTGCCCTGTTCGCCCTGTAGCAACTCGGTGATGCCGTAGACGATGAGCCCGATCAGGATCGCGACGAATACCAGCCAGGCGATGAGCAGCGGCGGCTTGCGGTACCACGGAGTGGGTTCACTCTCGTCGAAAGCTTCGGGCGGGTTCGCCGAGGCATCGCCGGAAGTCGGCTGGTCACCCATGCCGTAGTCGGCATGCCGGGTCGATTGCTCGTGGAAGTCGTCGGGTGGGCCTTTGCGTGCCACGGCACCGATGGTACTGACCCCGGCTGCCAACCTGCTGGGCCCGCCCGTCAGAAGGTATTGACCCTGTCGATGCTGACGAACATCCCGTGGCCGGTGCGGTCGTTGGTGAACCGGGTGCCGTCGGCGGTGGCGTTGATCGTCCAGCCCGCGGCGTTGTAGGTCTTGTAGTCGATCTGGACGGTCGGGATGGCCCCCAGGTTGCCCAGCACCCATTGCACCTTGCCGGAGGCGTCCACGCTGACGCCATTGGCGTGCTCGCCGTCTTGCATGGGGGAATTGGTGAAGGGCGCCTCGCATCCGACGGTGTCCTTGTTGATCTGGCACCGCGTGGTGCCCGACTTGGTTTCGATGAACACGTAACCGTTCTGATCGGGCGGGAGCGGGATGGCACCGGCGGGCGCCGTCGGGTTGGCGGGCGTCGGCAGGCCGGGGACCGCGGTGGGACCCGGCGGCGACGTGCTCGGCCTGGGTGTGGGGAACGTCGGTTCGACCGGGCCCGCCCCCGGCGCGGCGACGGGCCGGCCCGCGACGGTGGTGGAACAGGCGTCGATCAGCGAGGGGGTGACCAGCACGGGCGCGATCAGCAGGGACCCACCGGCGAGACTCCACCGTGCCCTTTGCGAAAACCGCACGCGCCACTCCCGACAATCTCCCGACACCGGGACATCAGATTACGCGGGAAGTGACGAAACCCCGTGCAACCGCGCGCCTAACGATGCGACCCCGATGGGGAAGCTTTACCGCTGCGTGACCGACTGGGCCTCGGCGGCCCGGCGGGCGGCGGCGACGATGCCCTGGTAGCCGGTGCACCGGCAGAAGTTGCCGGACAGGCCCTCGCGGATCTCGTGCTCGCTGGGGTCGGGGTTGTCGCGCAGCAGCGCGGTCAGCGACATGACGAAACCCGGCGTGCAGAAGCCGCATTGCAGCCCGTGGCACTCCCGCAACGCCGCCTGCACGGGCGACAGGGTGCCGTCCGGTGCGGCGACCCCTTCGACCGTCGTCACCTCGGTCCCGTCGGCCTGCACCGCGAACATCAGGCACGAGCGCACGGCCTCGCCGTCCAGCAGCACCGTGCACGCCCCGCACGCCCCGTGCTCGCAGCCCAGATGGGTGCCGGTCAGCCCGCACTTGTCCCGCAGGAAGTCCGCCAGCGTCATCCGCGGTTCGACCGCGGCGGTGATCGCAGTTCCGTTGACGGACAATTCGATTCGGTGTTCACTCATTGCCGGTCCTCGTCATCGCTTCGGCTGTCGCTCGTGTCCAGGCGCGGGTGGCCATGGTGGCGCCGATTTTCAGCCGGTATGACGCCGAGCCCTGCAGGTCGTTGGGAATGTCGTCGAGCCCACTCATCGCGGCCTGGCCGATCTGTTCGGGCACCAGCTCGCCGACCGGCCGGCCGATGGCCGCGACCTCGGCCGCCGTCGCGCGCCGGACCGTGCCCCCCATGCCCAGTAACCCGATCGCGCAGCGCGATACGCGGTCTTCGGCGTCCAGCTGGACGGCGACCAGGGCGCCGGCGATCGCGAAATCGCCGTGCCGGCGCGAGAATTCCTCGACGCCGAACCCGCACCTGCCGTCCCAGATGGGGAACCGCACCCCGGTCAGCACCTCGTCGGATTCCATGGTGGTCTCCCAGAGGCCGGCGAAGAAGTCGGCGGCCGCGATCTCGCGCCGTCCGCGTGGCGACTGCACCTCCATCACCGCATCCAGGGTGAGGGCGACCGCCGGGTATTCGCCGGCGGCGTCGGCGTGGGCGATCGACCCGCCGAGGGTGCCGCGGTTGCGGATCTGGAAATGCCCGACGTACGGCGTCACCCGGGTCAGCAGCGGAACCGCTTGGCGCACTTGCGGATCGGCGCCCACGGTGGCCTCGGTGGTGCCCGCGCCGATCCACAGCTCCGAGCCCCTGTGGTCGATGCCGCGCAGCTCGGGCAGCCGGGAGATGTCGATGAGATGGTCGAAGTAGGCCAGCCGCATCGCCAGCATCGGCACCAGGCTCTGGCCGCCCGCCAGGATCTTCGCGTCGTCGCCCAGCTCGGCGAGCAGGTTCACGGCGTCGTCGACGGTGTCCGGACGGTGGTACTCGAATGCGGCCGGCTTCACCGTTGCCCCTCTTCCAGCGCCGCGGCGATCGACGCCGGGCTTGCCGGCAAGCGGGTGATCGTCACGCCCAGCGGCGCCAGGGCGTCGTTGATGGCGTTGATCACCGCGGGCACCGAGCCGATGGCCCCGCCCTCGCCGGCACCCTTGTATCCGCCGGGCCCCGGCCCCGGTATCTCGACGTGGCCGAATTCGATCGGCGGCACCTCGGTGGCCGTGGGCAGCAGGTAGTCGACGAAAGTCGTTGCCAGCGGGTTGCCGTCGTCGTCGTAGACCATGTCCTCCATCAGCGCGCCGCCGATGCCCTGCACCGTTCCGCCGGCGATCTGGCCCTCGACGATCGTCGGGTTGATCATCGGCCCGACGTCCTCGCTGACGATGTAGCGCAGCAGCGTCACCTTGCCCGTTTCCACGTCCACCTCGCAGGTGCAGGCGTGCGTCGCGTTGGACCAGTGAATGGGGTTCGGCGAATTGAATCGCGCGGTCGCCTCCAGGTTGGCCGACATCCCCGGCGGCAGCATCTGGGGTGAGTAGTACGCCAGGTAGGCCAGCTCGCCGAACGGCACCGACTTGTCCGGCTCACCGCGCACGCTGGCCACCGAATAGGCCAAGTCCACTTGCGCTTCGTCGACCTTGAGGTGGTGCGCGGCCAGGGCCACGATCTTCTCCCGCAGGATGGCACCCGCCTCGGTGATGGCCCCGGCGGTCATCGGCGCGCTGCGGCTGCCCTGCGTCCCGGCCCCGTACGGGGTGACCGCGGTGTCGCCCTGGATGGTGGACACGTCGTCGATGTCGGCGCCCAGCGCGTCGGCGGTCAACTGGACGACCGTGGTCTCGATGCTGTTTCCGCTCGAGCCGCCGTTGACGTACACGTTGATCTTGCCGGTCGGCTCCATGCGGATGGTGGCGCCTTCGGTGGCCAGGTGGCCGGTCGCCGCGCCGGTCGGCTCGATGTAGGCCGAGAACCCGAGGCCCAGGTAGCGGCCCTGCGCCAGCGCCTCGGCCTGCTCCTTGCGAAACCCTTCGTGGTCAAGGATTTTCACTGCCTGCTCGAACGTGTCGATCGGGGCGACGTGGTCGTACGGCATGCCGTTGGGGTTGACATAGGGCATCTCGTCGCGGCGCAACAGGTTGCGCCGGCGCAGCTCGACCGGGTCGACGTCCATCTTGCGTGCGGCGATGTCCAGCAGGATCTCGCGGGCCAGCGTCTCGTACTGCCACGGGCCGCGATAGGCGGCCAGGCCGCTGGTGTTGGAGAAGACCGTCTTGTAGTTGAAGCTGGCCTTGGGCACCCGGTAGGGCCCGGGGAAGAACATGCCGATGGCGGCCGTCGTCAGCACCGGGTACGGGGTGGGGTAGGCGCCGATGTCCTGGACGAAGTCGATGTCGGCCGCCGCGATGTTGCCCTCGTCGTCGAAAGCCATTCGGGCGGAGCCGTCGACGTGCCGGGCCTGCCCGGCCGACATCAGGTTCTCGCGCCGGTCCTCGATCCACTTCAGCGCCGCCGGCACCTTGCGGGCCGCGAGCATGATGCACATGTCTTCGCGCATCGGGACGACCTTCTGGCCGAAGCCGCCGCCGGTGTCGCGCATGATGACCCGAACCCGTTGCGCCGCAATGCCCAACAGCCGGGCACAGAATGCCCGCAGCTCGTGCGGGGTCTGGGTGGACGCCCACATCGTGAGTTCGCCTGTGGCGGCGGTCCATTCCACGACCAGGCCGCGGGTCTCGATGGGCACCGGCGCGTAGATCTGTTGGTAGATATGCTCTTTGACCACGCATGGCGCGTTGGCGAACAGCTCTTCGTCCGGCGGGGCTCCGCCCATTCCGCCGGCGACGTTGTTCGGGTAGGCGTCGTGCACCAGCACGTCGGAGTCCTGCGCCCGGGTGAAGTCGGTGACCGCGGGCAGCGGCTCGTAGTCCACGTCGACGCGTTCCAGCGCGTCCTCGGCGATGTAGCGGCTCTCGGCGACGACGAGGGCGACGGGGTCGCCGACGAACTTCGCCTCGCCCTCGGCCAGCGGCGGCCGCGGGGTGTCCGGGACGTCCTTGCCGGCGACGGCGTGCCAGGCCTCGTGCACGTCGGGGTTGAGGTCGGCGGCGGTGAACACCGCCCGCACGCCGGGCAGCGCCAGCGCGGCCGAGGCGTCGATGCCGTTGATGCGCGCCCGCGCGAACGGGCTGCGCACGAAGCAGGCGTGCAGCATGCCGGGCCGCGAGATGTCGTCGACGAAGCAGCCGCGCCCGGTCAGCAGCCGGCCGTCCTCCACCCGCTGCACTCGGGTGCCGGCGTACCGGGGCGCCGGGGGGGCAGGGGCCGAAGGGGTCCCTTGCACGTCCTGAGTCATGACGCTCCATCCGATGCGCAGCGAAGTTATCGCTTTGGGAGAAGTGCAATGCCATCATAGGAGAGTGGGGTTACCGGAGTCGACCCACTGCGTCGGCGTACTGCTGGCCGCGGGCGCCGGCAGGCGCTACGGCAAGCCGAAGGTGCTGGTCGACGGCTGGCTGGACATCGCGGTCCACGCCCTGCGCGGCGGGGGGTGCGCCGACGTCGTCGTCGTGCTGGGCGCCGCAGAAGTCGCCGCCCCGCCCGGGGCGACCGCGATCACGGCGTCGCGGTGGCGAGACGGGCTGAGCGCCTCGGTCCGCGCCGGCCTGACGCAAGCCGACCTGTTGCACGGGGACTACGCGGTGCTGCACGTCGTCGACACCCCCGATGTCGGCCCCGCGGTGGTGGCGCGGGTCCTCGACCGCGCGATCGCGTCGGCCAGCGGCCTGGCGCGCGCCTCGTTCGGTGACCGTCCGGGGCATCCCGTGGTGATCGCGCGGCGGCATTGGCCCGAGGTCCTCGAGCGCATCTCCGGCGATCGCGGCGCCGGCGCGTACCTGCGCACCCGGCCCGACGTCGAAATCGTCGACTGCGCCGACCTCGCCGGCGGCGAGGACATCGACGAGCCCTAAGCCGCCACGGGTGGGTCGGCGGCCGGCAGCGCGGCGTCTTGGGCGGCGGCCCTCACCCGGTGGCGGACCAGATACCAACCGCCGATCAGCGCCGGGATTCCGAAGGCCATCGCGCCGAGCAGCCAAGGGCCCTGGACCCTGTCCAGCAACATCAGGACCAGGACGCCGGCCAGGAATGCCAGCGTGAGGTAGCCGCTGTAGGGCGCCATCGGCATCCGGAAGTGCGGCCGTTGGACCGCCCCGGCGCGTGACAGCCGGTAGAACCGCAGCTGGCTCGCCACGATGGTCCCCCAGGCCACCACCACGCCGACGGCGGCGATGTGCAGCACGATTTCGAATGCCTGGCTCGGTTTGACGGCGTTGAGCACGATGCCCAAGAGGCCGACAACGGCGGTGAGCAGGATCCCGCCGTATGGCACGCCGTTCTTCGTCATGGGTGCGGTGAATTTCGGGCCGCTGCCGTTGATCGCCATCGACCGCAGGATGCGGCCCGTGGAGTACAGCCCGGCGTTCAGGCTGGAGAGCGCGGCGGTGAGAACCACGAGGTTCATCACGCTGCCCGCCCCGCCGAACCCGACCTTCGAGAAGAACGTGACGAACGGGCTCACGTGGTCCCGGTAGGCGGTGTGCGGCAGCAGCAGCGCCAGCAGCACCGTCGACCCGATATAGAAGATGGCGATGCGGAACACCACGGAGTTGATCACGCGCGGCATGACCTTGTGCGGATTCGCGGTCTCCCCGGCCGCGATGCCGACCAGCTCGACCGCGGCGTAGGCGAAGACCACGCCCGAGGTGACGAGCACCAGGGGCAGCAAGCCCGCCGGCAGCAGTCCCCCATGGCTGTCCCACAGCGCCACACCGGGGTCCTGACCGTCGACCTTGAAGCGCCCGACCAGAAAGACCGTGCCGACGGCGAGGAACGTCACCAGCGCGAGCACCTTGATCAACGAGGCCCAGAATTCCAGCTCGCCGAACAGCCTGACCGAGATCAGGTTCATCGCCAGGACGGCGACCAACGCGATCAACGCCAGCGTCCACTGCGGGACCGTGCGCAACGTCGTCCAGTAGTGGCAGTAGTGCGCGATCGCGGTGGTATCCACGATCCCGGTCATCGCCCAGTTGAGGAAGTACAACCAGCCCGCAGCGAAAGCGGCCTTCTCGCCGAAGAATTCACGGGCATAGGACACGAAGGACCCCGACGAGGGGCGGTACAGCACGAGCTCGCCGAGGGCGCGCAGGATCAGGAAGACGAAGATGCCGCAGATCCCGTACACCAGGAACAACCCCGGTCCGGCCGACGCGAGCCGTCCTCCGGCCCCGAGGAACAGGCCGGTTCCGATGGCGCCGCCGAGCCCGATCATCTGTATCTGGCGGTTGTTGAGGCCCTTGTGATAGCCCGAGTCTTCGCGGGCGAGCCGCGCGGCGGCGCTGTCTTGCTGTGCCATCGAGCTCCTGCCGGGGTGGTCCAGGGAAGCCCAGGTTAGCCGATCGAGGCGCCGGCACGCTTGCTGACTGGCTCCGCTGCCCGTCGGGGCTTCACGATCGGCTCAGTGTGCGCCAAGGCGTACGGCGTGCGCTCAGGGCGCCATTTGGCCGGGATTTCCGCCCTGTACGCACGGCCAAAGCCCTCGCCGCACACTCGTCGGCGGCCCCCGGGAACAAGACCGCGAGCCCCACCGTTAGCATGATCGACAACTTGAGCGAACCAGGCTCAATACTGGCTTGACACCGCGGTGCCACCAAGAGCAGTCTTGAGCCGGGTTCACTCAGCATAGTGGCACAAAAGAAGCTCAACTCACTCAGGAGGAATCACTATGGCTCGTGCGGTCGGTATCGACCTCGGGACCACCAACTCCGTCGTCGCAGTCCTCGAGGGCGGTGACCCCGTCGTCGTCGCCAACTCCGAGGGCTCCCGGACGACCCCGTCCATCGTCGCTTTCGCGCGCAACGGCGAAGTACTCGTCGGTCAGCCCGCCAAGAACCAGGCGGTGACCAACGTCGACCGCACCATCCGTTCGGTCAAGCGGCACATGGGCACCGACTGGTCCATCGAGATCGACGACAAGAAATACACCGCGCAGGAGATCAGCGCGCGCGTGCTGATGAAGCTGAAGCGCGACGCCGAGGCGTACCTGGGCGAGGACATCACCGACGCGGTCATCACTGTGCCGGCGTACTTCAACGACGCCCAGCGTCAGGCCACCAAGGAGGCCGGCCAGATCGCCGGCCTGAACGTGCTGCGCATCGTCAACGAGCCCACCGCCGCGGCGCTGGCCTACGGCCTGGACAAGGGCTCCAAGGAACAGACCATCCTGGTCTTCGACCTCGGTGGCGGCACCTTCGACGTCTCGTTGCTCGAGATCGGCGAGGGCGTGGTCGAGGTCCGCGCCACCAGCGGTGACAACCACCTGGGTGGTGACGACTGGGACGACCGGATCGTCAACTGGCTCGTCGACAAGTTCAAGGGCACCAGCGGTATCGACCTGACCAAGGACAAGATGGCGATGCAGCGGCTGCGTGAAGCCGCCGAGAAGGCCAAGATCGAGCTCTCCAGCTCGCAGAGCACCTCGATCAACCTGCCTTACATCACCGTCGACGCGGACAAGAACCCGCTGTTCCTCGACGAGCAGCTGACCCGCGCCGAGTTCCAGAAGATCACCCAAGACCTGCTGGACCGCACCCGGCAGCCGTTCAAGTCGGTGATTTCCGACGCCGGCATCTCGGTGGCCGACATCGACCACGTGGTGCTGGTGGGTGGTTCCACCCGCATGCCCGCGGTGACCGAACTGGTCAAGGAGCTCACCGGCGGCAAGGAGCCCAACAAGGGCGTCAACCCCGACGAGGTGGTGGCCGTGGGCGCCGCGCTGCAGGCGGGTGTCCTCAAGGGCGAGGTGAAAGACGTTCTGCTGCTTGACGTCACGCCGCTGAGCCTGGGTATCGAGACCAAGGGTGGCGTGATGACCAAGCTCATCGAGCGCAACACCACGATCCCCACCAAGCGGTCGGAGACCTTCACCACGGCCGACGACAACCAGCCGTCGGTGCAGATCCAGGTCTACCAGGGTGAGCGCGAAATCGCTTCGCACAACAAGCTGCTCGGCTCCTTCGAGCTGACCGGCATCCCGCCGGCTCCCCGCGGCGTCCCGCAGATCGAGGTCACCTTCGACATCGACGCCAACGGCATCGTGCACGTCACGGCCAAGGACAAGGGCACCGGCAAGGAGAACACGATCAAGATCCAGGAGGGCTCCGGCCTGTCCAAGGAGGAGATCGACCGGATGATCAAGGACGCCGAGGCGCACGCCGAGGAGGACCGCCAGCGGCGCGAGGAGGCCGACATCCGCAACCAGGCCGAATCGCTGGTCTACCAGACGGAGAAGTTCGTCAAGGACCAGCGCGAGGCCGAGGGCGGCTCGAAGGTTCCCGAGGACACACTGTCCAAGGTGGACGCGGCGATCGCCGAGGCCAAGTCGGCCCTGGGCGGCACCGACATCTCCGCGATCAAGTCGGCGATGGAGAAGCTGGGCCAGGAGTCCCAGGCGCTCGGCCAAGCCATCTACGAGGCGACCCAAGCCGCGGGTGGGCAGGCCGGCGGCGAGCCCGGCGGCCCGTCCGGCTCCGCCGATGACGTCGTGGACGCGGAGGTGGTCGACGACGACCGGGAGTCCAAGTGACCGAAGGCAATCCACATGAGCAGGTGACCGTCACCGACAAGCGGCGGATCGATCCTAAGACCGGTGAAGTACGGCACGTCTCGCCCGGCCCAACGCCGGGCGAGGCGGCGCCGGAACCTGCGATCACCGCATCGGGCGGCGCCGCAGCTGACAAGGTCGTCGAGCTGACCGCCGATCTGCAACGGGTCCAGGCCGACTTCGCCAACTACCGCAAGCGGGCGCTGCGCGACCAGCAGGCCGCGGCGGACCGGGCCAAGGCCGGCGTCGTCACCCAGTTGTTGGGCGTGCTCGACGATCTGGAACGGGCCCGCAAGCACGGGGACCTGGAGTCGGGCCCGCTGAAGTCGGTGGCCGACAAGCTGGACAGCGCGCTGTCCGGGCTGGGCCTGACGGCGTTCGGCGAGGAAGGCGAGGACTTCGACCCGGTGCTGCACGAGGCCGTCCAGCACGAGGGTGACGGCGGCGACGGTTCCAAGCCGGTGATCGGCACCGTCATGCGGCAGGGTTACAAACTGGGCGACCAGGTCCTGCGGCACGCTCTGGTCGCTGTCGTCGACACGGTGGCCGACGACGGTGCCGCGGCGGCCGAGCCGGTCGAATCGGACGATAATCCCGGCGAATCCGGTGAATAGACCACACAATCAGCACAACAACAGAACGGAAAGGTGAGAGGGGGTGACGCGACATGGCCCAGCGAGAATGGGTCGAAAAGGACTTCTACAAGGAGCTGGGCGTCTCCTCTGACGCCAGTCCCGAAGAGATCAAACGCGCCTACCGGAAGCTGGCACGCGACCTGCATCCGGACGCCAACCCCGACAATCCGGCCGCCGGCGAGCGATTCAAAGCGGTGTCGGAGGCGCACAACGTGTTGTCGGATCCGGCGAAGCGCAAGGAGTACGACGAAACCCGCCGCCTGTTCGCGGGCGGTGGTTTCGGCGGCGGCCGCCGGTTCGACACCGGCGGCTTCGGTGGCTTCAACGTCGGTGGCGACGGTGCCGAGTTCAACCTCAACGACTTGTTCGATGCCGCCGGCCGAACCGGCGGCACCAACATCGGTGACCTGTTCGGCGGCCTGTTCGGGCGCGGCGCCGGCGCCCGTCCCAGCCGGCCGCGACGCGGCAACGACCTGGAGACCGAGACGCAGCTGGATTTCGTCGAGGCCGCCAAGGGCGTGGCCATGCCGTTGCGGCTGACCAGCCCGGCGCCGTGCACCAACTGCCATGGCAGCGGCGCGCGGCCGGGCACCAGCCCGAAGGTGTGCCCCGCCTGCAACGGTTCCGGTGTTATCAGCCGCAACCAGGGCGCGTTCGGGTTCTCCGAGCCCTGCACCGATTGCCGGGGCAGCGGCTCGATCATCGAGCACCCCTGCGACGAGTGCAAGGGCACCGGGGTCACCACCCGGACCCGCACCATCAACGTGCGGATCCCGCCGGGCGTCGAGGACGGGCAGCGCATCCGGCTGCCCGGGCAGGGCGAGGCCGGGCTGCGCGGGGCGCCGTCGGGTGACCTGTACGTGACGGTGCATGTGCGGCCGCACAAGGTGTTTGGCCGCGACGGCGACGACCTCACCGTGACCGTTCCGGTCAGCTTCGCCGAATTAGCTTTGGGCTCAACGATTTCGGTGCCCACACTGGACGGCAAGGTCGGCGTCCGGGTGCCCAAGGGCACCTCCGACGGCCGCATCCTGCGGGTGCGCGGGCGCGGCGTCCCCAAGCGCAGCGGCGGCAACGGGGACCTGCTGGTCACCGTCAAGGTCGCCGTGCCGCCGAACGTGGAGGGCGCCGCGGCCGACGCGCTGCAGGCGTACGCGGCCGCGGAGCGAGCCAGTGGGTTCGACCCGCGCGCGGGATGGGCGGGTAACCGCTGATGGCGAAGAATGCACGGGAGGACTCCCGGACCTTCCTGATCTCGGTGGCCGCCGAGTTGGCCGGCATGCACGCCCAGACCCTGCGCACCTACGATCGCCTTGGGCTGGTCACCCCGCGCCGCACTTCCGGTGGGGGACGGCGCTATTCGGAGCGCGACGTCGACCTGCTGCGCGAGGTGCAGCGGCTGTCCCAGGACGAAGGGGTCAACCTCGCCGGGATCAAGCGCATCATCGAGCTGACCAACCAGGTCGAGGCGTTGCAGTCGCGGGTGCAGGAGCTCACCGAGGAGCTGGCGCAGGTGCGCGCCGGGCAGCGCCGCGACCTGGCGGTGGTGCCCAAGAGCACCGCCGTGGTGGTGTGGCAGCCGCGCCGAACGCGCGGCTGATCACACGCTGCCGTGCTCCGGGTTCGATCTGAATTAACTGGCCATATGCCCTAGCAAAAACCGCTAGTGATCTGACATGCTGCCTGGATGGCGGGCGCACACGGCGGCTCCCGATGGTCGGACGAGCTGCTCAATGGCAAGCGGCAACAGGGGGATCCGCTGGCCGACGCGGCGGTCGACGAACTGTTCAAGCACGCCAACGTCCAGGCGGTCAACGATCTCATGCGCACCCTGGTGAGCAATGACCAGCCGGTGCCGGCGGGTTTGCCAGTCGAGATACAGAAGTATCTGGCCGCGGCTCCCCCGGCGCTGCCGCACTGGGCCGACCCCGACAAGATCAAGCGCGGGCAGCAGTTGTTCGAAGAATGGGGCCTGCAGATCTCACTGTGTCTGTTCTGCGCATCGTTGCCCACGGCGTACGCGGCGGCCAAGGGCGTGAAGGTGCTCAGTCGGACCGCCCAGCTCGAAACCAATGCGCGCAGGCGGGTGATAGAGACCGGCCAGTTCTTGATGAACGTGCTCGCCGTCGACAGCTTCGAGCCACAGGGCAAGGGCTTTCGCACCATCGAGCACGTCCGCCTGATGCACGCCGCCGTGCGCAAGATGATCGAGGCCCGCAATGGGCAGCGCCCCGGCTTCTGGGATCCCAACTGGGGCATACCGATCAACCAGGAAGACCTCGCCGGCACGATGCTCTCGTTCTCCTATGTGCCTGTCGGGCCGATGCGCCAGTTGGGTGTCGACGTGTCCACCGACGACAAAGAGGCCTACCTGCATCTGTGGAACGTCATCGCCCACCTGCTCGGCGTCGATGACGACATGCTGGTGGAAGGCATCGACGATGCCACCGCCCTGGTCGAGACGATCCGGCGTCGGCAGTTCAGGGCGTCGCCGGAAGGGCGGGCAATGGCCGCCGCGCTCATGGAGCTGCTCGACGAGCTGACGCCCGGGCACGCGTTCGACAAATCGATTCCGCCGTTGATCCGTCACCTGGCCGGAGACGAGATCGCCGACATGCTGGGTGTGCCGCCGTCGAGCCTTACCGACGACCTCGGGCGGCTCACTCGCGTCGGCAACTGGTTCTGGGTGCGCATCTTCGGCCGGACCTTGCGCAATTCTCCGCGTTACCGACTGGTCTCGGGCCTGGTCCGTCCATTCGGGCGCGAATTGATGCAGGGGCTCTTCACATTTCAGCGTGGCGGGGTGCGAGCGCAGTTCGACATACCCGATCACCTGGCCACCAAATGGGAGCTTTCGGCGTGAAATCTCGCCATTTCGATGATAAGGAAGGTCCTCCATGACCGCTCCTACGCCGCCCCCATTGGGTCTACTCGGTCGGCCCAATACGATCGAAGATGTCTTGCGCAACATCGATCAGATCGTTGACTGGGCCACCAAGACCGAGAGCCACATCGGCTACTTCGCCGTTCTCTACAAGAGGACCACCCTGGCGATTCGGGATGCGGTGAGCGATAACGTCTTCGACGACGGGCCGCGCATGGAAAGGCTCGACATCGCTTTCGCCACAAGGTATTTCAACGCGTTGAATGCGTACTTTCACCCGGCCAAAGGTGACGGTTCGGCCCTGCCGTGGAAGGTCACGTTCGTCGGCGACCACGACGGTCAGGCGATCATCCTGCAGCACATGATGGCAGGGATGAATGCGCACATCACATTCGATCTGGGGCTGGCCGTCCACGCGGTCGCGGCCCAGTCGATGGACAGCCTCGAAGAGGATTACAACCGCGTCAACAAAATCTTGTACAAGCAGCTGCCGGGCGTGCTGAAGGTCCTCGATACGCTTTCTCCGGAGTTGCGCTGGACCCGCTGGCTGATACCGGGCGAGATCGGCGTCATTGAGCGTTCGCTGAAGAAGCTGCGCAAGGGAGCTTGGGACTTCGCCTATTACCTGGCGACGCACTCATCGAGCGCTGCGGAGCGGACAGTGCATCAGGAGGCCTGGACGGCCGCACTCGGTTCCTGGTATCTGACGCCGCCCGCGCGGTTCTCTCCGTTCCCCGCGCTCCTTCGCGTCATTGCCAAGCATGAAAGCCGAGATGTGGTCAGTAACCTCAGCGCGCTCGAAGACGTGTCGAACTCTCCGCACAAGCCGCGGAAGGGTTACCGCTGATCCGGCCACAGGGTTACGAAAGGATGCACTGTGCCCGCGCGAATTCCGGCCACCGAGCGTCGCCGGGGAAGCGGCGGACAACCTCGGCCAGCGCGGACCGATCACCGTCGATGTCGAAAAGATCGAGCATGCAACGCAACTCGAAGAGCGTCGCACCTTGTTGCCGGGCGAACCCGAGCGCATCCGTCAGGGCGTTGTGACGTTCCCGCGGCTCGGTGAACGTCAGTGCGCGTACGCGCATTAGCTCGCCGTCGTAGAAGTGCATTCCGGTCTCTTCAGCATGCTGCAGAGCCATCTCCAACCGCTCCCGCGCCCGCTGCCCCGCACCCGCGGCTATCAGAAGGCGGCCAATGATCGCATCGTGAAACGTCAGGAACATCTTGAGGTGCATGCGCCGGGATCCGTCCACCCATCGCGTTACTTTCTCCGCTCGGGCGGCCAGCGTGGCGGGGTCGGCGTCAGCTTCCAGCGCCGCCAACGCATTGACGGTGGCGTGTTCGGTTCTGCCGACCCACTGCCACAGGTCGAGTCCCGATTGCTCGCTGAGCTTGAGCAGCTCCGCGACAATGGTCGCGGCCTCGTCGATTTGGCCGCTCTCCAACCGCACCCAGATTTCCATGTAGTAGGTGTTCGCCCTGTTGTAGACGTTCCGCGGAAATGCAAGGCCATCGCAGCGCCGGAACGAATCAGTCAACTCCGCGTGGGCGCGGTCGAGGTCTCCGCACACCGTGTGCGTCAGCGCCATGTACATGTGCGCCAACGAGATCGGGTCGACGTTCACCCACCAGGCGGTGTCCAGCACATTCGGATCTGCGCGGGAACCATCGGCCAGGGCCCGGAGCAGATGTGTCCGGGCGGCCGCGAAATCACCTTCCAGCCAGACGACGGAACCCAATACCGAGGCGATTGCCGGAAGACTCCATGGGCGATTCATGGTGATTCGGGCGGACAGTGAATCGATCAGCTCATGCGCCCGGCGCAGTTCGGCCCGCGGCACGTAGTAACCGATCAGCCCGGTCAGCGTGGTAAGCAATTCGTCTTCGTAGTTGCCGGTACTCGCCAAGGCCAGGCATCGTTGGAAGTCTGCGGGGCCCTCACCGCTCATGCTGCCCTGGGTCGCACCCGTCAGGAATCCGCGTTCCATCCGGATGGCCATTTCTTTTCGGTCCCGTTCCGGTCTCGCCGCGCAGTTGGTGAGCTGGAAGAGGGCGTCCGTGAGGCAAACGACCGCTTCTTGTAGAGCGCCGCGCCGTCGGGCGTTGGCCGAAGCCATGTGGTAGGCATCGACGGCTTCCTCGTAGTGGTGCGCCTGCGCGAAATGGCTTGCGACCACTCGCCAATCCGGTTCGGCCGAGTCCGCCACGTCGACCAGTGCGCGGGCGGCTCGCGCGTGCAAGTCACGGCCCAGGGAGGGCGGAGCCAACTCAGCGGCCACCTCACGGAACAGCTCATGCCGGAATCGCCAGCCATTGGTCCCGCGTCGCTCGAGCACACGCGCGTGCACCAGTTCGGTGACGACGTCGTCGACGCCCTTGGGGTCGTGTCCTACCACGGCGCGAAGCAGCGGGAGGTCGCCTGCGCGCCCGATGACGGCGGCCGCTTCCACCACGGGCACCACCTCGGGACGGGAGTGATGCAGTCGGGCGAACAGCGGCTCGTACAACGCCTCGGGCACCCCGGAATACGCTCCGGTGCCGTCGAGTTCACCCACGAGGTGTTCGATGTAGAACGGCACCCCATCGCATCGGTTGAGCACCTCGGTCCGCTGGTCCTTGGGAACCGCCGGGTCCAGCGCGGTGATCAGCGCGTCGGACTGCTCATCGGTCAGCGGTGAAAGCTCGAAAAGCTGTACCGGCCAACCGGTTTGCAGCCAGTCGCCATCGCGTCCGGTCAAGACCACCAGCAGCCGGCCGTCAGCGCCGGTGAGCAACGAGTTGACTAGCTCCACAGTGGACTGGTCGAACCACTGCACATCCTCGGCGATGACGAGTCCGGCTTGATCGCCCACGCAGGCCCGCACGTACTGCAGAACGGTCGCGCCGATCGACTCATAAAGTGCTCGGCCTTCTGCGGCCGCCGGCTGGTACCCGTGCTCGGGTCCGACGCCGATGACGGGGGAGAGCAACGGCACCGCGAGCGCGGGATCCAGACCGCTGGCTCGTACTTCGGCTTGGAGTAGGCGTAGCCGCTCCGCGGCATCGGTCAGCCGCGTGATGCCGCATCGACGCTCCACGAGCCGGCGCACCGGATGCAGGCCGGTGTCGCTATGCAGCGGCGAGCCGAACAGCCAGACCACGGGGGCGCCTGCAGCGCTGACCATTTCGGCCGCCTCGGTGGCCAGCCGGGTCTTGCCGATTCCCGGCTCGCCGCGGAACACAATGCCGGGGCTGGTCAACGTCCCGTCGCACGCCCGCTCCCAGCTATCCCGCAGCCACGCACGCTCGCGGTCACGCCCGATCAACGCGGGCGACCGCAGTCGCGGCGCTTCGTGCCGCTCACCGAGCACCCTGTGATGCGCGGTCAGGCATTCGACGCCCTTCACCGATGCCGGTGGGCGCGCTTCGAGTTCGAATGAGTCACCGACCAGAGGCGCGACCGCGTCCGACACCGCCACCGTGCCCGGCGCGGCCAAACCACAAAGACGGGTCGCCAGGTTGGCGGCGAAGCCGTAGACGTCGTCCTGGTAGGTGTCGAGATAGATCAGCCCGCGGTGAATGCCCACCCGGACGCTGATCGACTCACCGAACTTGCGTTCGGCCTGGGTGCTGAGCTTCGCGACGGCGCGGGTGATGTCCAGCCCCGCCGCGACGGCGCGCCGGACGTCGTTCTCATGCGCTTTGGGATGTCCCCACACGGCCAGCAGGCCGTCGCCCTTGATCGAGCTGATGTGGCCCTCATAGCGATCGACGACGCGGCGCACCTCGTTCCGGTAGCGGCCTACCAAGGTGTGGTAGCTCTCCGGCTCCAGCCGCGTGGACAACGCAGTCGAGTCGACCAGGTCGGCAAAAAGTATCGTCATCCGGCGAATTTCGCCGTACTCGGGCGTCGCGGCCAGCAAATCCTCGGCTTCTGGATTGCCGCGGTCGACCGATAGCACCTGCCCCGCCAACGTGGTGGCGGTCGCACGGTCGCCCGCGTTGATGGCCCACACCGCACGGTCCAGCAATTCGTCGATCGTTGCACCGCTCTCGCCAGGCTTCACCTGCATCCTCCTGCCAAGGATGTGCTAAGAGTACGCGTCGAACGCGTCTATTTCAGCACCTGTCAAATAAGACTGGCGCTGGACATGCGTTGGTCCGGACAATCCCCTTCGACGAAGGGATGCCAGCCTGGGCTAGACGCGAATGGCAAACTGGGCCAGCGCCGGCTCGCCCGGCCGCGCGCATCGGTAGCCGCCGCGGCGCAGGGCGTCGGTCGGTGCGGTCATCGGCTCGAAGCACACCACGTCCTCGGCGAGCGGCGCGAAGATCTGCGTCGCCGGATAACCCCGCTCGAAGCGCACTTCCAATCGGCGCCCGCCGCCGGACACCGCGAACACCGCGCCGTCGGGCACCCGGTCGTAGGCGTCGTCGAAAGCCTTGTCGCCCAACGCCTCTTCGCGTGCCGGCGCGGGTTCACAGGCACCGGTCGGCAGCCCTCGGTCGTCGAGCAGCAGATTCCGCAGCGGCGGTGTGTGGATGACCCACTCGCCGCGGGCCACGTCCGGCAGGCGCAGATAGGGGTGGAAGCCGAAGCACAGCGGGACCGCGCGAGCGCCGGTGGCGGTCACCGCGGTGCGCACCGTCAGCGTCCGCTCGGCCAGCCGCACCGCCACCGTCAGCACATGCGGGTAGGGAAAGCCGGCCAGCAGCTGCGGGTCGGCGGCGAAATCCAATTCGGCGGTCAGCTCGTTGCCCGTTTCGGCGGTCACCCGCCAGCC